>NZ_RRZJ01000020.1:0-106062 GCF_004368175.1 Pseudomonas sp. CH235
GCCAAACCTGCAGCCAAAGCGGCGGCGAAACCAGCGGCCAAGCCTGCGGCAAAACCCGCTGCAAAACCAGCGGCCAAACCGGCTGCTGCAGCGAAGCCTGCAACGACCGCCGCCAAGCCAGCGGCCGCTGCAAAACCGGCCGCCAAGCCAGCCGCGAAACCTGCTGCAAAACCAGCAGTGAAAAAACCTGCCGCTGCCAAGCCGGCTACCGCCAAGCCAGCAGCAAAACCAGCTGCAGCAAAACCGGCCACTGCACCTGCTGCCAAACCTGCCGCACCGGCAACCCCGGCTCCGACCGCAGCACCGGCATCCGCCGCCACTACCTCGACCACCGCAACCACGCCATCGTCGGCGCCGGTGTCGAGCGTCACCAGCAACCCGTCCAGCGCTTCCTAAGTGTCGGTCGCCGCGACGCGCAGCACTTGCAGCGCGTCGCGGTTCAGGTTGGCCGCAGGGCCGGCCAGCACTTCCAGCCAGTCACTCGATTCCTTCGAATGACGCTTCCAGCCTTGCGCGGCACCTTCCAGTCGTGACAGCAGCGCACGCTCCGCCTCCAGCTCCAATCCCTTGATCTGCTCGCGCATGCCCTTGAGCACCGGATCGGTGTCGGCCAGGGTTTTCCACTGCATGCGCAATGCGCGTAACGGCTGGACCACTTCCCGGTCCCAGGGCTCTGTCAGTTGCAGCAACTGCCGGGCACGCGCCTCGTCACAGGTCGCATCGCGTTGTTCCAGCCATAAACCGCACAGCATCAGGCACACGTTGGCCCCCGCCGATTGCAGGCGCAGGCAGGCATCCTCCACGCCGGGACGGGCGTAGACGGCAAGGGCAAAGCTCCACAGGTCAGAGGACATCGTGCTACTCGCGCCAGTTGCGGGGGAAGCTGGTAGACTCCGCCGCCATTATGATCCGACTTCAGAACCTGACTTTACAGCGTGGTCCGCAACGTCTGCTAGAAGACGCCGAGCTGACCCTGCACGCCGGCCACAAAGCCGGCCTCATCGGTGCCAACGGCGCCGGCAAATCCAGCCTGTTCGCCTTGCTCCGCGGTGAGTTGCACCCGGACTCGGGCGACTGCCTGTTGCCGGCCGACTGGCGTATCGCCCACATGCGCCAAGAGGTCGACACGCTCGAACGCCTGGCGGTCGACTATGTGCTCGACGGCGATCTGCGCCTGCGCGAAGTGCAGCGTGAGCTCGCGGCAGCCGAAGAGGCCCACGACGGCACCGCGCTGGCCCGCCTGCACGCCGAACTCGACAGCGCCGATGGTTACACTGCTGACGCCCGTGCGCGCAAATTGCTGGCCGGCCTCGGTTTCACCAACGAGCAGATGGATCGTCAGGTAGGAGATTTCTCCGGTGGCTGGCGGATGCGTCTGAACCTTGCGCAGGCTTTGATGTGCCCATCAGACCTGTTGCTGCTCGACGAACCGACCAACCACCTGGATCTCGACGCCATCATCTGGCTCGAAGAGTGGCTGAAAAGTTACCCCGGCACCTTGCTGCTGATTTCTCACGACCGGGACTTCCTCGATGAGGTGGTCGATCACGTGGCCCACGTCGATCAGCGCAAGCTGACGCTCTACCGTGGCGGCTATACCGCGTTCGAACGCGCCCGTGCCGAGCGTCTGGCCCAGCAGCAACAGGCCTACGAGAAGCAGCAGGCGCAGCGTGCGCACATGGAAAGCTACATCGCCCGCTTCAAGGCCCAGGCCACCAAGGCCCGTCAGGCCCAGAGCCGGATCAAGGCCCTCGAGCGCATGGAAGAACTGTCGGCGGCCCACGTCGATTCGCCGTTCGACTTCGTGTTCCGCGAGTCGACCAAGATCTCCAGCCCGCTGATCGACCTGTCCGATGCGCGTCTGGGTTATGGCGAGAAAACCGTGCTGGAGAAGGTCAAGCTGCAACTGACCCCCGGCGCGCGGATTGGCTTGCTCGGCCCCAACGGCGCGGGTAAATCGACCCTGATCAAAAACCTCGCCGGTGAGCTCGAACCGCTGGCCGGGCGCCTGACTCGCGGTGAGAACACCGTGGTCGGTTACTTCGCCCAGCATCAGCTTGATTCGCTGGACGCCAAGGCCAGTCCGTTGCTGCACTTGCAGCGTCTGGCGCCGACCGAGCGCGAGCAGACCCTGCGCGATTTCCTTGGTGGTTTCGACTTCCGTGGCGCGCGCATCGATGAGCCGGTGCTGAATTTCTCCGGTGGCGAAAAGGCCCGTCTGGCCCTGGCGTTGATCGCCTGGGAACGGCCGAACCTGCTGCTGCTCGACGAACCGACCAACCACCTCGACCTGGAAATGCGCCTGGCGCTGACCATGGCGTTGCAGGAATTCAGCGGCGCGGTGCTGGTGGTTTCCCACGATCGGCACCTGCTCAAGAGCACCACCGACAACTTCTTCCTGGTCGCGGACGGCAAGGTCGAAGAGTTCGACGGCGACCTCGAGGACTACGCCCGCTGGCTGGTGGAATACCGTCAGCGCAATGCCCCGGTCAGCAACACACCGGTCAACCCGGACAAGACCGACAAGAAGGCCCAGCGTCAGGCTGCCGCTGCGTTGCGTCAGCAACTGGCGCCGCACAAGCGCGAAGCCGACAAGCTCGAAGCCGAGCTCGGCAAGCTGCACGAGAAACTGGCCAAGGTCGATGCCAGCCTTGGCGACAGCGACCTCTATGAGCCGGCGCGCAAGAACGAATTGCGAGACCTGCTGGCCGAACAGGCCAAGCTGAAAGTCCGCGAAGGCGAACTTGAAGAAGCGTGGATGGAAGCCCTGGAAACGCTGGAAAGCATGCAGGCGGAGCTGGAGGCGTTGTCCTGATGGACGCCTTCAAACTTCCATTGCCGGCGATGTGGGTCGAGCCGATCTGGCTCGGCGTGCAGATTCTGCTGATCCTGCTGGCCGGCTACTTCGCCCAGCGCGTCGTCGCCCGATTCCTGACCCGCCTGGGCGAGAAGTATCCGTTTCCGCCGCAGCTGCTGATGCCGCTGCGCGGCGGTCTGCGCTGGCTGATCATGGGCAGTGCGCTGATCTTCGTGCTGGAACGCCTCGGGGTCTCGGCCACAGTGCTGTGGACTGCGTTGTCGGGCTTCGTCGCGGTGGCGGCGGTGGCGTTCTTCGCGATGTGGAGTGTGTTGTCGAACCTGCTCTGCGCGATTCTGATCTTCACCGTCGGCCCGTTCCGTCTTGGCGATGTGGTCGAACTGGTCGACACCACCGACAAGCCCGGCGTCAAAGGCCGGGTGGTGGCGATCAATCTGCTCTACACCACGTTGATCGAGGCTGAAGAGCTCGGCACCGGCAGCGCCATGGTGCAAGTGCCCAACAGCCTGTTCTTCCAGCGTTCGGTGCGACGCTGGCGCGGCACGGATATCTTCCCTTCCAGCGGTTTCGAAAAGTGATCGGGCGCCGGCCACGTTGGTCGGCGGCCGCAACATCCTGCAAAAAATCGGTAGTCATTCAGCCAAATCCGCATTAGCTTTGAGGATTGTCACGAGTCCGAAGTCGAGGTGTGCGATGGAGCTTCAAACATGGCTGGCGTTTTTTGCCGCCTGCTGGGTGATCAGTCTTTCTCCGGGTGCCGGCGCCATTGCGTCGATGTCCAGCGGCCTGCAATACGGTTTCTGGCGCGGCTACTGGAATGCCCTGGGCCTGCAGATCGGGCTGGCTGTGCAGATTGCCATCGTCGGCGCCGGTGTCGGCGCGATCCTCACGGCTTCGGCCACCGCGTTCCATGCGATCAAATGGTTCGGTGTCGCCTACCTGGTTTATCTCGCGATCAAGCAGTGGCGCGCATTACCTATGGACATGAGCGATGACGCAGCGGTACGCCCGATCGGCAAACCGCTGGCTCTGGTGTTCCGTGGCTTTCTGGTGAACATCAGCAACCCCAAGGCGCTGGTGTTCATGCTCGCGGTGCTGCCGCAATTCATCAATCCGCATGCGCCGCTGCTGATCCAGTACGTGGTGATCGGCGTGACCATGATCGCGGTCGACCTGATCGTCATGGCCGGCTACACCGGTCTGGCGTCGAAGGTGCTGCGCCTGTTGCGCACACCGACACAGCAGCGACGCATGAACCGCACGTTTGCCGGACTGTTCATTGGCGCCGCGGCGTTCATGGCGACGTTGCGCAAAGCCGCCGTGTAAAGCGTACAGGCACAAAAAAGGCGACCTTCTCAGGTCGCCTTTTTCGTTTCCGGCAGTCGGTCAGTGAAGAATCACTGGCGCCGTATCACGCGGCAGATTGTTGCGCTGCTGCGGTTCGCGCGGCTGCTCGTAACCGCCACCACCGAGCTGCATGCTCAGTTGTCCGGCCACGTCTTCGCCCAGTGCCTTCGAGACTTCACGCACCACCCGCGGGCGGTTGAGTGAGATCTTGATGTCGCGGTGGTTCACCAGTTTGGTGTCCTGCGCTTCACCCATCGCCGTGAAGGCCGAGGTGATTTCGTAGGTCTTGGTATTGATCAGGCTGAAGTCGGCCACCAGCGTCAGGCCCAGCACGGCCGAATAGCTGTCGGTGTGCGCCAGCTCGTTCATGTCCTGAGTGAAGTCGATGTCCGACACGGTGCCGAACAGCACGTAGTCGGCACCCTTGAAGTTGCCGGCCTTGATCCGCTTGATCACATCGTAGATGTCACCCTTGGACGACGCTGTGTACGGCGTGCCCTGCACCAGCTGGAACATGCCGGTACGCAGGATTTCACCCTTGATGTCGCCGGTGAACTTACGCAGTTCGGTCTGTTCGATGTAGCTGGTGTTGGCTTCGAATTCGTCGTAGCTCGAAGAACCGCTGGAGCTGTAGTAGCCCTCGCGGTAGTTGTTCTTCGACGAAACGATGTGGATGTATTGCTCCACACGTTCCTGGTACGCCAGATCCGTTACCGCGACTTTCGGGGCCGCTTGCACGCTGAACGCGCAAGCCAGGGCCATCATGCCAATCCATGTGCGCATCGATTAACGCTCCGTGGTTTTGCGGATCTCTTTCTCGTCCATCCACTCGGCCAGACCGCTTTCAACGTCGATCAGTTGCAGGCTGAATTTGTAGAAGACGTCCTTGTAGTCGCTGCTGCGCTTGACGATCGAGCTGATCGAACCTTCAAGACGGTATTTGGCAGCGATCATGTTGCCAGTCTTGGCCACGGTGCTCTTCTTGTACAGGCCGCTCTGGTTTTGCAGTTTGAGCTGGTCGACCTGGCTCTGCATCGCGGTGTTGTCGCTGGCGAAACGGGCGGTACCGGACTTCATCAGCTGGGTCTTGATGCTGGTGGTGATTTCGCGGGTGTCGATGTATTCGCTGGTCTTGTTCTTCACGTCGTAGACCTGGACCACAGGGCGACCCTGCAGAATGCCGGACTGGGCCAGGGAACGGGTCATCGACTCGGCGATCATCTGCAGGTCGGTCGAACCGAACTCGTTGGTCACGGTTTCAACGGCCTTGGTGTCGCCGTAGCTGATGTTCTTGCTGCCCAGGGTCGGCGAAGTGTTGGCGCAACCGGAGGCCAGCAGGGCGAGGACGGCGATGAAGGAAAAGCGTGCAAACATGGGAATGCTCTCTGAATCGGGAATAGGGTGTCGGGCTTAAGGCGTCTTGAGTTCCAGACGGAAATCCACGGCTTTCGGCGTCGGGGCGATGCCCTGGATGAAGCTGGTCTGGGCGCCGTACATCATCTGGCTCTTCCAGACTTCTTCTTCGGCGATCGGGAAACCTTCCGGCCCGAGCCAGGCGAAGCGGTAGTAGAACGTCTTGTTGCTGTTGAGGGTGTTGCTCAACTGCACGTTGACGGTCATGAAGCCGTTTTCGCGGGCCACGCGCATCGCGCCGACCACGATGTGTTTCTGCGGGCCCATGGCCACGACCTTGCTCGCGGCACTGCCCGGCTCCGGTGGTGGCGGGGTGGCGCAACCGCTCGCCAACAGGGCGAGGGCGGCGACGGCGATGAGTTTGAAGCGCATGCAAAGACTCCGTTCTTAAGGTTGTTTGAGGCTGGCCACGGCGGTGGCGCCAGCGCTCGGGGTCACGTGGGCGGCGAGGCCTGCGGCGAACACCTGATTGCCGACGGCGCGCAGGGTGATCACCTGATAACGCTGATCGACGGTCACCTTGACCTGAGAGCCACCGACGGCGCTCGGCAGAGTGACTTGGTGCTCACCTTTCTTCAAGCGCAGACGTACCACTTGAGTGGTGTCCGGCAGGGTGCGCCACGTACGGGTATCGGCACCTTCGAGCACAGCTGAAGAAATACCGACCGCCAGACCGGCCAGCGGGTTGGTTTCGTTGATCTTCTTCTGGGCCACACCTTTGGTGATTGCGCGCACGGTGGTGCGCAGGATGATCCCCGGCATGTCATCGCGCAGGGCGCGGCGGGACATGGCGGTGGTGCTGTTCAGCGCGGTCAGGTCGACCTGTTGGCCATCGACACCGATCTGCGCGAATGGCGCGGTGGAGGTGTCAGGTTTGATGATCGGGAACGACAGCGGAGTGATCACTACGTTGTTGGAGATTGGCAGCGGCAGCGGCACGCGGATCGAATCGCGGGCCGGCGCCAGACCGCTTTGCACCACGATCAGGATGTCGCTGTCGTCGCTCTTGACCGGCTTGTCGAGGTTGACCAGCGCCTGCTCCAGCAGCGGCGTGTTCGGGCGCAGTTCGGCAGCCTTGCGATAGCCCGGCGCAGCGAGGTCTTTCTCGCCCAGGGCTTCATAAACGAAACCGGCCAGGTAATGGCTGAACGCACTCTGGTAGCTGTTTTTCAGGCCGACCACTTCCGGCGCGTCGAGGCTGGCGACCGGGTAGCCCTGCAAGTCCTTGTATTCGGTCTTGATGCCTTCTTTCTCGGCCTCCTCTTCGCTCTTGAGGTATTCCTTGTCGCGCAGGTCGGCGATCACCGCTTCACGTTCGTGCGTCTTCTTGATCGCGGTACGGGCGCCGTCGAAATCGTTGACCGCCAGCAGGTTCAGGGCCATCTGCGTGGTCAGCATGACTTTTTCGTAGTCGTAGCCTTCGTAGCGGCGCACCTTGTCGTTGACCAGGAAGCTGCCGAACTGGGCCAGGTATTTGTCGGTGTCGAGCTTGACCGAATCTTCCCACTTGCCCACCACCTGGTCGGCGCTGGTCCAGGCATTCTGGCTGCCGGACAAATCGCCCTTGGCGCGCAGCAGCTCACCCTTCTCGAAGTAATAGAGCAGGTCCTTGTCCGGGCCGGTGTTGTTCTTTTCGAGCAAGGTCAGGGCGGCGTCGACGTTGCCGGTGGCCAGTTGCTGGTTGGTCTGGGCCAGTTCGGAATCGTAGTTGCGAAACGCCGAACAGCCGGACAGCAGGGTGACAGCGCTGAGCGCGATCAGAGTGGGAGCGCGGAATGCCATGGGTACTTCTTCCATGAGTAGCGACAGCCTCGGGTGCGGGTCGGGCTGCTGGGACCGATCGACAGTGGCGCTGGCCTCCTGCCAATTCCTCATAACAAGAGGAGCTTTAATGCCGCAACGCGATAGCGCGGGCGCGGCATTATAAGCGGGCGGTGCTGGCTATGTAATAGCTTTTTAATTGCACCGGTTGGTAAGGTGCCATTACTTATTTCAGGCCGGATACCACGCGGCTTTCCGGCGATGTGGAGGCCTGGAAAGCGCTGCCGTTGGCATAGATTCTGTCGCCCAGGGCGCGCAGGCCGATGATCTGACGATCCTGATCGATGCGGATTTTAAGCGGTGCGACACCGGGTGCGGTAGGCAGATTGATCATGTGCTCGCCTTTCTTCAGCCGTAGGCGCAGTACCTGGGTGAGGTTGGGCAGGGTGCGCCAGGTGCGGGTGTCTGCGTGCTCGAATCCATCGTAATGGGTCACATAGGACGCCTTGGCCGGGTTGCGCCGATTGTCGGTGCCCTGGACGTCTGCCGCCAGGAACGCGCGATACGTGGTGCGCTGGATGATCCCGGGCATGTCGTCACGCAGAGTGCGCAAGGACATGTCGGTAATGTTGTTGACCGTGATCAGCTTCTTTGGACGACCGTCGAGGCTGATCTGATCGAAGGGTGGGGTGGACGTGTCGGGCACCATCACCGGAAACGACACATTGGCCACGATCACCTGACCGTCCTCAAGCTTCACCGGATACGGCACTCGCACCGAACTGCGAGCCGGCGCCAGCCCGCTTTGCACGATGATCAGCACATCGCTTTCGCCCGCCTTGAGCCCGGGGCTGTCGAGGTCATGCAATGCCTGTTGGAAGAACGGCATGTCAGGACGCAGTTCTATGGCCTGACGGTAACCGGGTGCGGCCAGATCCTTTTCACCCAGGGCTTCATAAGTGAAGCCGGCCAGATAGTGGCTGAACGCACTTTGATAGCCGTTCTTCAGAGCGATGACCGCCGGCGAGTCCAGCATGACCACCGGGTAACCTTGCAGATCCTTGTAATGCACACGCGCGCCTTGGGCCTTGGCGGCGTTTTCAATGCGCTCGTATTCCAGCTCCCGTTGCCGGGCGATCATTGTTTCGCGTTCGTGGGTTTTCTTGATGTCCGCACGGGCACCGTCGAAGTCATTCACGGCCAACTGATTCAAGGCCATTTGCGTGGTCAGCATGACCTTTTCATAGTCGTAACCATCGTAGCGACGAATCTTGTCGTTGATGATGCTGCCCCATTGATTGCCCAGGGCGGACAGCAACTTGTCGCCGGCGGTTTCTATGGTGTCCTGACGCTGGATCACCATCTGTTCGGCGCTGCGCCAGGCGACCTGACTTTGCGGCAACTCCCCGGCAGCGCTGAGTACCGCGCCTTTCTCGAAGTAATACAGCAGGTCTTTTTCTTCATCCGGGTTATGCGCCTCGATCAGGGCCAGCGCACCGTTGGTGTCGCCCGCTTTCAACTGATCGGTGGTCTGTTGCAGTTCCAGGTCGTAATTGCGGTAGGCCCCGCAACCGCTCAACTGCAAGACGATGCTGAACAACAAGGAAAACAGCAGGCAATGGCGCATGGCGAGGGGTTCTTCCTTGAACAGAAGGGCGGCTGAAGTGGCGCATTATAGTGGGAGATGATGGCTAATTGCCGGGCAGATTTTTTGACATGGTCTGTGCAAAAGTTGCACAGATCATGTGCCAATACTGCCGTGGTCAGGCCGTTTGCGGATTTCTAGACTTGGCCCGACTTATACGCCTCTCTACAGGAACCGCGTCATGACTCTCTCGCAAACGTATCGCTGCAGCTTAGTTTTCAGAATCCTGTTCGCCAGTCTTGGTCTCGCTGCGGTCAGCAGTGCGATGGCCAGTACTGCACCGGATGCTCATCCAACCCTTCGTGCAATATCCGGCGCGGCGCCGATCGAACGCCTCGACCCGAAGACCACCGCGCTGGTGGTGATCGATTTCCAGAACGAGTACTTCAGCGGACGCCTGCCGATTCCCGACGGCATCGCAGCCATGAACAAGGCCCGTGAGCTGATCCGCTTTGCCGATCAGGCGAAGATTCCAGTGTTCCAGGTCCAGCACGTCGCGCCCGCCGGTTCGCCAGTGTTCGCACAGGGCGGCGAGACCGTGAAGTTTCATCCGCTGATGCAGCCGAGGGCGCAGGATCACGTGCTGCAAAAGACAACGGTCAGCGTGTTCGCCAGCACCGATCTCGATCGGCAGCTCAAGCAGGCCGGCATCAAGACCGTGATTTTCGCCGGGCTGATGACCCACGCCTGCGTTGCCGGCGGTGCCCGGGACGCTGCGCCGTTGGGCTATCAGGTCGTGGTAGCATCCGATGCTTCGGCGACCCGGGCGATCACCCGCGTCAACGGCGACACCGTCGACAAGGACAGCCTGCACCGCGCGGCGCTGGCCGAAATCGAAGACACCTTCGGTGACGTCATGACCACGCAGCAGATCGTTCGCCTGCCACTCGACTGAGGGCTTCGATGAATCAGCTGTTGGCCATGCGCGCGTTCCGTTGCATCGTCGAGTGTCGCGGCTTCACTGCCGCCGCCGAGCGGCTCGACACCACGCATTCGACGATCTCCCGCCAGCTCCAGCAACTGGAGGCGGAGCTCGGCACGCGCCTGATCAACCGCAACACCCGGCGCTTCAGCCTGACCACGGCCGGGCAGCAGTATTACGCCGCGTGCGTGGACATTCTCGATCGCGTCGATCAGGCCGCACTGGCGGTCGGGCAGGCCCGTGAGACACCCAGTGGGCTTTTGCGCATCAGCGCGCCGGTGGTGATCGGCACGCTGGAGCTGGCGTGCTGGTTGCCGGCGTTTCAGCAGCGATATCCGGAGGTTGAGGTCGATCTGTCCTGCGATGACCGTTTTGTCGACCTGATCGCCGAAGGCTTCGATGTCGCGCTGCGCATCTGCGGGCCGCTGGCGGATTCATCCTTGGTGGCGCGTCTGCTGACGGTATCCGAGCTGGTGCTGGTGGCCTCGCCGACCTACGTCGCGCGACACGGTCTGGTGCGCCAGGTCAGTGAGCTGGCCGAACATCAATTGCTCGCGTTCGCCGGCGGTGGCGACTGGTCGCTGACCGATGCGCGCGGGCTGACGACAGCGGTGCGGGCTCAGGGGCGGTTCAAGGCGGACTCGATCAGCTCGCTGCATGCGGCGGCGCTGGCCGGTGTGGGGATTGCCGCGTTCACCCGGGCCACGGTGCAGGACGATCTGTTGCGTGGCCGGCTGGTGCAGATCCTGCCCAACTACAGCCTCGGTCAGCGGCATTACTACGCGCTCTATCCTCACGCCCGGCATGTGGCGCTGAAGGTGCAGGTGTTCGTCGAATTCATGGCCGAACACTACCGCAAGGCGAGTGCACCCTTGCGCTAAAAGCCGTCGGGCCGCCAAGAAAGCTTGAGGGAAACGCGCTCGACGTGAACAATATGTAACTTCGCATTTCCACTTGAGACTCATTCATGACTGCCGCGTCCCGATTTCTGGCCTGGCTGGTGTTCCCGTTGTGCGCCCTGAGCAGCTTCAATCTGCTGGCCGACACCGTGGAAGGCGCGCCGCAAGCGCTGCACCTGCTCGATTACATCAGCGCCGATTACCCGCCGACGGTACAGGCAGGCAAGGTCATCGACGACGGCGAATACCGCGAGCAGCTGGAGTTCACCCAGGTGCTGCAAGGGCTGATCGCCGGCCTGCCTGCCAAGCCTGAGAAAGCGGCTCTCGAACAGGGCGTCACCGCCTTGCACGCCGCGATCTCGGCGAAACAGGACGGCGCGGACGTCGCCCGTCAGGCCCGGCAACTGGGGGCGAAACTGGCGGTGGCTTATGAAGTCAGCCAGGCCCCGATCATCACCCCTGATCCGACCCGTGGTGCGCCGTTGTACGCGCAAAACTGCTCGGTGTGTCACGGCGACACCGGTGCCGGCGACGGCCCGGCGGGTCTCGGCATGACGCCGGCGCCGGCCAATCTGCGCGACGCTGCGCGGATGGATCACCTGAGCCTGTACGCGATCTACAGCACCCTCGGCCAGGGCGTCGAAGGCACTGACATGCCGGCGTTCGCCGATCAACTGGATGACCGTCAGCGTTGGGACCTGGCGACCTACATCGCACAGTTCAGCGCCGATCCGGCCACGGCCAAATCCGACAAGACCTACAACATCGCCGACCTGGCCCGCCAGACCCCGGCCGAAGTGCAGGCTGCCGAAGGCGCTGAAGCCGCCGCGATCTTCCGTGTACAACGGGCGCAGCCGCCGCAGGTCAAGCGCGGCCCGGCGCAGTTGCTCGACTACACCGCCGCGACGCTGGACAAGAGCCTGGCGGCGTACCGCGCCGGTGAGCACGATCAGGCCTATGACCTGTCGGTGGCGGCGTATCTGGAAGGCTTCGAACTGGTCGAAAGCTCGCTGGACAACGTCGACGCCAACGTGCGCAAGGACACCGAAAAATCCCTGATGGCTTATCGGCAATCGCTGCAGGACGGCTTGCCGGTGGAGCAGGCCGAGCAGCGTCTGGACGCGGCCAAGGCCAAACTCAAGGAATCCGCCGGCCTGTTGGGCAGCGATGGTCTGAGCTGGTCGCTGAGCTACATCTCCGGTCTGCTGATTCTGCTGCGCGAAGGTCTGGAAGCGATTCTGGTGCTGGCAGCGATCCTCGCGTTCCTGCGCAACACCGGCCAGCAATCGGCGGTGCGCAGCGTCAACGTCGGTTGGGGTCTGGCGCTGCTGGCCGGCCTCGGCACCTGGGCACTGGCGGCGTATGTGATCGACGTCAGCGGTTCCCAGCGTGAACTGCTCGAAGGCGCCACGGCGCTGTTCGCCAGCGTCATGGTGTTGTGGCTCGGGGTGTGGATGCACGACCGTCGGCACGCGGCGGCCTGGCAGGATTACATCAAGCAGAGCCTGGTTGGCGGAGGCGGGCGTTTCGGTTTCGCGATCCTGGCGTTCTTCTCGGTGTACCGCGAACTGTTCGAAGTGATCCTGTTCTACGAAACCCTTTGGCTGCAGGCCGGCCCTGCCGGGCATAACGCGGTACTCGCCGGCGGCGCGACGGCGCTGGTGCTGCTGTTCGGTCTGGCGTGGGTGATTCTGCGCGGCTCGGCGAAACTGCCGCTGACGCTGTTCTTCAGCATCAACGCAGCGCTGCTTTGTGCGTTGTCGGTGGTATTCGCCGGCCACGGCGTGAAGGCGTTGCAGGAAGCCGGGATCTTCGGCACCCGGCCGGTGGCGTTCTTCGATTTCGACTGGCTGGGCATTCATGCCGATGCCTATTCGCTGACGGCGCAGGCCGTGGCGATTGCAGCGATTATCGTGCTGTACGGTCGCAGTTGGGTGGCTGAAAAGCGCCGCATGGCGGCTTGAAATGATGCGCGTATGGATCGATGCCGACGCCTGCCCGAAGATGGCCAAGGAGCTGGTGGTCAAGTTCGCCCTCAAGCGTCGCTTCGAAGTGGTGCTGGTGGCGGGGCAGCCGCAGAGCAAACCGGCGCTGGCGATCGTCAAGCTGATCGTGGTGCCGAGCGGCCCGGATGCGGCGGATGATTATCTGGTGGAACACGCGGTGCCGGGTGAACTGGTGATCTGCAGTGACATCCCGCTGGCCGACCGGCTGGTGAAGAAGGGCGTGGCGGCGCTGGACCCGCGCGGCAAGGAGTTCGACGCGCAGAACATGGGTGAGCGGCTGGCGACACGCAACCTGTTCACCGATCTGCGAGAGCAGGGGCAGGTCAGCGGCGGCCCGGCACCGTTCGGTGACCGTGAGAAGCAGGCGTTCGCCAATGCGCTGGACCGGATCCTGACACGGCTGGCGCGCCAATCCTGAGTTGATTGATCGTTCCCAAGCTCTGCCTGGGAATGCCTCTCGGGACGCTCCGCGTCCCAGCCTCACCACCGATGCAAGGCAGACGCGGAGCGTCCAAGGCTGCATTCCCACGCGGAGCCTGGGAACGATCGCTATCGCCGGTCAGGCGTCGTTTTCGTGGGTCAGCTCAAGCACCCGATCCACCAGCTTGTTGATCCCCGAAGCCGCCTCGCTGATCGACTGCGCCAGCATGTACGCCGGGGTGGTCACCAGTTTGCGCGCCTTGTCTTCGACGATATCGGTCACCGCGCAGTCTTCATGGGTGGCGCCCATCTTGTTCATGGCGGCGGCCGTGTCGGCATCGTTGCCGATGGTGCAGGTCACGCCCGGGCCGTAGATCTTCGCGGCCAGTGCCGGCGAGATGCAGATCAGGCCAACAGGCTTGCCCGCTTCGGCAAAGGCTTCGGCCAGCGCCAGCACTTCCGGCTGTACGGTGCAGCCGGCGCCTTCGATGGCGAAGTTCGACAGATTCTTCGCCGCACCGAAACCGCCTGGCACGATCAGCGCATCGAAGTCCTCGACATCGGCCTCACGCAGATCCTTGACGTTACCCCGGGCGATGCGTGCCGATTCCACCAGCACGTTGCGCGATTCGGGCATTTCTTCACCGGTCAGGTGGTTGATCACATGCAATTGCGCGATGTTCGGGGCGAAGCACTGCACCTGTGCGCCGCGCTGGTCAAGGCGTAACAGGGTAATGACGCTTTCGTAGATCTCGGCGCCGTCGTACACGCCGCAACCGGACAGGATCACTGCAACTTTTTTGCTCATGGGTTTCTCTCCAGATTCATGGCGCTAAATGTCCTCTAATTTGTCGTTCGTTGCCATAGGATCAAGCCGCGGCTACACCTAGGATCTGTGCTACAGATTCCGACCAGGGCGCCTCATGAACTTCATCCTGTATGCGGTACCGTTTTTCTTCGTGTTGATTGCGGTGGAGCTCATCGCCGACCGCTGGCGCGGGGTGAGCAACTATCGCCTGGCCGATGCGGTGAGCAGCATCAGCACCGGGGTGTTGTCGACCACCACCGGCCTGTTGACCAAGGGCGTGGGCCTGGTGACCTATGCGTTTGCCCTGGAGCATCTGGCGCTGGTCAGGTTGCCTGCGGACAGCGTCTGGGTCTGGGTGTTTGCCTTTGTCTTCTATGACTTCTGCTATTACTGGCTGCATCGCATGGGCCATGAACGCAACATCCTCTGGGCCGCGCATTCGGTGCATCACCAGAGCGAGGACTACAACCTTTCCACGGCCTTGCGCCAGACCAGCACCGGGTTCCTGCTGAGCTGGATCTTCTACCTGCCGATGGCCGTGCTCGGGGTGCCGCTGCTGGTGTTTGTCAGCGTTGCGGCGCTGAATCTGCTGTATCAGTTCTGGGTCCACACCCGGCACATTCCCAAGCTCGGCTGGTTCGAGTGGTGCTTCGTCACGCCATCCAATCATCGGGCCCACCATGCACAGAACGCTCTCTACATGGATCGCAACTACGGCGGGGTGTTCATTATTTGGGACCGTCTGTTCGGCTCGTTTCAGGAAGAGGATGACAACGAACCGGTGATTTTCGGCGTGACCACGCCGCTGGCGAGCTGGAATCCGTTATGGGCCAACCTGCAGTTCTACGCGCAGCTGTGGGGCGACGCGCGCCGGGCCGAGCGTACGTGGGACAAGATCCGGATCTGGTTCATGCGCACCGGCTGGCGTCCGGCGGACGTCGCGGCGAAGTACCCGATGAGCAAGCCGGACCTGAGTCAGTTCCGCAAGTTCGAGGTGCCGCTGGACTGCCGTCAGCAGTGGTACGTGGGGTTGCAGTTCGGCGTCTATGTCGCGCTGGGCAGTTATCTGATGAATCTGGAACACAGCCTGCCCACCGGAGCATTGCTGCTCGGCTGGGGCGCGGTGGCCTTCGGTTTGTTCGTGTTGGGCGTGGCCCTTGAGAATCGCCCGTGGGCGGGGAGGCTGGAAGTGCTGCGGCTGGCATCGAATCTGCCGCTGGTGTGGCTGGCGCCGCTGGTCGGACTCTGGCCGGCCAGCCCGGGAATGTGGGTCGGCCTGCTCAGTTACAGCCTGCTCAGCGGCATCGGGCTGTATTGCTGCCGCCAGCGACTTACTCGGCTGGCGTCTTAGGGTCGGCGGTCTTGGCCATTTCGGCTTTGTGCCGTTCGGCCTTGGCCAATTGCTCGGCCTGTTCTTCTTCGTAGACCTTTTTCGCCAGCCGGGCATTCTTGAACCGGCGGCGCAGCCACAGGCCCAGGCCAAGCACCAGCAGCGCGCCCAGTACCCACAACTCATACTTCTTGATGCTGCCGAGCATGCCTTCGAGCACGGCGCCGAAGTGGTAGGCGGCAGCGGCCAGGGCGGTGGCCCAGATCGCAGCGCCGATACCGTTGAGCAGCAGATAACGTCCCGGCGGATAGCCCGACAGGCCGATCGCCACCGGCATCACCGTGCGCAGGCCGTACACGAAGCGAAAGCTCAGAACCCAGATGTCCGGGTGCTTGCGGATGTGTTCCAGCGCGCGGTCGCCCATCATCTGCCAGCGCGGTTTGCGCGCCAGCAATTTGCGCCCGTGTTTGCGGCCCAGGAAGTACCACAGCTGATCGCCGGCATAGCTGCCGAAGAACGCCACGACCACCACCAGTTTGATGTCCATGTATTCACGGAACGCGAGGAAGCCCGCGAGCACCAGGATGGTTTCGCCTTCGAAAAACGTCCCGAGAAACAGGGCAAAGTAGCCGAAGTCATGCAGAAATTGTTGGAGCATTGTCTGGGTGCTGGCGAAATGAACGCGCAGCCTAACCCTTCGGACACATTCAGGAAAGTGTCGAAATGTGTCTCGACGTGAACATTTCCTACGCTGAGAATGGAATGCGGCTACACGTCACAGGTCTCACACAACTGTCATCTGTTCGTCATAATGGCCGTCTATAACTGTCACGCTCGCCCGTTTGCGCGGGCTCAGGAGTCTGCCGTGAGCTTTACCCCAGCCAACCGTCTGTTCCCTGCCACCCGCCTGCGTCGTAATCGCCGTGATGATTTTTCCCGGCGGCTGGTGCGTGAGAATGTGTTGACGGTCGATGACCTGATCCTGCCGGTGTTCGTGCTCGACGGTGAAAACCGCCGCGAAGCCGTGGCCTCGATGCCGGGTGTCGAGCGCCTGACCATCGACCTGCTGCTTGAAGAAGCCGCCAAATGGGTCGAACTGGGAATTCCGGCGCTGGCGCTGTTCCCGGTCACGCCACCTGAACTCAAATCCCTCGATGCCGCCGAAGCCTGGAATCCCGAAGGCATCGCCCAGCGCGCCACCCGTGCCCTGCGTGACCGATTCCCCGAGCTGGGCGTGATCACCGACGTCGCCCTCGACCCGTTCACCACTCACGGTCAGGACGGCATTCTCGATGAAGAAGGCTACGTGCAGAACGACATCACCGTCGATGCACTGGTCAAGCAAGCCTTGTCTCACGCCGCTGCCGGCGCCCAGGTGGTTGCCCCGTCGGACATGATGGACGGCCGCATTCAGGCGATCCGCGAAGCTTTGGAGCTGGCCGGGCACGTCAACGTGCGGATCATGGCCTACTCGGCCAAGTACGCCAGCGCCTATTACGGCCCGTTCCGCGATGCCGTGGGTTCGGCCGCGAACCTGGGCAAGGCGAACAAGGCCTCCTATCAGATGGATCCGGCCAACAGCGACGAAGCGCTGCACGAAGTGGGCGCGGACTTGTCTGAGGGCGCGGACATGGTCATGGTCAAACCCGGCATGCCGTATCTGGACATTTTGTTCCGGGTAAAAGATGCCTTCAAAGTGCCGACCTTCGTCTATCAGGTTAGCGGCGAATACGCCATGCACATGGCGGCGATCCAGAATGGCTGGTTGAGCGAAGGCGTGATCCTCGAATCCCTGACCGCCTTTAAACGTGCCGGCGCTGATGGCATCCTGACTTACTTTGCTGTCCGCGCCGCTCAATTGTTACGAGAGCAGAAATAGCCCTCCCAGGAACATTCGATGAATACCGAAGGACTCACTGAAGTTGCCGTAAAAGAAGCTCAACCCGTGGTCGAGCAGATTACCGAAACCCCGCCGGAACTGGAGCCTGCGCCACCCGCGCCGGCAACCGAGCCTGCCACGGCGGTTCCGGCGATCGCGATTCCCGGCCTGGATGACAGCAGCCTGTACATCCACCGTGAGTTGTCGCAACTGCAGTTCAACATCCGCGTGCTGGAACAGGCGCTGGACGAGTCCTACCCGTTGCTGGAGCGGCTGAAGTTCCTGCTGATCTTCTCCAGCAACCTCGACGAATTCTTCGAAATCCGCGTCGCTGGCCTCAAGAAACAAATCACCTTCGCCCGTGAACAGGCCGGCGCCGACGGCCTGCAACCGCATCAGGCCCTGGCCCGCATCAGCGAGCTGGTGCACGGTCACGTAGACCGTCAGTACGCAATCCTCAACGACATCCTGCTGCCGGAGCTGGAAAAGCATCAGGTGCGCTTCATCCGTCGTCGCAACTGGACGACCAAGCTCAAGACCTGGGTGCGCCGCTATTTCCGCGACGAGATCGCGCCGATCATCACTCCGATCGGCCTCGATCCGACGCACCCGTTCCCGTTGCTGGTGAACAAGAGCCTGAACTTCATCGTCGAGCTCGAAGGTATCGACGCCTTCGGCCGCGACTCCGGTCTGGCGATCATCCCGGCGCCGCGTCTGCTGCCGCGGATCATCAAGGTGCCGGAAGAAGTCGGCGGCCCTGGCGACAACTATGTGTTCCTTTCGTCGATGATCCACGCCCACGCCGATGACCTGTTCCAGGGCATGAAGGTGAAGGGCTGCTACCAGTTTCGTCTGACCCGGAACGCCGACCTTGCGCTCGACTCCGAAGACGTCGAAGACCTGGCCCGCGCCCTGCGTGGCGAGTTGTTCTCCCGTCGTTACGGTGACGCCGTGCGCCTGGAAGTCGCCGACACCTGTCCGAAACACCTGTCGGACTACCTGCTCAAACAGTTCAACCTGAGCGAGACCGAGCTGTATCAGGTCAACGGCCCGGTGAACCTGACGCGTCTGTTCAGCATCACCGGTCTGGACAGCCATCCGGAGCTGCAATACACGCCATTCACGCCGCAGATTCCGAAACTGCTGCAAAACAGCGAAAACATTTTCAGCGTGATCAGCAAGCAGGACATCCTGCTGCTGCACCCGTTCGAGTCGTTCACCCCGGTGGTCGACCTGCTGCGCCAGGCCGCGAAAGACCCGCACGTTCTGGCCGTGCGCCAGACCCTGTACCGTTCCGGCGCCAACTCGGAAATCGTCGATGCGCTGGTGGACGCCGCGCGTAACGGCAAGGAAGTGACGGCGGTCATCGAGCTGCGTGCGCGCTTCGACGAAGAATCCAACCTGCAGCTGGCCAGCCGTCTGCAAGCGGCCGGTGCGGTGGTGATCTACGGCGTGGTCGGCTTCAAGACCCACGCCAAGATGATGCTGATCCTGCGCCGCGAGGCCGGCGAGATCGTGCGTTACGCGCACCTCGGCACCGGTAACTACCACGCCGGCAACGCCCGTCTTTACACCGACTACAGCCTGCTGACTTCCGACGACGCTTTGTGCGAAGACGTCGGCAAACTGTTCAGCCAGTTGATCGGCATGGGTAAAACGTTGCGCATGAAGAAGCTGCTGCATGCGCCGTTCACCCTGAAGAAGGGCATGCTCGACATGATCCTGCGCGAGACGCAATTCGCACTCGACGGCAAGCCGGCGCACATCATCGCCAAGTTCAACTCGCTGACCGATCCGAAGATCATCCGCGCGCTGTACAAGGCCAGCCAGTCCGGCGTGCGCATCGATCTGGTGGTGCGCGGCATGTGCTGCCTGCGTCCGGGCATCGCCGGGGTTTCGCACAACATTCACGTGCGCTCGATCATCGGTCGCTTCCTCGAGCACACCCGGGTGTTCTACTTCCTCAACGGTGGCGAGGAGCAGATGTTCCTGTCCAGCGCCGACTGGATGGAGCGCAACCTCGACAAGCGCGTCGAGACCTGCTTCCCGGTGGAAGGCAAGAAGCTGCTGACCCGGGTCAAGAAAGAGCTGGAGCTGTATCTGACCGACAACACCCACAGCTGGAGCCTGCAATCGGACGGCCGCTACATCCGCAACACGCCGACCGGCAACCAGAACCCGCGCAGTGCGCAGGCGACGCTGCTGGAGCGGTTGGGCAGCCCGATTCTGCCGGTGAGCAGCTGACCGCAGGTTTCAACGCCATAAAAAAGGCGATCCATCCGGATCGCCTTTTTTGTGCCTGCCCGTTACTCAATGCACGGTCAGAACAACCCCCACCCGCGTCAGCCACTCCGCCTCAAGCCCGAAATCCGCCTGAGTCAGCTGATTCTCATCCAGCCAGTTCTCCGGGAATTCCACGTCGAGGTTGTTGCCGTTGGCATGCAACGCCACTTGCGGCATCGCCTGGGTACCACGGATGTGGTGGAACAGGATGGCGAAACGCAGCAGCACGCACAGGCGGATCAGCTTGTCGCCGTCGTCGCCGAACTCGGCAAACTTGTCCTTGGGGATGTTGCGGCGGTGGCCACGCACCAGCAGGGCGAGCATTTGCTGATCTTCGCGGGAGAACCCGGCGAGGTCCGAGTGCTCGATCAGGTAAGCGCCGTGTTTATGGTAGTGATAGTGAGCGATGTCGAGCCCGACTTCGTGCACTTTCGCCGCCCAGCCCAGCAGTTCGCGCCAGATGCCGTCGTCCAGCTCCCAGTCCACGGCCACTTGATCAAACGCGTGCAAGGCTTTGCGCTCGACGCGCGCGGCCTGTTCGAGGTCGACGTGGTAGCGCTCCATCAGCGAGGTCAGGGTGCGTTCGCGCACGTCTTCGTGGTGATGGCGACCCAGCAGGTCATACAGCACGCCTTCACGCAGCGCGCCTTCGCAGTGATCCATGCGTTGCAGTTCGAGGGCGTCGAAGATCGCTTCGAGAATCGCCAGACCCGCCGGGAAGATCGCGCGACGGTCAGGTTTGATGCCTTCAAAATCGATCTTGTCGACATCGCCGAGCTTGAACAGGCGGCGCTTGAGCCACGCGAGACCTTCGGCATTCACTTCGCCGGTGCCATGACCGCCGGCCTTCAGCGCCAGGCCGATGGCGCGGATGGTGCCCGAGGAGCCGATGGCCTCATCCCAGGTCAGGCGATGCAGGGCGTGTTCGATGCTCATGATTTCCAGCCGCGCCGCCGTGTACGCCTGAGCGTAGCGGGCCGGGGTAATCTTGCCGTCCTTGAAATAGCGCTGGGTGAAACTCACGCAGCCCATTTGCAGGCTTTCGCGCAGCAGCGGTTCGAAACGCTGGCCGATGATGAATTCGGTACTGCCGCCGCCGATGTCGGCGACCAGGCGTTTGCCCGGGGTGTCGGCGAGGGTGTGGGACACGCCAAGGTAGATCAGGCGGGCCTCTTCACGGCCGGAGATGACTTCCACCGGATGGCCGAGGATTTCTTCGGCGCGGCGGATGAATTCGCCACGGTTGCGCGCCTCGCGCAGGGCGTTGGTGCCGACGATCCGCACGGCGCCCAGTGGCATGCCGTTGATCAGTTGAGCAAAGCGCTTGAGACAGTCGAGGCCGCGCTGCATGGATTCTTCGTTGAGCTGACGCTCATCGTCGATGCCGGCGGCCAGCTGAACCTTTTCACCGAGCCGTTCGAGAATACGGATTTCGCCGTTCTGGGCCTTGGCCACGACCATATGGAAGCTGTTGGAGCCCAGGTCGATCGCGGCGATCAGGGACAGATTCTTGGCTTGGGATTGCGGCATGGTGTGGGGGTCTCGGTCGATAACCCCGACATCGTGCCACGATCAAACGCTGCCGCCAACGCGCATGGTTCAAACCCTTGATTCAGCGCATAAAGTCTCAAGACCGCGGCGCGGCCATTCGCGGGCAAGCCCGCTCCCACAGGTTTTGTGTCGAACACAAAACCGTATCCCGCTAGAGAACCCTGTGGGAGCGGGCTCGCCCGCGATGAGGCCAGAAAAGTCTCTGAAAATCCTTCAGGCTGTCGCTTCGACGCTGCCAATAAAATTCGCCAGCTCCGGAGTCTGCGGATCGGCAAACAGCACTTTCGGATCCCCCACCTCGTGAACCTTGCCTTGGTGCATGAACACCAGCTTGTCCCCAACCTCGCGGGCGAAGCGCATTTCGTGGGTGACCATGATCAATGTCATGCCTTCTTTCGCAAGCTGGCGGACCACGCTGAGCACTTCGTTGACCAGCTCCGGGTCCAGCGCCGAGGTGATCTCGTCGCACAGCAGCACCTTGGGCGACATCGCCAGCGCACGGGCAATCGCCACCCGTTGCTGCTGGCCGCCCGAGAGGCGTTCCGGGAACGCATCGAATTTCTCGCCCAGACCGACGCGCTCGAGCATCTGCCGCGCCAGTTCTTGCGCCTTGGCCTTGGGCACTTTCTGCACCACCTGTGGCGCGAGCATCACGTTTTCGCCCACCGTCAGGTGCGGGAAAAGGTTGAACTGTTGAAACACCATCCCGACTTTCTGCCGCAGGCTGCGCAGATCGGCGCGGGCGGCGTCGAGGTATTCGCCGTCGACTTCGATCACGCCGTCGTTGATCGACTCCAGACCGTTGAGGGTGCGTAGCAGGGTGGACTTGCCCGAGCCGCTGCGGCCGATGATCGCCACCACCTGGCCTTCCTCGACGCTCAGGTCGATGCCTTTGAGCACGTGGTGATCGCCGTAGTATTTATGCAGGGCGGAAATTCTAAGCAGAGGCATGCAGTCTCCTTTCCAGATAGCGCGCACTGAGGGACAAGGGGTAGCAGAGCAGGAAGTAGCCCAAGGCAACGAGGCCGTAGACCATGAACGGTTCGAAAGTGGCGTTGGCGAGCATGCCGCCGGTCTTGGTCAGTTCGGTGAAGCCGATGATCGAGGTCACGGCGGTGCCCTTGACCACTTGCACCGAGAAACCCACGGTCGGCGCCACGGCAATCCGCAGCGCTTGCGGCAGGATCACGTAGCGCAGTTGCTCCAGCGGATTCAACGCCAGACTCGACGAAGCTTCCCACTGACCATTGGGAATCGCCTCGACGCAGCCGCGCCAGATCTCCGCCAGGTAGGCGCTGGTGAACAGCGTCAGGGCAATCGCCGCTGCCATCCACGTCGAAATCTCCACCCCGGCCAGCGCCACGCCGAAGAACACCAGAAACAGCTGCATCAACAGCGGGGTGCCCTGGAACAGTTCGATCCAGGTGCGGGCGATGCTGCTGGGCAGCGGGTTTTTCGAGATGCGCATGATCAGGATCAGCAACCCGACGATCCCGCCACCGATGAACGCCACCAGCGACAGCGCCAGCGTCCATTGCAGGCCGGTGAGCAGGTTGCGCAGGATGTCCCAGAACGTGAAGTCGCTCATTGGCTGCTCCTTGCACTGCTTTTCGACAGGTAACGCCGGCCGAGCCAGTTCAACAGCTGACGGATCAGCAGCGCCATGCACAGATAAATGAGGGTGGTCAGGGCGTAGGTTTCAAAGGCGCGGAAGTTGCGCGACTGAATGAAGTTGGCGGCGAAGCTCAACTCCTCGGTGGCGATCTGCGAACACACCGCCGAACCGAGCATGACGATGATGATCTGGCTGCTCAGTGCCGGCCAGACCTTGCCCAGCGCCGGCAGCAGCACCACGTGGCGGAACGCTTCGAAGCGGCTCATCGCCAATGCCGCCGCAGCTTCCAACTGCCCGCGCGGTATCGCCTGGATGCCGGCGCGGATGATCTCGGTCGAGTACGCGCCGAGGTTGATCACCATCGCCAGCACCGCCGCCTGCCACTCGGAAATCTGCACGCCAAGGGACGGCAGGCCGAAGAAGATGAAGAACAGTTGCACCAGAAATGGCGTGTTGCGAATCAACTCCACATAAACGCCGAAGATCGTCGAGAACGGGCGGATCTCCCACGCCCGCACCAACGCCCCGATGATGCCCACGCCGACCCCGAGCAACGCACCAATGGCCGTCAGCTCAAGGGTAAACAACGCCCCGCGCAGCAGCAGGTCGGTGTTTTCCACCACCGGCAAGAAATCGAACTGATAGGCCATGAAAGTCTCCCGCGTCGCCGGTCAGAGGTCGGCCGGCAGCGGCTCTTTGAGCCAGGTCTGCGCGTTCTTTTCCAGCGCGCCGTCAGCCTTGGCGGTGGCCAGGATCTCGTTGACCTTGCCCAGCAGTGCCGGCTCGTTCTTGTTCACGCCGACGTAGACCGGCGAATCCTTGAGCTTCACTTTCAGCGCGGGGACGCGTTTCGGGTTCTTTTCGCTGATCGCGACCATCACCACGTTGCCGCTGGCGATCAGGTCGACCTGGCCTGCGAGGTAGGCGGCGATGGTCGAGTTGTTGTCTTCGAAGCGCTTGATGGTCACGCCTTCGGGAGCGACCTTGGTCAGCTCGATGTCTTCGATGGCGCCACGGGTGACGCTGATGGTCTTGCCCTTCAGGTCGTCGAGGGTGCTGACGGCTGCGTCCGGCGGGCCGAACACGGCGAGGTAGAACGGCGCGTAGGCGCGGGAGAAATCGATGACCTTCTCGCGCTCGGGATTCTTGCCGAGGCTGGAAATCACCAGATCGACCTTACCGGTGGTGAGGAACGGAATGCGGTTAGTGCTGTTGACCGGGGTCAGTTCGAGTTTGACCTTGAGCTGCTCGGCCAGCAGTTTCGCCGTATCGATATCGAGGCCGCGCGGCTTCATGTCCGGGCCGACCGAGCCGAACGGCGGGAAGTCCTGAGGCACCGCGACTTTCAAGGTGCCGCGTTTGACCACGTCATCCAGACCGTCGGCATGGGCGGGGGCCTGGCTGAGCATCAGGCCGGCAAACAGGGCGGCGAGGAGGGCGCTGTAACGCTTCGTCATGGACAATCTCCGGATCGGCGGGAAGTGAATTCTGCGATCGGACAGAGCATGGGCCGTGCCAAGACTGAGGTTCGGCCCCGCAAAGCCACGGGTTTAGCGGGTTTGTTCGGTCTTACTGGTCTGAACAGTCAGGTCGGGTTTCGCACTGCGATAGCGCATCGACGCGCACCGTCGAACCCCGCTGGGGCACGACTTGCCTGATGCCTCGAATAGCATTACAACTGGCCGCACCTTGGCCTGGTCCGTCTGGAAAACCATGAACTCGATCTCCCGCGCCGTACCCGAAGTGGCGCTGCAAGCGATCCGCAAACTGATTACCGAGCAGGGCTTCGGCCCCGGCGATGCGCTGCCTTCGCAACGGGATCTGGCGGTTCAGCTGGGCGTCAGCCGCGCGTCATTGCGTGAGGCGTTGTCGTCCTTGAGTGCGCTGGGCGTGGTCAGCATTCAGCCGGGCAAGGGCGTGTTCGTGCAGGCGCCGGTCGAGTTGCCGCGCGGCGAGGGCGCCCCGGCCTGGCCGTTCGCAGCCCAGGCTTCGCCGTTGGAAATCTTTCAGTTGCGCTATGCGCTGGAAGGGTTTGCCGCCGGGCTGGCGGCGGTGACGTTGAGCACGTTTGATCTGGACGAACTGGAAGACAACGTCGCCGCCATGCGCGAGCAACTGCGCGCCGGCGACTTCGAGGCAGCGGCGAAACTGGATTTCGAATTCCACCGGCGAATCCTGCTGGCCAGCGGCAATCAGGCGATGCTGAGCATCCTCACCGCCAGTGCCGACATCTTTCTGGAGAGCCAGAAACTACCGTTCATCCGCGCCGAACGGGCCATGGAAACCTGGCAGGAACACCGCAAGATCCTTCGCGCCCTGGCTCGCAGGGCTTCCGCTGCCGCGCAGAAAGCCATGCAGGAGCACGTGCGCAATGCGGCCCTGCGCACCGGAATTTCATTCATCGCCCCCGCCAGCGCGTGACTTGAGCTATACCCAAACTCATCGAGTGCCATAGCAAGACTCAATCATCTGCGGCTTCCTGAACAAGGGAAGGGCGGCTATGATGGGCCACGTTTTTTTGCTTACAACCTGGAGAATTCCATGAGCAGCGATCTGATCAAACACGTTAGCGACGCTAGCTTCGAAGCCGACGTACTCAAGGCCGAAGGCGCTGTCCTGGTCGACTACTGGGCTGAATGGTGCGGCCCTTGCAAAATGATCGCTCCGGTTCTGGACGAGATTGCAGAGACTTACAAAGGCAAGCTGACCGTTGCCAAACTGAACATCGACGAAAACCAGGAAACCCCTGCCAAGCACGGCGTACGTGGTATTCCGACCCTGATGCTGTTCAAGAACGGCAACGTTGAAGCGACCAAGGTCGGCGCTCTGTCGAAGTCGCAACTGGCTGCTTTCCTCGACGCCAACATCTAAGCGTCGCTGTAACGATTGTCCTCAAAAAGCCCCGCAAATTGCGGGGCTTTTTGCGTATTCAGGGCTAGACGCTCCGAAACTCAGGTGATACATTCGGCCCCGCACTGGTTTCTCCACTGCCCCCTGCTAGCCGTCGCCGACGCACTCCTTTTCGAATAAGTACGCGATCCTGTCGCCTTCTCCGCGGCGCGGCCTCATTAAGCCAAAAGCTTAATTTCCCCCCTCCATAAATGATTACGTCATTCCTATATGAATCTGACTGAACTCAAGCAAAAGCCGATTACCGAACTGCTCGAATTGGCCGAACAGATGGGCATAGAAAATATGGCCCGTTCGCGCAAGCAGGACGTGATTTTCTCCCTGCTGAAAAAGCACGCTAAAAGCGGTGAGGAAATCTCCGGTGATGGCGTGCTGGAGATTCTCCAGGACGGCTTCGGCTTCCTGCGCTCCGCTGACGCTTCCTACCTCGCCGGCCCTGACGACATCTACGTCTCGCCGAGCCAGATCCGCCGTTTCAACTTGCGCACCGGTGACACCATCGTTGGCAAGATCCGCCCTCCGAAGGAAGGCGAGCGTTATTTCGCCCTGCTCAAGGTCGACACGATCAACTTCGATCGTCCTGAGAACGCGAAGAACAAGATTCTCTTCGAGAACCTGACCCCGCTGTTCCCGACCGTGCGCATGAAGATGGAAGCCGGCAACGGTTCCACCGAAGACCTGACCGGTCGTGTGATCGACCTGTGCGCCCCGATCGGCAAAGGCCAGCGCGGTCTGATCGTTGCACCACCGAAAGCCGGTAAAACGATCATGCTGCAGAACATCGCGGCGAACATCGCCCGTAACAACCCTGAAGTTCACCTGATCGTGCTGTTGATCGACGAACGTCCGGAAGAAGTGACCGAAATGCAGCGCACCGTGCGCGGCGAAGTGGTTGCCTCGACCTTCGACGAGCCGCCGACCCGTCACGTGCAAGTGGCTGAAATGGTGATCGAGAAGGCCAAGCGCCTGGTCGAACACAAGAAGGACGTGGTGATCCTGCTCGACTCCATCACCCGTCTGGCCCGTGCCTACAACACCGTGATCCCGAGCTCCGGCAAGGTGCTGACCGGTGGTGTCGATGCTCACGCCCTGGAGAAACCGAAGCGTTTCTTCGGCGCTGCGCGCAACATCGAAGAAGGCGGCTCGCTGACCATCATCGCCACCGCGCTGGTTGAAACCGGCTCGAAGATGGACGAAGTGATCTACGAAGAGTTCAAGGGCACCGGCAACATGGAGCTGCCACTGGACCGTCGTATCGCCGAGAAGCGTGTGTTCCCGGCCATCAACATCAACAAGTCCGGTACCCGTCGCGAAGAGCTGCTGACCGCCGACGACGAACTGCAGCGTATGTGGATCCTGCGCAAACTGCTGCACCCGATGGATGAAGTTGCCGCCATCGAGTTCCTGGTCGACAAGCTGAAAACGACCAAGACCAACGACGAATTCTTCCTGTCGATGAAACGCAAGTAACATCGCTGGTCGGTTCAGAAAAGTGGCGCCCCTGGAGGGCGCCATTTTTTTTGCCACGGTTCGGCTGCCCCGACCTTCCGGGAGACACTGATTGCTGTTTGCAGAGCCACGATAGCTGCCAGCGGCCGACAGAGCAGGTAGGATGTACGCCTATTTTGAGGGTGCCATCGTCAATGAAATTCAAGGATCTTCGGGATTTCGTGCAGCAGCTTGAGCAGCGCGGAGAGTTGAAACGCATCCAGATTCCCGTCTCGCCGGTGCTGGAAATGACCGAGGTGTGCGACCGCACGCTGCGGGCCAAGGGCCCGGCGCTGCTGTTCGAGAAGCCGACCGGTTACGACATCCCGGTGCTCGGCAACCTGTTCGGCACCCCCGAGCGGGTGGCCATGGGCATGGGCGCCGAGTCGGTCAGCGAGCTGCGCGAAATCGGCAAGCTGCTGGCATTCCTCAAGGAGCCTGAGCCGCCGAAGGGCTTGAAAGACGCGTGGTCGAAGCTGCCGATCTTCCGCAAGATCATCGCGATGGCGCCGAAGGTCGTCAAAGACGCCCCGTGCCAGGAAGTGGTCATCGAAGGCGACGACGTCGATCTGGCGATGCTGCCGGTACAGACCTGCTGGCCGGGCGACGTGGCGCCGCTGATCACTTGGGGCCTGACGGTCACCAAAGGTCCGAACAAGGACCGGCAGAACCTTGGTATCTACCGCCAGCAAGTGATCGGCCGCAACAAGGTCATCATGCGCTGGCTCAGCCACCGTGGCGGCGCGCTGGATTTCCGTGAGTGGTGCGAAAAGCATCCGGGCCAGCCGTTCCCGGTGTCCGTGGCCCTTGGCGCGGATCCGGCGACCATTCTCGGCGCCGTTACTCCGGTGCCGGACAGCCTCTCCGAATACGCCTTCGCCGGTCTGCTGCGCGACAGCCGCACGGAACTGGTGAAGTGCCGTGGCAACGACCTGCAAGTGCCGGCCACTGCCGAAATCATTCTTGAAGGCGTGATCCATCCGGGCGAAATGGCCGATGAAGGTCCGTACGGCGACCACACCGGTTATTACAACGAAGTCGACAGCTTCCCGGTGTTCACCGTCGAGCGCATCACCCACCGGATCAAACCGATTTACCACAGCACCTACACCGGCCGTCCGCCGGATGAGCCGGCGATTCTTGGCGTGGCGCTGAACGAAGTGTTCGTACCGATCCTGCAGAAGCAGTTCCCGGAGATCACCGACTTCTACCTGCCGCCGGAAGGCTGCTCGTACCGCATGGCCGTGGTGACGATGAAAAAGTCGTATCCGGGGCATGCCAAGCGCGTGATGCTGGGTGTCTGGTCGTTTTTGCGACAGTTCATGTACACCAAGTTCGTTATCGTCACCGACGACGACATCAACGCGCGGGACTGGAACGACGTGATCTGGGCCATCACCACGCGCATGGACCCCAAGCGCGACACGGTGATGATCGACAACACGCCGATCGACTACCTCGACTTCGCCTCGCCGGTGTCGGGGCTCGGCTCGAAGATGGGCCTGGACGCCACCCACAAGTGGCCGGGCGAAACCACTCGCGAGTGGGGTCGCGTCATCGTCAAGGATGACGCCGTCACCCAACGGATCGATGCCATCTGGAATCAGTTAGGAATAGATTGATGCGTGTAACCCTGCAGCCCTCCGGAGCGGTACTCGAGATACGGCCCGGAGAGCGGATTCTCGATGGTGCGCGGCGCCTGGGCTACGAATGCCCGCAAAGCTGCCGCAACGGCAATTGCCATGTGTGTGCGGCGCTGCTGGTGGAAGGCCGGGTCGAACAGGCCGGCAAGGTGCACGACCACGGTGAGTTCTACACTTGCATAGCGGAGCCGCTGGAAGACTGCATCGTGCTGTGGGATGGCGTGCTCGCGCTGGGAGAACTGCCTGTGCGCAGCGTGTCGTGTCAGGTCATCGAATGCCGGGACGTCGGTGGCGATACCTTTCGTGTGCGCCTGCGGGCACCAGCCGGCAAGCCGCCGCGCTACCACGCTGGCCAGTATCTGATGATCGAGCGCGAGAACGGCGAGAAGTCGGCGTTCTCCATGGCCTCGGCGCCCCACGGCGGGCGCGATCTGGAAATCCATGTGCTGGCGCGCGAATCCAGTGCGCTGAACCTGATCGATCAGCTCACGCGCAACCCGATGGTGCGGGTCGAACTGCCATTCGGCGATACCCACCTGGCGGAACTGCCGGACGGGCCGCTGGTGCTGATCGCCGCCGGCACCGGCATGGGCCAGATCCACAGCCTGATCGAACATTGCCGGGCCAGCGGCTTCAAGCATCCGGTGCACTTGTACTGGGGCGTGCGTCGTCCGGAAGATTTCTACGAAATCGAACATTGGGACGAATGGCTGAAGTTGCCCAATCTGTTCCTGCACAAGGTCGTCAGTGACCAGTGCGGCTGGGAAGGGCGCTGTGGCATGTTGCATGAGGCGGTGTGCGAGGATTTCCCTGATCTGAAACCGCTGCACGTCTATGCCAGCGGCTCGCCGGCCATGGTCTACGGCACGCTGGATGCGCTGGTGGAAGCAGGGATGGATGCCCATCAGATGCGTGCGGATGTGTTTGCTTACGCGCCGCGCTCTTGAACCTCGCTCTTCATTCTTATAACTCTCCATATAGCCGATCGGTATTTATTTAATTGCATAAATGCCGGTAGGTTATATATCCATCAGGCAATCAATTAAGAACTGTGCCATGGCACTCAAATTGCCTTAAAACATATGTGCCTTATTGTTACAGCGGTGCGTTCTATTAAGTAATTCTTCACCCGCGGGGAGCTGAACGCTATTCGCCATGAGCGCCATTGAAAACGCTTTTCTGAACCTGGCTTACCCTCCGCGGCTCGATCTTGGGCCGCAGCTGACGCACGAACAACTTCTCGCTTCCATGCAATCGACCATGGCGCGCCACAAGGGCGGGCCGGTATGGCTGTTCGCCTACGGCTCGCTGATCTGGCGGCCGGAATGCACAGCCGTGGAGCGGGTGCGTGGGCGCGTGCATGGCTATCACCGTGGCTTGTACTTGTGGTCCCACGAGCATCGCGGCACGCCGGAAATGCCGGGACTGGTCTTTGGTCTGGATCGTGGCGGCTCGTGCAGCGGCTTCGCCTACCGGTTGCCGGAAGACAATCTGGACAGCGCGCTGTATGCATTATGGAAGCGCGAGATGCCGTTCCCGTCCTATCGGCCACACTGGCTCAACTGCCGACTCGAAGATGGCAGCCAGGTTCAGGCCTTGGGATTCGTATTGGAGCGACACCTGCCCAGCTATGCCGGTAACTTGCCGGATCATGTGCTGAGCCAGGTGTTCGAAAGCGCTTGCGGGCGTTACGGCACCACTCGCGATTATGTCGAGCAGACCGCCCACGCCCTGCGCAGCCACGCCATGCCAGACCGGAATCTGGAGGCGCGGCTCAAGCGCTGTAAGTCAAAGACCGATCAGGCGACTGCTTCGCGGCTCTGACTGGCGACTTGCTTGTGCCACAGAGTCGGGGCCAGGAAGGCCATCGACAGCAGGCAAGCGCCCACCAGTAGCACGAAACCGCCATCCCAGCCGAAGTGGTCCACGGTGTAGCCCATCGCTGCACTGGCCGCGACCGAACCACCCAGATACCCGAACAGACCGGTGAAGCCCGCGGCAGTGCCGGCGGCTTTCTTCGGTGCCAGTTCCAGTGCCTGCAGGCCGATCAGCATCACCGGGCCGTAGATCAGGAAGCCAATGGAGAACAGCGCGATCATGTCGACGGTCGGGTTGCCGGCCGGGTTCAGCCAGTACACCAGGGTCGCGACGGTCACCAGGGCCATGAACACCATACCGGTCAGGCCACGGTTGCCACGGAAGATCTTGTCCGACATCCAGCCGCACAGCAGCGTGCCGGGAATCCCCGCCCACTCGTAGAAGAAATAGGCCCACGAGGTTTTATCCACGGTGAAACCCTTGGCTTCCTTCAGGTAGGTCGGCGCCCAGTCCAGCACGCCGTAGCGCAACAGGTAAACGAAGACGTTGGCCATGGCGATGTACCAGAGCATTTTGTTGCGCAGCACGTATTTGACGAAGATTTCCTTGGCACTGAATTCGTCTTCGTGGCTGGCGTCGTAGCCTTCCGGGTAGTCGTTCTTGTACTTCTCGATCGGCGGCAGGCCGACCGACTGCGGGGTGTCGCGCATGGTCACGAAAGCGAACACCGCTACTGCCAGAGCCACGGCGGCCGGGACGTAGAACGCCGCGTGCCAGTCGTTGAACAGGCCCATGCCGATCAGGAACAGCGGGCCGATCAGGCCGCCGCCGACGTTATGCGCCACGTTCCACACCGATACCACGCCGCCACGTTCCTTCTGCGACCACCAGTGCACCATCGTGCGTCCGCTCGGCGGCCAGCCCATGCCCTGGGCCCAACCGTTGATGAACAGCAAGATAAACATCATGGTCACGCTGGAGGTTGCCCAAGGCGCGAAACCGAAAATGAACATCACCCCGGCCGATACCAGCAGGCCGAATGGCAGGAAGTAACGCGGGTTGGAGCGGTCGGACACCAGGCCCATGAGGAACTTGGACAGACCGTAGGCAATGGCGATGGCCGACATCGCCAGACCCAGATCACCACGGCTATAGCCTTCGTCGATCAGGTACGGCATGGCCAGCGAGAAGTTCTTGCGCAGCAGGTAGTAACCCGCGTAGCCAAAGAAGATGCCGGCGAAGATCTGCCAACGCAGGCGTCGGTAGGTGCTGTCGATTTTTTCTTCAGGCAATGGAGCCTGATGTGCGGCAGGACGAAAGAAAGCAAACATTCAAGAGCTCCAGATTTCTTGTTTTGACTGCGGATGCGAATGTTACAGTTTCGTTACCGAAAATAGCACCGCTTCCCATCGGCAAAACAGCGGAAATGTTGGAAGTCGCGCGTTCCTTTATGAACATGTCGCTCAGATATAAGTGCGGGGCGTTGTGGGAAAGGTTACTTCGGCGTCTTCCTGCCGGGTTTCAGGGCTTTGTAGGGCGCAGGTTTGGGAAATGTCCTGCGAACAATGCAGAAGGCGCGGCGTTCTGTTTCAGGCTGCCGGGCTCTACCCTTTTGATGGTGCCAATCGGGCATTCGAGCGGTAAAGGGGGAGGGCTCATGCGGTGGTGTGTGTTGCTGTTTTTGCTGATGGCATCCGGAGGTGCGTGGGCGGTAGAGGTGCTGCTGATTCCGGAAAACAACCCGAGGCCGGTCTATCCGCGAGGGCTTTTCAGGGCTGGCGTGGTCGGTGAAGTGGGCGCCGAGTTCACCGTCCATGCCGACGGTTCAGTCGACCGGATCAGCTTTGCGCCAAGCAGCCATCCGGAGCTGATCGAAGCGGTCAGGGCGGCTGTCGAGCAATGGCGTTTCAAACCGTGGATCGTCGAGGGCGACAAACCGGCACAGACGCGGGTCTTCGCACCGATGGTATTCAGGCTGGATCTGGATCAACCCATCCACATCAACCAGCAACTGAAAGCCTTGAAGTGCCGCACCTTGAACGAATACCTCGGCAACATTGCGGAGCAATCATGGATCGATACCAAGGTGTTCGTTTACACCAGGGCCTACCTTTCCAATGTGTTCCACAAAGCGCAGCTGCCGGACGAACAGCGGCTGGCGATGATCGCCAGACTGAACAAGCGGATTCCATCGATTGTAAGGAGTTGCCGTAGCAGCCCGGTCCGGACGTACATGAGCCTGTTGCCGGAGGATATTCGCAGTTTGATGTAGGGCTGGAGTGCTCTGAAGAGCGATCCGGAAGTGGCCATCAATTCCGGATCGCCCGATCAGCTCAGCGCACTTGCACTACGACTTTCCCGACAGCCTTGCGCTGCCCGAGATCATTGATCGCCTGCGCGGCATTGCCCAGCGGGTAGACCTGCGACACCAGCGGCTTCAGCTTGCCCTCGGCAAACCAGCCGAACAGTTGCTGGAAGTTCGCCGCGTTGTCCTGCGGCTGGCGCTGGGCGAAGGAGCCCCAGAACACGCCGAGTACCGCGGCGCCCTTGAGCAGGGCGATGTTGACCGGCAGTTCGGGAATGCGGCCGCTGGCGAAACCGACCACCAGCAGACGGCCGTTCCAGGCGATGGCGCGGATGGCTTGATCGAACAGGTCGCCGCCGACCGGGTCGTAGATCACGTCGGCGCCCTGGCCGTCGGTCAGGCGCTTGATCTCGTCCTTGAGGCTGGTTTCGCTGTAGTTGATCAGTTCGTCGGCTCCGGCAGCCTTGGCCACGGCGAGTTTTTCCGCGCTGCTGGCAGCGGCGATCACCCGGGCGCCCATGGCTTTGCCGATTTCCACGGCGGCCAGGCCAACACCGCCAGAAGCACCGAGCACCAGCAGGGTTTCACCCGGTTGCAGGTTGCCGCGCTGTTTGAGGGCGTGCATCGACGTGCCGTAGGTCATGCTGAAGGCGGCGGCGGTGTTGAAATCCATCGACGGCGGGATCGGCAGCACGTTATAGCCCGGGACCGCGACCTGCTCGGCGAAGCTGCCCCAGCCGGTCAGGGCCATGACCCGGTCGCCGACCTTCAGGTGACTGATCTTTTCACCCACTTCGCTGACCACACCGGAAGCTTCGCCACCCGGCGAGAACGGGAAGGGCGGCTTGAACTGGTATTTGCCCTCGATGATCAGCGTGTCCGGGAAATTGACCCCCGCGGCGTGCACGTCCAGCAGGATTTCGTTCTGTTTGGCGACAGGACTGGCGACGTCCTCCAGCACCAGCGATTCGGCAGGGCCGAAGGCTTTGCACAGCACGGCTTTCATCAGGGCTATTCCTTTGGGAGTGATGGCCGATAAGTGTAGGTGTGGCAGTCAACGGGTCAACGAGCATGCCCGGCCCTGATAGTCCGCCATAAGCTTGTGCTTGCGCGGCGGGTCGTTATGCTAGGCCGCAAACCGGATAAGGAGCGAATTGTGAAAGCGTGGATCATGTTGTTGCTGGCCCTGTCTCTGCCTGTGGCAGCGCTGGCCGAAGAAGCCAAAGAAGGCGAGGCGCCGAAGGTCAACTACATCACCCTGAGCCCGCCGTTTGTGGGCAACTACGGGCTCGATGGCACCCCGAAGCTCAAGGTCTATAAGGCCGACGTGGCACTGCGGGTGACCGGTGAAGAGGCGACCAAACTGGTCAAGGCCAACGAGCCGCTGATCCGCAATCAACTGGTGGCGCTGTTCACCCAGCAGACCACCGATGCGATGGGCAGCATCGAAGGCAAGGAAAAACTGCGTCAGGAAGCCTTGAAGCAGACCCAGCAAGTGATGAATGACGAGACCGGCAAGCCGGTGGTTGAAGATCTGTTGTTCAACAACCTGATCATTCAATAAGACATTCGTTGTCCGGGCGGTCCCCATCGCTGGCTTGCCAGCGATGGCATTTTGTCAGGCGACAAATGACTCAGGGTTTGAGCGCGATCACCGCCGCCCACTGCTCGGCCGTCACCGGCATCACCGACAGTCGCGAACCCTTTTGCACCAGCGGCATCTCGGCCAGCGCGGTCTGCTGTTTCAGGTAATCCAGCTTCAAGACCCGGCTGAAAGTTTCGACGTGGGCGACATCAATCGCGCTCCAGGCGTTTTTCTCCGGCGTGGCTTTCGGATCGAAGTAATGGCTTTCCGGTTCCAGTGCGCTGGGATCCGGGTACGCGGCTTCGATTATTTTGCCGATCCCGGCAATCCCCGGCTCCGGGCAGCTGGAATGGTAGAAAAAGAACTGGTCCCCCACTGCCATGGCCCGCAGGAAATTGCGTGCCTGATAGTTGCGAACCCCGTCCCAGCGCGCTTTGCCGAGCTTTTCCAGGCCCTTGATCGAGAGTTCGTCGGGCTCGGATTTCATCAGCCAGTAGGCCATGGTTTTTGCTCCTCAAGCGGTCATTGGGCAGGTTGTCCGGCAATTTTATGACAAACCGACGGTCGGTTGACGCCAGCATTTGCGCAGAGGTTCACGTTGTCGCAAAATGCCGGCCTTTAAAGCTTGACGCTGCTGCACGGCCTACGAATGGAAACCGCTGCTGTCATCGTGATGATGTGCCTTGAGGGGGGCAATCGATGAAACGCAAACCGGATTTGCTGTGGACTTTGGTGATTTTGTTCGGTCTGGGCGTCGTGACCACCGGTTATGCGCAAAGTCTGTGGGCCAACAAGGCCGATGCACCGATTGAAGTAGCGCAACAAGTACAACAGTCGACAGCCTTCAAACGCTGAAACTGCCTTTTCGACGCCGCTGATCCGCGCGGCGTCTATCCCGCGAAATACCACGCCTTGTCTGTCACCGTTCCCTGCAACGGTACATCCCAGCTCGCTTGCGCGAGACGTTCGACTTTCTGACATTCATGGGCCAGCCCCAACAGCGTCGGCTTGCGCCAGTTCTGGCGTCGGGCCAGATACGCCAGACTGCGATCGTAGAATCCGCCGCCCATGCCCAGGCGTCCGCCGACATCGTCGAATCCCACCAGTGGCAACAGCACCAGATCCAGCGCCCAGACCTTGCGTTGACGGGCCAGATTGGCGCGCGGCTCAAGGATGCGGAAGCGGTTGGGTTTGAGTTTTTCGCCGGGGCGGATCTGCTGGAAGACCATTTTGGTCCGCGGCCAGGCACTGAGCACCGGCAGATAGGTTTTCTTGCCCCGACGCTGGGCCGCGCGCAGCAACAGGCGCGGGTCGATTTCACCGTCGGTGGGCAGGTACAGGGAAATGTGTTTCGCCCGGCGAAAGTGCGGGTCTTGTGCCAACTGCTTGTACAGGCCTTCGGCGGCCTCGCGTTGTTCGCTTCGCGTCAGCGAGCGGCGGGCCTTGCGCAGCAGGCGGCGCAGTTGGGGGCGGGGCAGCAACGCGGGTTCGGTCATGGTTCGGCTTCGGCAGGGTGGGACGAAAACGTACGCATAAAAAATCCGATGCCGGCATGCACCGGCATCGGATTCGAATCAGGCTCCCCGGATGAGCCGCTGTCGACTTAGCCCTTGAACCCGAGAGTTCAAGGTGGAGGATGCAGTAGGCTTTAAGGCTTTCCGTCTGGCGGACATGCACACCAGCCCAACGTGCAACCCCCAGGGTAGTGCAAATCGGCTCAGGGACATCGTCAACTGGCAAGCACCCCAGGGAGTGCGGCGAGTATAACTCAAGCGGCCTGGCGAATCAGCCCTTGCTGATGTCCGGATCGTCGGCCAGCACCAGATCGACACGATCGAGCAAGTCTCGCACCTGTTCACGGGTCGAACCGCTGGCCTGGATGTCCGGGCGCTCTTCTTTGTGCAAGAGATCGTGGGTGATGTTCAGCGCGGCCATCACGGCGATGCGGTCGGCGCCGATGACTTTTCCGCTGCTGCGGATCTCGCGCATCTTGCCGTCCAGGTAACGCGCGGCACTGACCAGATTGCTGCGTTCTTCCTGGGGACAGATGATCGAATATTCTTTGTCGAGGATCTGCACGGTAACGCTATTGCTTGAACTCATGAGTCTTGCTCCAGGGCCTTGAGGCGCGAAATCATCGATTCGACCTTACGCCGGGCGATTTCGTTTTTTTCAATGAGGTGCGCGCGTTCCTCGCGCCAGGTCTTTTCCTGAGCAAGTAAGAGTGCATTTTGACTCTTTAGTTGCTCGACTCGGGTAATCAGCAGTTCGAGTCTGGCCATCAGCGCTTGCAGGTCGGTGTCTTCCATTGTGTCCACTGATTCGGTCTGATGGGTTTGGCTGGCGGACAGCCTTTAATGGTCTTGGCGAGTCTGTCGATGTAGGATACAAGGCCTTCATTCTAGACATAGCGCCGTCTGGCGCCTAGCTGCCCATGCCCATTCAGAATTCCCCGTACCAAGGCTTTGCCACCCTGCTGAACTCCAGCGGTCACTCCGTTTCGCCTGCCGAACTGCACGGCCTGTTGCTGGGCCGCAGTTGTGCCGGCGCCGGCTTCAATGCCGAAGAATGGCTGATCGATGCCGCCGAGCTGCTCGAAAGCGAGCCGCAGGACAACGTCCGCAACGCGCTGATCGGTCTGCAGGAGATGGTCAAAAGCGAACTCACCGGTGATGACGTCACCGTGGTTCTGCTGCTGCCGAACGATGACGCACCGCTGGCCGAGCGCGCCGCCGCGCTGGGCGAATGGTGTCAGGGCTTCCTCACCGGTTTCGGCCTGAACTGCCGCGACAGCAGCATGCTGAGCACCGAAGCCACCGAAGTGTTGCAGGATTTGGCAGCGATCTCCCAGGTGCAAGACGCACTGGAAGAATCCGAAGACGGCGAAAGCGACTATATGGAAGTCATGGAGTACCTGCGTGTCGCTCCGCTGCTGCTGTTCTCCGAAACCAAAAAGGCCGACGTGCCGCCAGCGGCCAAGCCGTCGCTGCACTGATCGCGTGCCAGGGAAAGCCATCTGCCCATGATCCATATCCCGAAAGCGGAATACGCCCGGCGCCGCAAGGCGCTGATGGCGCAGATGGAACCCAACAGCATCGCGATCCTGCCTGCCGCCGCGGTCGCCATTCGCAACCGCGACGTCGAGCATGTCTATCGTCAGGACAGCGACTTCCAGTACCTCAGCGGTTTTCCCGAGCCGCAAGCGGTCATCGTCCTGATGCCCGGTCGCGAACACGGCGAATACGTGCTGTTCTGCCGTGAGCGCAACGCCGAACGCGAACTCTGGGACGGCCTGCGCGCCGGCCAGGAAGGCGCGATCCGCGATTTCGGCGCCGACGACGCGTTCCCCATCACCGACATCGACGACATCCTGCCGGGCCTGATCGAAGGCCGCGACCGGGTGTATTCGGCGATGGGCAGCAACCCGGAATTCGACCGCCACCTGATGGACTGGATCAACGTGATCCGCTCCAAGGCGCACCTCGGCGCCCAGCCGCCGAACGAATTCGTTGCCCTGGATCACCTGCTGCACGACATGCGCCTGTATAAATCGGCGGCAGAAGTGAAGGTGATGCGCGAAGCGGCGCGGATCTCTGCCCAGGCTCACATCCGGGCGATGCAGGCCAGCCGTGCCGGGTTGTACGAGTACAGCCTCGAAGCCGAACTGGATTACGAGTTCCGCAAGGGCGGGGCGAAAATGCCCGCCTACGGTTCGATCGTCGCCGCTGGGCGCAACAGCTGCATCCTGCATTACCAGCAGAATGACGCGCTGCTCAAGGACGGCGATCTGGTGCTGATCGATGCTGGTTGCGAGATCGACTGCTACGCCAGTGACATCACCCGCACCTGGCCGGTCAACGGCAAGTTTTCCGCTGAACAGAAAGCGATCTACGAACTGGTGCTGGCTTCGCAGGAAGCCGCGTTCGCCGAAATCGCCCCGAACAAACACTGGAACCAGGCGCATGAAGCCACGGTTCGGGTGATCACCACCGGGCTGGTGAAGCTGGGGCTGTTGCAGGGCGAAGTGGACGAGTTGATCGCCTCCGAAGCCTACAAGGCGTTTTACATGCATCGCGCCGGGCACTGGCTCGGGATGGATGTGCATGACGTCGGCGAATACAAGGTCGGCGGTGAATGGCGAGTGCTGGAAGTCGGCATGGCGCTGACCGTGGAGCCGGGCATCTACATCGCCCCGGACAATCAGAACGTAGCGAAGAAATGGCGCGGCATTGGCGTGCGCATCGAGGATGACGTGGTAGTGACCAAAAGCGGTTGTGAAATCCTGACCGGCGGCGTGCCGAAAACCGTCGCCGAGATCGAAGCGCTGATGGCGCAAGCACGGACCTGCGCGGCATGAGTCGGGTCAATCTGGCAATCATCGGTGGCGGTCTGGTCGGCGCCAGTCTGGCGTTGGCCTTGCAGGCCGGCGCCAGGGCCCGTGGCTGGAAGATCGTGCTGATCGAACCGTTCGCCCCCGGTGACACCTGGCAGCCAAGCTACGACGCGCGCTCCTCGGCGCTGTCCTTCGGCTCGCGGCAGATTTATCAGCGGTTGGGCGTGTGGCAGGAAATCTCCCGCCGCGCCGAACCGATCAAGCAGATTCATGTATCCGACCGTGGTCGCTTTTCCACTGCTCGCCTGTCGGCGATGGAAGAGGGCGTCCCGGCGCTCGGCTATGTGGTGGAAAACGCTTGGCTCGGCCAGTGCCTGTGGCAGCACCTCGACAAAGACGTGATCAGTTGGCGCTGCCCGGCGGAAGTTTCCCGCATGGAGCCGCTGCCCGACGGCTATCGGCTGACCCTCAACGATGAAATCACGGTCGAATGCGATCTGGCGGTGCTCGCCGATGGCGGCCGTTCCGGTCTGCGCGAGCAACTGGGCATCAACGTGCGCAAGCGCCCGTACAACCAGAGCGCGCTGATCGCCAACATCACCCCGAGCGAAGCGCACAATGGCATGGCCTTCGAGCGCTTCACCGACGAAGGCCCGATGGCGCTGCTGCCGCTGCCGGAAAACCGCTGCGCGCTGGTCTGGACCCGTCTGGGCATGGACGCGCAACGTCTGGCCGACCTGAGCGAACGTGATTTCCTCAGCGAGCTGCAAGGTGTGTTCGGCTACCGTCTCGGTACGTTGAAACAAGTTGGCGCGCGGCATCTGTATCCGCTGTCGCTGGTGGAAGCCGAAGAGCAGGTGCGCTCGCATCTGGCCGTTCTCGGCAACGCCGCCCACAGCCTGCATCCGATTGCCGGGCAGGGTTTCAACCTGTCCCTGCGCGATGCCGATGCCTTGGCCGCCGCGCTGCTGGCCAGCGACAAACCGCTGGGGGATTTCGCCACGTTGCAGGCCTATCGCGAGCGTCAGCGTCTCGATCAGGATCTCACCGTGGGTTTCTCCGATCAGGTCACGCGCCTGTTCGGTAGCACTCAGCCGCTGGTGTCGCTGGGGCGCAACATCGGCCTGCTCGGCCTCGATCTGCTGCCGCCGGCCAAGCGCTGGTTCGCCCGTCAGGCCATGGGGCTGGGGACGCGACCGGATGCGTGAGTGGCTGATCAAACGGTTTGGCAAGGCGCGGCTGATGCGCTGGATCATGACGTTCTACCCGCCGTACTTCGGCGCCGGTGTCCGGGTGCAGCACATCAGCGATGACTTTCGTGACATTCAGGTCTCGATGGGCCTGGGATGGTACAACCGCAATTACGTCGGCACCCAGTTCGGCGGCAGTCTGTATTCGATGGTCGATCCGTTTTTCATGTTGATGCTCATGGAGAACCTCGGCTCGCGGTACATCGTCTGGGACAAGGCCGCCGACATTGATTTCATATCGCCGGGCAAAGGCCCGGTGTATGCCAGGTTCAACATCGACGACACCCTGCTCGACGAGATCCGTCGGCAGACCGCCAGTGGCGAGAAATACCTGCCGCAGTTGCAGGTCGACATTCATGACGGCGCTGGCAATCTGGTGGCGCGGGTCGGTAAAACCCTTTACGTGCGGCTCAAGCCGCCAGCGAGACAGGCTTAAAGCATGGAAATGCGCGCGGATGTGCTGATTGTCGGAGCCGGAATGGTCGGCAGCGCCCTGGCGCTGGCGTTGCAGGGCAGCGGGCTGGAAGTCCTGCTGCTCGACGGCAGTCCGTTGAGCGTCAAACCCTTCAATGGCGATGCGCCGTTCGAGCCACGGGTGAGCGCATTGTCGGCGGCCAGCCAGCGGATCCTCGATCGCCTCGGCGTGTGGGACGGCATCGTCAATCGACGCAGCAGCCCTTACACCGACATGCACGTCTGGGACGGCAGCGGCACCGGCCAGATCCACTTCTCGGCCAGCAGCGTGCACGCCGATGTGCTCGGCCATATCGTCGAAAACCGCGTGGTGCAGGATGCCTTGCTCGACCGTCTGCACGATTGCGATATGGGTCTGCTGGCCAACGCGCGACTGGAGCAGATGCGCCGTTCCGGTGACGACTGGCTGCTGACCCTGGCCGATGGCCGCACCTTGCGTGCGCCGCTGGTGATCGCGGCGGACGGTGCCAACTCCGCTGTGCGCCGTCTGACCGGCGTTGCCACTCGCGAGTGGGATTATCTGCATCACGCCATCGTCACCAGCGTGCGCAGCAGCAAACCGCACCGCATGACCGCGTGGCAGCGCTTCACCGATCACGGGCCGCTGGCGTTTTTGCCGCTGGAGCGTGACGGTCAGCAGGACTGGTGCTCGATCGTCTGGTCGACCACGCCAAGCGAAGCCGAACGGCTGATGGCGCTGGATGAGGCGGATTTCTGCCGTGAACTCGAACGCGCTTTCGAAGGTTGCCTTGGCGACGTCATCAGCGCCGACTCACGCCTGTGCGTGCCGCTGCGTCAACGCCACGCCAAGCGCTACGTGGCAGAAGGGCTGGCACTGATCGGCGATGCCGCACACACCATTCACCCGTTGGCGGGGCAGGGCGTGAATCTCGGCTTCCTCGATGCCGCGGTGCTGGCCGAAGTGTTGTTGCAAGCCAACGAACGCGGCGAACGCCTGGCGGACGTGAAAGTCCTGAGCCGCTACGAACGCCGGCGCATGCCGCACAATCTGGCGCTGATGGCCGCGATGGAAGGCTTCGAGCGGTTGTTCCAGGCAGATCCGTTGCCGCTGCGCTGGTTGCGTAATACCGGGCTGAAAATCGTCGAGCAGATGCCCGAGGCCAAGGCGTTGTTCGTGCGTGAAGCGTTGGGGCTGACCGGGGACTTGCCGGCCCTGGCCAAGGCCTGACGAATGTCGTGCAACATCTGGTAACTCCTTGGGAAAGTGTTCGATTGAGCTGGTAAATGTGAGTCCTTATCATTTGGGCCACTTTTCCCGACCGAGAGACCGCTCCCATGTTGGCATCCAAGCGTGTTCTGACCGCACTGGCCCTGACCCTGATCGGCAGCACTGCCGCCCAGGCCGCCGACGAGGTGGTGGTCTACTCCTCGCGTATCGATGAGCTGATCAAGCCAGTGTTCGATGCCTACACCGCCAAGACCGGGGTGAAGATCAAGTTCATCACCGACAAGGAAGCGCCGCTGATGCAGCGGATCAAGGCCGAGGGCGAGAACGCCACCGCCGACCTGCTGCTGACCGTCGATGCCGGCAACCTCTGGCAGGCCGAGCAGATGGGCATTCTTCAGCCGTTCACCTCGAAAACCATCGACGCCAACATTCCCCTGCAATATCGCTCGTCCAGCCACGCCTGGACCGGCCTGAGCCTGCGCGCGCGGACCATCGCCTACTCCACCGAACGGGTGAAACCGGGCGAACTGACCACCTACGAAGCGCTGGCCGACAAGAACTGGGAAGGCCGCCTGTGCCTGCGCACGGCGAAGAAGGTCTACAACCAGTCGCTGACCGCCACCATGATCGAAGTCCACGGCGCCGAGAAGACCGAGAAGATCCTCAAGGGCTGGGTCAATAACCTGTCCACTGACGTGTTCTCCGACGACGTTGCGGTGCTGGAGGCGATCAACGCCGGTCAGTGTGACGTCGGCATCGTCAACACCTACTACTACGGACGCCTGCACAAGCAGAAGCCGGAGCTGCCGGTAAAACTGTTCTGGCCGAACCAGGCGGATCGCGGTGTGCACGTCAACCTGTCGGGCATCGGCCTGACCAAACATGCGCCGCATCCGGAAGCCGCCAAGGCACTGGTGGAGTGGATGACCACGCCTGAAGCGCAGAAGATCTTTGCCGACGTGAACCAGGAGTTTCCGGCGAATCCGGCGGTGAAGCCTTCGGAAGAAGTGGCGGCGTGGGGGCAGTTCGTGGCTGATACGTTGCCGGTTGAAGTGGCGGGCAAGCGCCAGGCTGAAGCGATCCGGATGATGGATCGGGCGGGTTGGAATTGAGTCTTTCCTGACAGCACTGTTTGATCGTTCCCACGCTCTGCGGGGGAATGCAGCCCTCGACGCTCTGCGTCGCATCATCGACAGCGTGACGCGGAGCGTCACAGAATGTGTGCCCACGCAGAGCGTGGGCACAATCATTTGAACGAGACTGTTTCCTTGGCCCACCCCGCCCAACGCCGCTGGTACCCCATCGTCTTCGCCATCGCCGCGTTGGTGCTGCTCCCCCTCTGCGTGCTCCTGCTCTCATGGCAAACCATCGACCACCAGATCTGGTCGCACCTGTGGGAAACCCAGATGCCGCGTCTGCTGGGCAACACACTGACGCTGGTCCTCGGCGTAGGCATCGGTGTAACGCTGATCGGCGTAAGCCTCGCCTGGCTCACCAGCCTCTGCGAATTCCCCGGCCGCCGCTGGCTCGACTGGGCGCTGATGCTGCCATTCGCAATCCCGGCCTACGTGCTGGCGTTCGTGTTCGTCGGCCTGCTGGACTTCGCGGGCCCCGTGCAAACCCTGCTGCGCGAATGGTTCGGCACCGGCCTGCGCCTGCCGCGAGTGCGCTCCACCGGCGGGGTGATTCTGGTGCTGGTGCTGGTGTTTTATCCCTACGTCTACCTGCTGGCGCGCACCGCGTTCCTGGCGCAAGGCAAAGGACTGATGGAAGCCGCGCGGGTGCTCGGGCAGTCGCCGTGGCAAGCATTCTGGCGTGTGGCATTGCCGATGGCGCGGCCGGCCATCGGTGCCGGCGTGGCGCTGGCGCTTATGGAAACCCTGGCGGATTTCGGCGCGGTGTCGGTGTTCAATTTCGACACCTTCACCACCGCGATCTACAAGACCTGGTACGGCTTCTTCAGCCTGCCTAGTGCTGCGCAACTGGCCAGCCTGTTGCTGCTGGTGGTGATGCTGGTGCTGTACGGCGAACGCCGCGCGCGAGGCGCCAATCGGGCGAGCAACGAGCGACCACGGGTCAAGGCGCTGTATCACCTGCGCGGGCCCAAGGCCTGGGCGGCGACCGGCTGGTGCAGTCTGGTGTTCGCCTGCGCGTTTGTCATTCCTGTGCTGCAACTGGTGGTGTGGTTCTGGCAGCGCGGGCGATTCGATCTGGATGAGCGCTACGCCGGGCTGATTCTCCACACGTTGTATCTGGGCGGCATGGCGGCGTTGATCACGGTCAGCGTGGCGATGTTGCTGGCCTTCGCCCGGCGTCTGGCGCCTACCCGGGCGATCAATTCTGCGGTCGGTCTGGCCAATCTCGGTTATGCCTTGCCGGGTTCGGTGCTGGCGGTGTCGATCATGCTCGCGTTCAGTTATCTGGATCGGGAGCTGGTGATTCCGCTGTCCGGCTGGCTTGGCGGTGCGGGCAAACCGCTGCTGCTGGGCAGTCTGGCGGCGTTGCTGTTGGCGTATCTGGTGCGGTTCGTGGCGGTGACCTATGGGCCGCTGGAAAGCAGTCTGGCGCGTATACGGCCCTCTTTGCCTGAAGCGGCACGTAGCCTGGGCGTCAGCGGGCCGCGACTGTTTTTCAAAGTGTATCTGCCGCTGTTGCTGCCCGGCACGCTCAGCGCCGCGTTGCTGGTGTTCGTCGATGTGCTCAAGGAAATGCCCGCAACCCTGCTGATGCGCCCGTTTGGCTGGGACACGCTGGCGGTGCGGATCTTCGAAATGACCAGCGAAGGCGAATGGGCGAGGGCGTCGTTGCCGGCGCTGACCCTGGTATTGGTCGGTCTGTTGCCGGTTATCGGTTTGATCCGGCGCTCGGCGCACAGAAACACTTAGTCGTCAGTCCTGAATCATGCGGCTACAATGCGCGGCATTCGGTGCGGTCCGTCTGACAGACCCTGTCGCTGAAATCGGCTGAAAGCCCTTTTTTACAGGGCTTTCCGATCCGTGCAGCAGCGCTCCGCACCTTCGCCACGCCCGGAAGGAGAAACCCATGGGACAGCGTACGCCTCTGTATGACCTGCATCTCGCCCTCGGCGCGAAGATGGTCGATTTTGGCGGTTGGGACATGCCCCTGCATTACGGCTCGCAGGTCGAGGAACACCATCAGGTGCGCCGCGATTGCGGGGTGTTCGATGTTTCCCACATGACCGTGATCGATGTCACCGGCCCCCAGGCCAAGGCCTGGCTCCAGCATCTGCTGGCCAATGATGTCGAACGCCTGCACAGCCCAGGCCGTGCGTTGTACAGCACCATGCTCAACGAGCGCGGCGGCATCGTCGACGACATGATCGTCTACCGCCTCGAAGACGGTTATCGTCTGGTGGTCAACGCCTCCACCCGCGATCAGGACCTGGCCTGGATGCAGGCACAGCTGGGCAGCTTCGATGTGCATATGCACGAACGCTCCGAGCTGGCGATGCTCGCCATTCAAGGCCCCCATGCCCGGCACAAGATTGCCGAACTGGTGACCCAGTCCCGCGCCAATCTGATCCAGATGCTCAAGCCTTTCGAAGGTCACATCGACGGCGACTGGTTCATCGCGCGCACGGGTTACACCGGTGAGGACGGTCTGGAAATCGCCCTGCCAGCCGATCAGGCCCCCGGATTCTTCAACGATCTGGTGGGCGCCGGCATTTCCCCCATCGGCCTTGGTGCCCGCGACACGTTGCGGGTCGAAGCCGGCATGAACCTTTACGGTCAGGACATCCACCAGGACGTTTCGCCACTGGCCTCGAACATGGCCTGGAGTATCGCCTGGGAACCGGCCACGCGCCGCTTCATCGGTCGCGACGCGCTGGAAGCGGAAAAAACCGCCGGCGTGCAGCACAAACTGGTCGGCCTGGTGCTTGAGGAACGCGGGGTTTTGCGGGCCCATCAGGTGGTTCGTATCGCTGATGTTGGCGAAGGGGAGATCACCAGTGGTAGTTTCTCTCCTACGCTTAGCAAGTCGATTGCCCTGGCGCGTGTACCGATGGCGACTGCCGACCGCGCCGAAGTGGAAATCCGTGGCAAGTGGTATCCGGTACGAGTGGTCAAACCGACCTTTGTCCGTCACGGCAAAACCTTGATCTAAACCTTTTCTGGCGGGCACGACCGCTGACAATTTCTTGAGGACACCGAGCATGAGCAACATCCCAGCTGAACTGCGTTTTGCCGAAAGTCATGAATGGGCGCGTCTGGAAGCCGACGGCACCGTCACCGTGGGCATCAGCGATCACGCCCAGGAAGCGTTGGGTGATGTGGTGTTTGTCGAGCTGGCAGAAGTGGGCAAGGTGTTCGCCGCCGGTGATGCTGCCGGTGTCGTCGAGTCGGTAAAGGCTGCTTCCGACATCTATTCCCCGGTCGGTGGCGAAGTGATTGCCGTCAACGAAGACCTGGCCAACGCGCCGGAAGAGCTGAACAACGATCCGTACGCCGCGTGGATCTTCAAGCTCAAGCCAAGCGACAAGGCCGAGCTGGACAAGCTGCTCGATGCTGCCGGTTACAAGGCTGCCATCGGCGAATAAGCTGCAGGCGAGACCCCAAAGCCCCGACCCGTCGGGGCTTTTTTCTGCCCGGGACTTTGGCCGTCGGGGTGGCTGCTATGCTGGTTTGACCGTGTTGCATTGACGCCGAGCCGCCAGCCAAGAGAGAGCCCGTCATGTCCCAGTTGCCATCCTTGAGCCAGTTACGCGATCCCCATGCCTTTCTGCGCCGCCACCTCGGCCCCGATGCCGCCGAGCAACAGGCGATGCTCGACAGCCTCGGCCTCGGCAGCCGGGTCGAGCTGATCGAACAGACCGTGCCGCCGGGCATTCGCCTCAACCGCGAGCTGGACCTGCCGCCGGCGCTGGACGAACAGGTGGCGCTGGCAAAGCTGCGCGGTTATGCCGAGCAGAACCAGGTCTGGACCAGCCTGATCGGCATGGGCTACCACGGCACCCTGACCCCGACCGTCATCCTGCGCAACGTGCTGGAAAATCCCGGCTGGTACACCGCCTACACGCCTTACCAACCGGAAATCGCCCAAGGCCGGCTCGAAGCGTTGCTCAACTTTCAGCAACTGACCATCGACCTCACCGGCCTTGAACTGGCCAATGCTTCGCTGCTCGATGAAGCCACCGCTGCGGCGGAAGCCATGGCCCTGGCCAAGCGCGTGGCGAAGTCGAAAAGCAATCTGTTCTTCGTCGACGAAAACTGTCATCCACAAACCATTTCCGTGGTGCAGACCCGCGCCGAAGGCTTCGGCTTCGAGCTGATCGTCGACGCTGTGGACAACTTGAAGCAGCACCAGGTTTTCGGCGCACTGCTGCAATACCCCGACACCCACGGCGAAGTCCGCGACCTGCGGCCACTGATCGATCACCTGCACGCGCAGCAGGCGCTGGCCTGCGTGGCGGCCGATCTGCTCAGTCTGTTGCTGCTGACCCCGCCGGGCGAACTGGGTGCCGACGTGGTGTTCGGTTCATCCCAGCGCTTCGGCGTGCCGATGGGTTACGGCGGCCCGCACGCGGCGTTTTTCGCCAGTCGCGAAGAATACAAACGGGCGATTCCCGGCCGGATCATCGGTGTGTCGAAAGATGCCCGCGGCAATGTCGCGCTGCGTATGGCCCTGCAAACTCGCGAACAGCACATTCGCCGGGAGAAGGCCAATTCGAACATCTGCACCGCCCAGGTCTTGCTGGCCAACATCGCCAGTTTCTACGCGGTCTATCACGGCCCGGAAGGGTTGAAACGAATCGCCCAGCGGGTGCACCGGCTGACCTGCATTATCGCCGCCGGGCTTGAACGCCACGGCATCAAGCGCCTCAACCAACACTTCTTCGACACCCTCACGCTGGACGTGGGCGGGGCGCAAACCGCGATCATCGAAAGTGCCCAGTCCGCGCAGATCAACCTGCGCATCCTCGGTCGTGGCCAACTCGGTCTGAGCCTCGACGAGGCCTGTGATGAAAACACCGTGGCCAGACTGTTCGATGTGCTGCTGGGCGCCGATCACGGGTTGAGCGTCGATGAGCTCGACGCCGAGACGCTGGCTTCCGGCATTCCCGACACGCTGCAGCGCAGCACGCCTTACCTGCGTCACCCGGTGTTCAACGCCCACCACAGCGAAACCGAGATGCTGCGCTACCTCAAACAACTGGAGAGCAAGGATCTGGCGCTCAACCAGTCGATGATCCCGCTGGGCTCTTGCACCATGAAACTCAACGCCACCAGCGAAATGATCCCGATCACCTGGCCGCAATTCGCCAACCTGCACCCGTTCGTGCCCCGGGAGCAGGCCGTTGGTTACACGCTGATGATCGAGGAACTGGAGCGCTGGCTGTGCGCGATCACCGGGTTCGATGCGATCTGCATGCAGCCCAACTCCGGTGCCCAGGGCGAGTACGCGGGGCTGCTGGCGATCCGCAAATACCACGAGAGCCGCCAGCAGGGCGGGCGGGATATCTGCCTGATTCCTTCTTCGGCCCACGGCACCAACCCGGCCTCGGCGCAGATGGCCGGGATGCGCGTGGTGATTGTCGAGTGTGACGACGCCGGCAACGTCGATCTGGAGGACTTGAAAGCCAAGGCGTCCGAGGCCGGGGGCAAGTTGTCGTGCCTGATGGCGACCTATCCGTCGACCCACGGCGTGTACGAGGAAGGCATCAGCGAAATCTGCGAAGTTATCCACCAGCACGGCGGCCAGGTGTACATGGACGGCGCCAACCTCAATGCTCAGGTCGGGCTGGCGCGGCCGGCGGACATCGGCGCCGACGTGTCGCACATGAACCTGCACAAGACCTTCTGCATTCCCCACGGCGGAGGCGGGCCGGGCATGGGGCCGATTGGCGTGCGTGCGCATCTGGCGCCGTTCGTTGCCAACCATCCGGTGATTCCGATAGACGGGCCGCAACCGCAAAACGGTGCAGTCAGCGCCGCGCCATGGGGCAGTGCGAGCATTCTGCCGATCAGCTGGATGTACATCGCGATGATGGGGCCACAACTGGCGGATGCCAGCGAGGTGGCGATCCTCGCGGCGAATTACCTGGCGCAGCATTTGTCAGGTGCTTTCCCCGTTCTGTACACCGGTCGCAACGAGCGGGTCGCCCACGAATGCATTCTGGATCTGCGGCCGCTGAAAGCGCAGACCGGCATCAGCGAAGAAGACGTCGCCAAGCGCCTGATGGATTACGGCTTCCACGCGCCGACCATGTCGTTCCCGGTGCCGGGCACTTTGATGGTCGAGCCGACCGAAAGCGAGTCCAAGGCCGAACTGGATCGCTTCATCGGCGCGATGCTGAGCATTCGTGCAGAAATCACTGAGGTGCAAAACGGCAACTGGCCGGCCGAGGACAACCCGCTCAAACGGGCGCCGCATACCCTGGCCGATATCACCGGCGTGTGGGAGCGGCCGTACAGCATCGAGCAGGGCATCACGCCGGATGCGCACACCAAAGCGCACAAATATTGGCCGGCGGTGAACCGGGTCGATAACGTCTACGGCGACCGCAACCTGTTCTGCGCCTGCGTACCGGTGGACGATTACCGCTGAACAGCGGGCAAAAAAATGCCGCTCGTGTGAGCGGCATTTTTGTCTGTTCGGAAGGTTATTCCGACGCCACGGCGTTCTTCGCCAGGATCGCGTTCGCCAGTTCCATGTCCGTTGCCTGCAGGCCAGGGTTGTCGGCGCGGACTTTCTGCATCGCGGCTTCCAGGTACGGGCCACGGATGCCGCCGTCGCTGGCGACGAAGCTGCCGGCGTCGTCCTGGGCGGCAACGATCAGTTTGTGATCCTTGAAGGTCAGGTAGGTCGAACCGGTGGTGGCACCGGACGAAATGACGTTACGCCAAAAGCTGTCGGCCATTGCCGAACCGACGGGCAGAGACAGCAGGGCAAGGGTGGCGACAGCAAGTTTGAGACGCATGTTGGGTGACTCCACTGGTGTTGAATAACCGGTTGGATCGCCGTTTCCCCGATCCGGTTCCGTGATCGGCTATTTCTGCTCGCTCTGTGGCGTCACCCGCAGCACTTCCTCAAGGGTTGTCAGCCCCGCCGCAATTTTCTGCGCGCCGGACAATCGCAGGCTGCGCATGCCTTCCTTGAATGCCTGACGACGGATCGCGGTGAGATCGGTGTCGGGGCTGATCAAGGCCTTGAGGCTGTCGCTCAGTTGCATGATTTCGTAAACCCCGGCGCGCCCGTGATAACCGGTGTCGCGACACTCCAGGCAACCGATGGCCCGTTGCGCATTGCCCGGCAGCGGCGCCTGCCACGGCCGGGTCAGGGTTTGCCAGTCTTCTTCATCAAGAGTCAGCGGCGCCTTGCAGTGCGGGCACAGTGTTCGCACCAATCGTTGCGCCATCACGCCGAGCACGGTGGCTTTGATCAGGTAATGCGGCACGCCGAGTTCCAGCAGACGGCTGATGGCGCTCGGCGCATCGTTGGTGTGCAGGGTCGAGAGCACCAGGTGCCCGGTCAATGCCGCCTGAATCGCCATTTCTGCGGTTTCCAGGTCGCGGATCTCGCCGATCATGATGATGTCCGGGTCTTGTCGCATCAGCGCCCGCACGCCGGCGGCGAACGTCAGGTCGATGTTGTGCTGGACCTGCATCTGGTTGAAGGCCGGCTCGACCATCTCGATCGGGTCTTCGATGGTGCAGAGGTTGACCTCGGGCGTCGCCAGTTTTTTCAGCGTGGTGTACAGCGTGGTGGTCTTGCCGGAACCGGTCGGGCCGGTCACCAGAATGATGCCGTTGGGCTGGCGGGTCATGTCCTGCCAGCGGCGCAGATCGTCGGCGGAAAAACCGAGCTGATCGAAATCCTTGAGCAGCACTTCCGGGTCGAAGATCCGCATCACCATTTTTTCGCCGAACGCGGTGGGCAGGGTCGACAGGCGCAACTCGACTTCGCCGCCGTCCGGGGTCTTGGTCTTGACCCGGCCGTCCTGGGGTTTGCGCTTCTCGGCGACGTTCATCCGGCCAAGGCTTTTCAGGCGGCTGACAATGGCCATCGTCACCTGGGGTGGAAATTGATAGACGTTGTGCAGCACGCCGTCGATGCGAAAGCGAACGGTGCCTTGATCGCGCCGGGGTTCGATGTGGATGTCGCTCGCCCGCTGCTGGAAGGCGTACTGGAACAGCCAGTCGACGATGTTGACGATGTGCGCGTCGTTGGCGTCCGGTTCCTGATCGCTGGCGCCGAGGTTGAGCAGTTGTTCGAAGTTGCCGAGGTTGCCGCTCTGCGCATCGGCATTGCTGGCGCCGCTGACCGATTTGGCGAGGCGGAAGAATTCGACGCTGAAACGCTGGATGTCCGCCGGGTTGGCCACCACCCGTTTGATCGGCAGTTTCAGGACGTGAGTCAGGTCCGCCTCCCAGCCGCTGACATAGGGCTGGGCGCTGGCCACAGTGACCGCATCGCGGTCGACCGACACCGCGAGGATCTTGTGGCGCTGGGCAAAGGCATAGGACATCAGCGGCGTGATGGCGGCGACGTTGATCTTCAGCGGATCGATCCGCAGGTACGGCTGGCCGGCCTGCTGCGCCAGCCACAGGGTCAGGCTTTCCAGGTCGAGGTGTTTGCCCGGACGGCTGAGGTCGTCCAGTTGCTGGCTGGCGATGAATTCCAGCGGATGCTTCTGGCCGTGGGCGGCATGTCGGCGCCGGGCATTCAGCGCTTGCTCGGCCGAGTCCTGGCAGATGAAACCCTGGGCGACCAGTTCACGCAGTACCTCATTGAGATCCAGCCAGCGGTCCTGAGTGGCGAGTTGAACGGACATGCGGGCTCCTTTTGAACGACAGTGCGCAAAGGATAGTCGTGGCCCTGCCGACCGTTGGGCCACTACCCGACGAAGACGTTTCGGTTCTTGTCAGCCGGCCGCCTGCGCCGGTGCATCCCACGCCGCGTCGGGGTTTTGCAGGTTCACCGAGCAGACGCTGATCAGGTTACGAAGTTTTTCCGCGATCACCTGGGCGCGGTGCCAGCTCAGGCCGCTCATGACGATGTCGATCGACAGCAGATCGTCCAGCCGCTGGACATTCACCTGTTCCGGGGTGAGGCACTGCAAGGCGAACAGGTTCAGGACCCGCACCAGCAAATCCGGCTCGGCCTCGGCCAGGATCTGATACTGCGCAAGGCAATGGGCGTTGCTGGCGTTCCACACATCGGCACGGGGCGCAGGGGTGTTGACGGCTTCGAGGTGTGGCATGGGAGGTCTCCGGAATCAGTGGAGGAATTTTTACATCCGATGCTGGGCATTTCTTGTCTAAGATGAGCTGATCAGGCGGTTGATTGGTGTAATCAATTCGCTATTGGCTTCTTTTGAGGATTATTTATGCACAGCGAGCTGGACAGCTACGACCGGCGCATTCTCGCCCTGCTGCAAGAGGACGCTTCCTTGTCCAGCGCACAGATCGCCGAGCAGGTGGGGCTGTCGCAATCGCCGTGCTGGCGACGGATTCAGCGGATGAAGGAGGAGGGGATCATTCGTGGCCAGGTGACTTTGCTCGATCGCAAGAAGATCGGTCTGAACACGCAGATCTTTGCCGAGATCAAACTCAACGCCCACGGCCGTTCGAACTTCACCGAATTCACCGAGGCGATTCGCGGTTTTCCCGAAGTGCTGGAGTGTTACGTGCTGATGGGGGCTGTGGATTTTCTGTTGCGGATTGTCGCGGCGGACATCGAGGCGTATGAGCGGTTCTTTTTCGAGAAGCTGTCGCTGGTGCCGGGGATTCAGGAAGTGAACTCGATTGTGGCGCTGTCGGAGATCAAGTCGACGACGAGTTTGCCGGTACTGCGCTGAAAGTGCTGGCCTCATCGCTAGCAGGCCAGCTCCCACTGTTGGAATGCATTTCCCTGTGGGAGCGAGCCTGCTCGCGAAAGGGGGGTTACATGCGCAGCAGCATTTTCCAGGCGCGGTTCTGGTACACCGCAATCGCCTGATGCTTGCGCGCATCGAGCAGTTCGTCGGTAATGGTCGGCTCGTTGGCCAGTTGCGCCAGTTTGTTCAGCTCGCCGTACAGCCGATCCATTTCCGGGATGTCCAGCACGTTGCGCGCGTGGTGCAGCCAGACCTGTATGCGTTCAATGCGCGGCAGTTGCTCGGCCAGATCTTCCGGCTGCTGCTGATAACGCTGCAATTGCAGCGAAGTGGCTTCTTCGCCCAGCAGGCGCGGCAGCCAGCTTTGCAACTGCGCGGCACCCTGGCGATTGCCACGGGTGTTGCGGTCAGCCGTCCAGGTGCGGGCCAGCAACCAGCGCGAAGCGTTCAACGAGAACAGGCCCCAGCGCGGATCTTCCAGCTCTTCGAGGAACTGCTCCGGTGCGGCTTTGCGCACGTCTTCGTCTTCGATGCCGACCTGCACCAGCGGGCGCCAGTCTTCCAGCAGGGCATCCAGCGCCACGCGCAAGTCGTGGGTCGACGGACGCGGTGCGGCCTGGCCGAGGCTGCTCAGCAGGGCACGCATTTCCGCGAGGTTCTCGACCCAGTCCTGCAACAGGCGCCAGTGGCCGTTGAAACGGTACTGTTCGGCCAGACGCTGGCTGCTGCCGAGCAAGTGCCAGGCCAGGGCGGCGAAGGCGTCGTCCAGCGGGGTTTCGGCGATAATGGCCGGCGCCGGCAGGCTCAGCGAGTAGCTGTTGGCGTCATACAGGCGATAGCCGCGCTCGGCCTTGCTGATGTCGCACGGCATCAGGGCCAGGGTTTCGGCCAGTTCGGCAGCCAGTTCCAGCAACGCGGCAGGTTCGCCTTCGCGCAGTTCCAGTTCCAGCTCGCAGATTTCTTCTTTCTGTTTGCCGACCACCACGTGGCCAAGGTCCAGCGCGGCTTCGATGACCACTTTGGTCTTGCCACGGCCCCAGGCGATTTCGGCGCGCTCGCGGACGAAATCGGTGGTGAAGATCGGTTTCAGGGTTTTCTTGTCCAGCTCGGCGAGGGACTCGGGCCAGCATTCGCCGTCGAGTTTCTTCACGTCGAGCTTGGCTTTGGGCAGGTTCCAGTCGTACTCGTTACGCTCGGACAGACCGGCGACGCTCTGGCCACGGGTCTTGAGGGTCTGAATCACCTCTTCGCCGTCCTTGCGCAGGCGCAGGGCAACCTTGGCCCGGGCCAGGTCACGCTCAGGCGTGTCGAAGTACTGATTCATCAACTCACGGCGTTCCCAGCCACTTTTGTTGCGTTTTTTCAGAAGAGGGTGCTCGCGCAGGGCGGCGAGGGTTTCGCGGCTGACGCGGAGTTTGATTTCGGTTTCTTTCTGCATGGCCGGAAAATCCAGGATCGGGAGCGCAGCCGGGGGAATGTGTGGCTGCCAAGGCCGTGCAGTGTACAGGACTGAACCTTCCTACGCTTTGCGGCGGTTTATTCTCGGCGCCGGATGGTTCTATGATGAACCTCAATCCGGGAGTTGGAGTCAGCGATGCCTTTGCCGTCCATGCAAGACCAGTTCGCTGCACTGATCGCCGCGCCGTCGGTCAGTTGCACTCAGCCGCGGCTCGATCAGTCCAACCGGGCGGTGATCGATCTGCTCGCGGGCTGGCTCGGCGACCTCGGTTTCAGCTGCGACATCCAGCAGGTCAGCTCCGGAAAATTCAACCTGCTCGCCAGTTTTGGCAGCGGCCCCGGCGGGCTGGTGCTGGCCGGGCACAGCGACACGGTGCCGTACGACGATGCGCTGTGGAAAACCGACCCGCTGAAACTCACCGAAGTCGACGGCCGCTGGGTCGGCCTCGGCAGCTGCGACATGAAGGGCTTTTTCGCCCTGATCATCGAAGCCGTGCAACCGCTGCTCGATCAGCCGTTCAAACAACCGCTGCTGATCCTCGCCACCTGCGATGAAGAAAGCTCGATGTCCGGTGCCCGTGCGCTGGCCGAGGCGGGGCGACCGCTGGGCCGGGCGGCGGTGATCGGCGAGCCGACCGGGCTCAAACCAATCCGCATGCACAAAGGCATCATGATGGAGCGCATCGATATCCTTGGGCAGAGCGGCCATTCGTCGGATCCGCGCCTGGGGCACAGCGCCCTCGAAGCGATGCACGATGCCATCGGCGAACTGCGCGGCCTGCGCCTGCTGTGGCAGCGCGAATTCAACAACCCGCAGTTCAGCGTGCCGCAGCCGACCATGAACTTCGGCTGTATCCACGGGGGCGACAACCCCAACCGCATCTGCGGTCAGTGTTCGCTGGAGTTCGACCTGCGGCCGTTGCCGGGAATGGACCCCAAGCTCTTGCGCAGCGAGATTCTGCGCAGGCTCAACCCGGTCGCCGAACGCCATCAGGTGAAAATCGATTACGCGCCGCTGTTTCCCGAAGTGCCGCCGTTCGAGCAGGCCGAAGACGCGGAACTGGTGCGAATTGCCGAAAAACTCACCGGCCATACGGCCGAAGCGGTAGCGTTCGGCACCGAAGCGCCTTATCTTCAGCGCCTTGGCTGCGAAACCATCGTGCTCGGCCCTGGCGACATCGCCTGTGCGCACCAGCCGGACGAGTACCTCGAAATGTCACGTTTGCAGCCTACCGTGCATCTATTGCGGCAGTTGATCGAACATTACTGTCTCAAAGCTGTATAAATTGCCCAAACACCCACCCGTATTCATGAGGAGAGCGCGCGTGTCGCCAAGCCTGTTCCGACGATAACCATCAGCCCGCTGTGCGTTTTCCGTTCTGCCCTTTTTCCGGCTGCTATTTATTACAGGCCCAGGTTCATGCCCGAATACGTCAATTGGCTTCGCCACGCGTCTCCTTATATCAATGCTCACCGCGATTGCACCTTCGTTGTCATGCTTCCGGGCGACGGCGTGGAGCATCCGAATTTCGGCAACATCGTCCATGACATCGTGCTGCTGCACAGCCTCGGCGTGCGGCTGGTACTGGTTCATGGTTCCCGTCCGCAGATTGAAACCCGTCTTGCCGCCCGCGGCCTGACCCCGCATTACCACCACGGCATGCGCATCACCGATGCCGCGACGCTGGAGTGCGTGATCGATGCGGTCGGCCAGTTGCGCATCGCCATCGAAGCGCGGCTGTCGATGGACATGGCCTCGTCGCCGATGCAGGGCTCGCGTCTGCGGGTGGCCAGCGGCAACCTCGTGACGGCCCGGCCGATCGGTGTGCTGGAAGGTGTCGACTATCACCACACCGGCGAAGTGCGCCGGGTCGACCGCAAAGGCATCAACCGTCTGCTCGACGAGCGCTCCATCGTGCTGCTGTCGCCGCTGGGTTATTCGCCTACCGGCGAGATCTTCAACCTCGCCTGCGAAGACGTCGCCACCCGCGCCGCCATCGATCTGGGCGCCGACAAGCTGCTGCTGTTCGGCGCCGACCTCGGTCTGATCGACGAAAACGGCAAACTGGTGCGCGAACTGCGTCCGCAACAGGTGCCGGCACATCTGCAGCGTCTGGGCAGCAACTATCAGGCGGAACTGCTGGATGCCGCCGCCGAAGCCTGTCGTGGCGGCGTGGCGCGCAGCCATATCGTCAGTTATGCCGAGGATGGTGCGCTGCTGACTGAACTGTTCACCCGTGACGGTGGCGGTACGCTGGTGGCCCAAGAGCAATTCGAACTGGTGCGCGAGGCGGCGATCGAAGACGTCGGCGGTTTGCTCGATCTGATCAGCCCGCTGGAAGAGCAGGGCATTCTGGTGCGTCGCTCGCGCGAAGTGCTGGAACGCGAAATCGAGCAGTTCAGCGTGGTCGAGCGTGAAGGGATGATCATCGCCTGTGCGGCGCTGTATCAGATTGCCGATTCGGATGCCGGCGAGCTGGCGTGCCTGGCGGTGAATCCCGAGTATCGCCATGGCGGTCGCGGCGACGAATTGCTCGAACGCATCGAGACCCGTGCCCGGGCGCAGGGTTTGAAGACTCTGTTCGTCCTCACCACCCGCACTGCCCACTGGTTCCGCGAGCGCGGTTTCGAACCGAGCAGCGTCGAGCGCCTGCCGGCAGCTCGGGCTTCTCTTTATAACTATCAGCGCAATTCGAAGATCTTCGAAAAGTCTCTGTGATGTGACGCCCTCATCGCGAGCAGGGCCGCTCCCACAAAGGTTCACTGAGCCTGTGAGGGAGCGAGCTTGCTCGCGATAGCGTTTATTCGGCTACAAACTTCGCACTGACATACGGCGAGTAGTCAGGCAGAACACTTTCGACCTTGCCCTGTTCCTTCAAGAATTTCGCCGTCTCACCAATCGCCCTCGCCGTGCCGCCGTCCAGCAGCGCCGTGGTCTGTTGTGCCTTGGCGTCCGGGAATGCCGAACCCGCGAGCAATTCCGGAACGTCGGCAGCATTGGCACCGGTCAGTTTGGCGATTTTCTGTACAGGTACGGAATCGGCCGTCCAGCTGTCTTTATGGGCGGCGTAATCGGCGAACGAGTCCAGAGTCACCTTGGCGAACTTGGCCACGACCTCAGGATGCTTCTCGGCAAAGTCCTTGCGCGCGACCCAGACTTCGAAGGTCGGCGCGCCCCACTGGCCGACCTGCGCGGCATCCGTCAGGGTCTTGCCGGTCTTGCGGATTTCACCCAGCGCCGGCGACCAGACAAAGGCACCGTCGATGTCGCCACGCTTCCAGGCCGCCGCGATTTCTGCGGGTTGCAGGTTCACCACTTTGACTTTCGAGGTGTCCAGGCCCCAGTGCTTGAGCGCACCGAGCAGGCTGTAGTGGGAGGTGGAAACGAACGGGGTGGCGATGGTCTTGCCGATCAGGTCTTCGGGCTTGTTGATACCGCTGCCGTTACGCACCACCAGTGCTTCGGCGGCATTGATCTGCGCCGAGACGATAAAGGCCACGATCGGCAGATTGCGCGAAGCAGCGGCCGCCAGCGGGCTGGAGCCGAGGTTGCCGATCTGCACATCGCCGGAGGCGATGGCTGTCACAACTTCCGGGCCGCTGTTGAACCGACGCCAGTCGATTTTCTCGCCGATGGCCTTCTCGTACACGCCGTCGGCCTGGGGGACTTTGCTCGGGTCAATACCGGTCTGGTAGCCGACGGTGAGGTTGGCGGCATGGGCTGAAAAAGAAATCAGCGCCGACACACAAACTGTAACAAATTGACTAGATAGTGCGCGTTTGGCCATCATGGCGTCGCCTTTTCGATAGGGTTTGACGAATCGGGGTCGCGTCAAAGCTAATCGATCTAAAAAAAGGCTAACAAATACCATTTAGTAATGAGCTTAGTCGCCGATACGCTGTATCCGGTAAGGATGGCAAATGGCTGGCCATATAGCTGAAAGGTATCAAAAAGAATTAATAAATTCTTTTTGGGTTTATCAGGAAGTCTTTACCCTGCAGGGACCAAATCACTGCGATTAGACCTTGGTCGTAGACATACAAGGTTACGATTGACTTGTCAGTCACGGTCTGGCGCTAATCGCGCATCTTAGGATCCAGGGGCATCAGACCCCGGACCAGGAACACAAGAATTAGAAACGAGAGGAGCGAAACATGAACAAGTCCACCTTGGCCCTGGCCGTGGCCGTAGGGGTTTTGGCGCAGCAGGCAGGCGCCGCCGGTTTCATCGAAGACAGCAAGGCCACCTTGGGGCTGCGTAACTTCTACATCAACACTGACAACCGTAGCGGCACTGCCGAACCAAGCCGCAACGAAGAGTGGGGCCAAGGCTTCGATCTGCGTTTCATCTCCGGCTACACCCAAGGCACCGTAGGCTTCGGTATCGACGCCATCGGCCTGCTGGGCGTACGTCTGGATTCGGGCGGCGGCACCAACGGCAACGTTGCTGCTAACGGTAATCCTGGCACCGCTTACGGCGGCACTGTTTTCCCAAGCGAATCCAATGGTCAAGCGGTTGATAACTTCTCCAGCCTGGGCCTGACTGCCAAAGCCAAGATTTCCCAGACTGAACTGAAGCTGGGTACCCTGCAGCCGAAGAACCCGGTCATCGTGACCAACGACGGTCGCTTGCTGCCACAAACCTGGCAGGGTGGCCAGATCACTTCCGGCGAAATCAAGGACCTGACCCTGGTCGGTGGTCAGATCGAGCACGCGAAGGGTCGTAACTCCAGCAACAATGAGCAGCTGTCTATCAACGGCGCGGCACCGCGTACCGTTAACAGCAACAAGTTCATTTACGCCGGTGGTGACTACAAGATCACCAAAGACCTGACTGCCCAGTACTACTACGGCAACCTGGAAGATTTCTACAAGCAACACTTCCTGGGTCTGGTCCACAACTGGGCAATCGGCCCGGGCGTATTGAAGTCTGACTTCCGTTACTTCAACAGCTCTGACGACGGCCGCAACGGCAACACGCCTGCTTACTTCAGCAGCGGTAACTACTCCGGTGTTGCCAGCGGTCGCGGTAAAGTCGACAACAACCTCTACAGCGGTCTGTTCCTGTACACCGTTGAAGGTCACACTTTCGGTGGCGGCTACCAGGTTTCCAACGGCAGCAGCGACTTCCCTTGGCTGAACCAGGGCGACGGTTCGTCTAACTACACCATCACCGACATGCAGATCCAGAAGTTCGGCCGTGCCGGCGAACGTACCTGGCAAGCTCGCTACTCGTATGACTTCGCCAAGGTTGGCGTACCGGGCCTGACCGCCGGTATGGTTTACCTGCGTGGCGATAACATCGACACCGTAACTTCCACCGGTCGTGAAAACGGCAATGGCGACACCGAGTGGGAACGCGACCTGACCATCGGTTACGTCGTGCCGGAAGGCCCGCTGAAGAACGTCGGCTTCATGTGGAAAAACGCTACCTGGCGTACCAACATCGCCGGTGTTCGCGACCAGGACGAAAACCGCCTGATCCTCAGCTACTCGATCCCGCTGCTGTAATAACGCGCTCAGGTAACTGACGAAAAAAAGCCCCGTCCGGCATCGCGCCGGACGGGGCTTTTGCGTTTTCGGGTCCGGCTCACCCCCGTAAGCCTTTCCCGATGTTTCCCTCTTTACAGCAACTCAAGGCCTTCTCGAACCTTGAGGGCGATGTTCGTCGCGATGCTGCGGGACGTCCAGTGAACAGATGTTTAATATTCAATAAAGATATAAATATCTAGTTATTTATTCTTTTTAAGAAGATCGAATCCCGAGCTACAGTTGAGGTCTCCAACCACTCATCAGGAGCCGCACCATGAGCCTCAGACTTGGCGATATCGCCCCCGATTTCGAACAGGATTCCAGCGCCGGCAAGATTCGTTTCCACGAATGGCTGGGCGATAGCTGGGGCGTGCTGTTTTCCCACCCGGCGGACTTCACCCCGGTCTGCACCACCGAGCTGGGCTTCACTGCCAAGCTCAAGGACGAGTTCAGCAAGCGCGGCGTGAAAGCCATTGCCCTGTCGGTCGACCCGGTGGACTCGCACCACAAGTGGATCGAGGACATCAACGAAACCCAGAACACCATCGTCAACTTCCCGATCCTGGCCGATGCCGATCGCAAGGTGTCCGATCTGTACGATCTGATCCACCCGAACGCCAACGACACCCTGACCGTGCGTTCGCTGTTCGTGATCGATCCGAACAAGAAGATCCGCCTGACCATCACCTACCCGGCGAGCACCGGGCGCAACTTCCACGAGATCCTGCGGGTGATCGATTCGCTGCAGCTCACCGACAACTACAAGGTGGCCACCCCGGCCAACTGGCAGGACGGTGAAGAAGTGGTGATCGTGCCGTCGCTCAAGGACGAAGACGAAATCAAGCAGCGCTTTCCGAAGGGCTATCGCGCGGTGAAACCGTACCTGCGCCTCACACCACAGCCGAACAAGTGATCTGACCGGGCGCATCTCGTTGCAGATCGTTCCCACGCTCCGCGTGGGAATGCCGCCCGTGACGCTCTGCGTCACAGTGGCCGCGGAGCGTCCATGGATTCATTCCCACGCAGACGGTTCGACGCCTCGACGTGGGAACGATCATCAGTGTCGGAGAGCGATCAGTACCAACCACGATGCAGGGTTTCAGGCCGCTTTGACGGCCTGTTTTTTTGCCGCAAGAAAATGAAATGCATATCTCCATAAAGAATAACCAAATGAATAAATATGATTTATGGATATATGAATCAACTGGTAAGGTCACTGACATCGAAGCGAGATCGCAACCCGCGAATCGCCTGTAACGCGCAAGGAATCGTCTGAATGCTGGTCGTCTCACTCGGTGGCAGTCCCAGTCAACGTTCCCGCTCCGGGGTGTTGCTGGAGCGCTCGCAACGCTGGTTGCAGCAGCAAGGGGTGGAAGTGGTGAGTTATCAGGTGCGGGACTTCCCGGCCGAAGACCTGCTCCACGCCCGCTTCGACAGCCCGAAGGTGCTCGACCTGCTGCAACAGATTGAAAACGCCGATGGCCTGCTGATCGCCACGCCGGTGTACAAGGCGTCGTTTTCCGGCGCCCTGAAGACCGTGCTGGATCTGCTGCCCGAGCGTGCGCTGAACCACAAGATCGTTTTGCCGATGGCCACCGGCGGCAGCATCGCCCACATGCTGGTGGTCGATTACGCCCTCAAGCCTGTGCTGTCGGCGTTGAAGGCCCAGGAAATGCTGCAAGGAATTTTTGCCGAGGACAGCCAGATCGCCTACGGCGAAGGCAGTGCCCAGGCGCAGTTGGCGCCGGCGCTGGAGCAGCGGTTGCATGAAGCGCTGGACCAGTTTGTCAGCGCCATGGCCCGCCGGCCGAAGCCGCTGGAGCCGGGGCTGTTGAATGAACGTTTGTTGAGTGCTCGCTGGAGCATTTGAAGCTTCACCCGCATTTGAAGTACTCACCTTACTCAGCCGCCAACGGCCAAGCAGGTGCAGCCAAAACCCAACAGCAAAAAGGAGAGCGCTATGCGCACTGTATTTTTGCGTCGTGGTCTGGTCGCTCTGTTTGCTGCGGCTGTGTTCTTCGGCGCCATCACTCAAGCTCAAGCCGAAACCCTGCGTATCGGTTATCAGAAGTACGGCACACTGGTGCTGCTCAAAGCCAAAGGCACGCTGGAAAAACGCCTCGCCGCCCAAGGCGTCGACGTGCAATGGACTGAATTCCCCGGCGGCCCGCAACTGCTCGAAGGCCTGAACGTCGGCTCGATCGACTTCGGTGTCACCGGCGAAACCCCGCCGGTCTTCGCCCAGGCGGCCGGTGCGGATCTGCTCTACGTGGCCTACGAGCCGCCAGCGCCGAACAGCGAAGCGATCCTCGTGCCGAAAGATTCGCCGATCAAATCGGTGGCGGATCTCAAGGGCAAGAAAGTCGCCCTGAACAAAGGCTCCAACGTCCACTACCTGCTGGTGCGTGCGCTGGAAGACGCCGGCCTCAAGTACACCGACATTCAAACCGTATTCCTGCCGCCGGCCGATGCCCGCGCCGCGTTCGAACGTGGCAGCGTCGACGCCTGGGTCATCTGGGACCCGTACCAGGCCGCCGCCGAAAAACAGCTGCAAGCGCACACCCTGCGTGACGGCAAAGGCATCGTCGACAACCACCAGTTCTACCTGGCGACCAAACCCTACGCACAGAAAAATCCCGAGGTGATCAAGACCCTCGTGGAAGAAGTGCGCGCCGTAGGCGAATGGTCCAAGGCCAACCCGGAAGACGTGACCCAACAGGTGTCGCCGCTGCTCGGCCTGCCGGCAGACATCACCCTGACCTCGGTGAAACGCCAGGGCTACGGCGCGCTGTTCCTGACCCCGGAAGTGGTCGCCGCACAACAGAAAATCGCCGACACCTTCTACCAGCTCAAGTTGATTCCCAAGCCGTTGAGCATCAAGGACGTGATCTGGACCCCACCGGCCGCTGTGGCCCAAAGCTCGGTCACCCAAGCCCAGTAAATCGAATCCCCAAGGAGACCACTCCATGAGCCTCAACATCTTCTGGTTCCTGCCTACCCACGGCGACGGCCATTACCTTGGCACCGCCGAAGGCGCCCGCGCCGTCGACCACGGCTATCTGCAACAGGTCGCGCAAGCGGCGGATCGACTGGGTTTTGGCGGCGTGCTGATTCCCACCGGCCGCTCCTGCGAGGACTCGTGGCTGGTGGCGGCATCGCTGATCCCGGTGACCCAGCGTCTGAAATTCCTTGTCGCCCTGCGGCCCGGGATCATTTCCCCGACGGTGGCGGCGCGTCAGGCGGCAACGCTGGATCGTCTGTCCGGCGGTCGTGCGCTGTTCAACCTAGTGACCGGTGGCGATCCGGAAGAGTTGGCCGGCGACGGTCTGTTCCTCGATCACGAAGCGCGCTATCAGGCCTCGGTGGAATTCACCCGGATCTGGCGCCGGGTGCTGGAAGGCGAAACCGTGGATTACGACGGCGAGCACATCAGCGTCAAGGGCGCCAAATTGCTCTATCCGCCGATCCAGCAACCGCGTCCGCCGCTGTATTTCGGTGGTTCGTCGGAAGCGGCGCAGGATCTGGCCGCCGAGCAAGTGGAAATGGTTCTGACCTGGGGCGAGCCGCCCGCAGCCGTTGCCGAGAAGATCGAACAGGTGCGCGCCAAAGCCGCCAAGCTCGGCCGCACCGTGCGCTTCGGCATTCGTCTGCATGTGATCGTGCGGGAAACCAACGCCGAAGCCTGGCAAGCGGCGGATCGCCTGATTTCGCATCTGGACGACGACACCATCAAACGTGCCCAGGCTTCGCTGGCGCGGTTCGATTCGGTCGGCCAGCAACGCATGGCCGCGCTGCACGGTGGCAGCCGCGACAACCTCGAAGTCAGCCCGAACCTGTGGGCCGGCGTCGGTCTGGTGCGCGGCGGTGCCGGGACGGCGTTGGTCGGCGACGGCCCGACCGTAGCTGCACGGGTGAAGGAATACGCGGATCTGGGCATCGATACCTTCATCTTCTCCGGTTATCCACACCTCGAAGAATCGTATCGGGTGGCTGAACTGCTGTTCCCGCACCTCGACGTCGAGCGTCCGGAACTGCCGAAAAGCGCCGGTTACGTCAGCCCGTTCGGCGAGATGGTGGCCAACGACATTCTTCCCAAAGCCGCGTCCCAGAGCTGAGGCGCCGCCATGAAGAAATTTATCCACAGCCTCGCGCCCTGGGCGTTGCCGGTGTTGTTGCTGGCGGTGTGGCAGTTGTCGGTGTCGGCGGGTTGGTTGTCGACGCGGATTCTGCCGGCGCCGGTGGCGGTGATCGAAGCCGGCGTGAGCCTGGTGCGCAGCGGCGAAATCTGGACGCACCTGGCGATCAGCGGCTGGCGCGCCGCGCTGGGCTTCACCATCGGTGGCAGCATCGGTCTGGTGCTGGGCTTCATCACCGGCCTGTCGAAGTGGGGCGAACGCCTGCTCGACAGCTCGGTGCAGATGATCCGCAACGTGCCGCACCTGGCGCTGATTCCGCTGGTGATCCTGTGGTTCGGCATCGATGAGTCGGCGAAGATTTTCCTGGTGGCATTGGGCACGCTGTTCCCGATCTACCTCAACACCTATCACGGCATCCGCAACGTCGACCCGGCGTTGGTTGAGATGGCGCGTAGTTATGGCCTGTCCGGTTTCAGCCTGTTCTGGCAGGTGATTCTGCCGGGTGCGTTGCCTTCGATTCTGGTCGGCGTGCGTTTCGCTCTGGGCTTCATGTGGCTGACCCTGATCGTGGCGGAAACCATCTCTGCCAGCTCCGGCATCGGTTACCTGGCGATGAACGCCCGCGAGTTCCTGCAGACCGACGTGGTGGTGCTGGCGATTCTGCTGTACGCGGTGCTCGGCAAGCTGGCCGACCTCGCGGCCCGTGGCCTTGAGCGTGTGTGGCTGCGCTGGCATCCGGCGTATCAAGTGGCGAAAGGAGGTGCGGCATGACCGCTCAACAACCTCCACGCCTGCTGCGCGGGATTCCGCTGGCGGTGCGCAACCTGCAAAAGACCTTCGGCTCGCGGCAAGTGCTGCGTGACATCGATCTGCACATTCCGGCGGGGCAATTCGTCGCTGTGGTCGGGCGCAGCGGATGCGGCAAAAGTACTTTGCTGCGCCTGCTCGCCGGTCTCGATCAACCCACCGGCGGCGATTTGCTGGCCGGGGCTGCACCGCTTAGCGATGCGCGGGATGACACCCGGTTGATGTTCCAGGAAGCACGGCTGCTGCCGTGGAAAAAGATCATCGACAACGTCGGTCTCGGCCTCAAGGGCGACTGGCGCCCGCAAGCTTTGCAGGCGCTGGATGCGGTCGGTCTGGCCGATCGCGCCAATGAATGGCCGGCGGCGCTGTCCGGCGGGCAGAAGCAGCGTGTGGCGCTGGCCCGGGCGCTGATCCATCAACCGCGTCTGTTGCTGCTCGACGAGCCGCTGGGCGCGCTGGATGCGCTGACCCGGATCGAGATGCAGCAACTGATCGAGCGTCTCTGGCAACAGCATGGTTTCACCGTGCTGCTGGTGACCCACGACGTCAGCGAAGCGGTGGCGATTGCCGACCGGGTGATTCTGATCGAGGACGGCGAAGTCGGCCTCGACCTGCAAGTGGAGCTGCCGCGCCCTCGGGTGCGTGGCTCCCATCGCCTGGCGGCGCTGGAAACCGAAGTGCTCAACCGTGTGTTGTCCCTGCCCGGCGAACCGCCGGCGCCGGAACCCGTTTCACCCTTGCCTACGCAACTGCGTTGGGCGCAATGAAGCAGCTGCGAGCTTCAAGCCTCAAGCCGCAAGCGAAAGCAGATCGCTTTTACTTGCAGCTTGTAGCTTGCCGCTTGCCGCTCATTTCGATCCTAGGAGAAATGCCATGACTATCAAAGCCATCAACGTACGCAACCAGTTCAAAGGCGCGATCAAGGAGATCGTTCTCGGCGACGTGCTGTCGGAAATCGACGTGCAGACCGCTTCCGGCATCGTCACGTCGGTGATCACCACCCGTTCGGTCAAGGAGCTGGAACTGGAGGTCGGCAGCGAAGTGATCGCCTTCGTGAAATCCACCGAGGTGTCCATCGCCAAGTTGTAAGGGCGTGGGACAAAAACAACCCCGAAGGGTGTGAGCCCTTCGGGGTTTTTTGTGCCTGTCGCGTGCTGCGCTAGAGAACCCGCTTGGGCAGATAGGGCGGCAGATACAGCCCGATATAGGCATCGAACACCCGCATGCCTTCCTCGGCCATGCGCGGGGTGATCTGTCCGTGCTGCTGCACCGAACGGGCATAGACGCGGTCGCCCAGTTCCATGGCCAGCGCGAACACGTCGACGTCATCCGGCAGTCGCGGCAGTTCGAAGTGATGGTCGAACAGCTTGTGCATCAGGTCGCCGAGTTCGAGGTCGTGCTGGCGGTCGGCCTGAGTGACTTCGGTGAGGCCGTGCTGCGCGAGGATCAGCTGGCGGGCGGCGGCATCCTCGCCGTAGATCTCCAGCATCCGCTCCTCGACCAGCCGCGACAGGTCACGCCAGTCGCGCAGGGCATCGTGATCGATCGGCGCTTGCAGGCAGGCGCGGAAGGCTGCGTGTACATCGGCCGTCAGGGCTTCGAGCAGCGCCGGGACGCTGGCGAAGAAGTGGTAGACCGAGGAGGGCGGAATCTGTGCGCGCTCGGCAACGCTGTAGATCGACAGGCTCGCCACGCCCTCGGCGGCCAGCAGCGTGCGCGCGGCGTCGAGTATCGAATCGATCCGTGCCTGACTGCGGGCACGGGGTTTGCGGACGGGGGCGGGACGCGTCATGAAAGTCTCCTGCGGGGCAGCGGGCATTGTACGAGCCGGCTCTTGCGTTGTCTTGTCGGCCGCCATCGCTGGCAAGCCAGCTCCCACAGGTATCTGTGTCGAACACAAGATTTGAGTACACAACAGAACCCTGTGGGAGCTGGCTTGCCAGCGATCCGCCGCAGGCGGCCATAAAAAAACGCTGCGGGCTGATGAAGCCGGCAGCGCTTTTTATTCCTGCAATCCGCTTAAACGGTGTGCAGGTACCAGTTGTACTCGAGGTCGGAGATGGAGTGTTCGAACTCCTCCAGCTCGCTCTCTTTGCAGGCGACGAAGATATCGATGTATTTCGGATCGATGTACTTGGCCATCACTTCGCTGTCGTCCAGCTCGCGCAGGGCATCGCGCAGGTTGTTCGGCAGGCTCTGCTCGTTCTGCTCGTAGCTGTTGCCTTCGGTCGGAGCCGGTGGCTCGATCTTGTTGGTCAGGCCGTGGTGCACGCCCGCCAGGACCGAAGCCATCAGCAGGTACGGGTTGGCGTCGGCGCCGGCAACGCGGTGTTCCAGGCGGACCGCGTCGGCGGAGCCGGTCGGTACGCGCAGGGCCACGGTGCGGTTGTCCAGGCCCCAGCTCGGCGAGTTCGGCACGTAGAACTGTGCGCCGAAACGACGGTAGGAGTTGACGTTCGGGCAGAGGAAAGCCATCTGCGCGGGCAGGGTCTCGAGCACACCGCCGATCGCGTGACGCAGCGCGGCGTTCTGCTCGGGATCCTCGCTGGCAAAAATGTTTTTGCCTTCTTTGTCGAGAACCGAAATGTGGACGTGCAGACCGTTGCCTGCCTGGCCCGGGTACGGCTTGGCCATGAAGGTGGTGTCCATTTCATGGTCGTAGGCGATGTTCTTGATCAGACGCTTGAGCAGGACCGCGTAGTCGCATGCCTTGATCGGGTCGGCGACGTGGTGCAGGTTCACTTCGAACTGCGCCGGGGCACTTTCCTTGACGATGGCGTCGGCCGGGATGCCTTGCTCTTTGGCGCCTTCCAGAATGTCCTGGAGGCAGTCGACGTATTCGTCGAGGTCGTCGATCAGGTAGACCTGGGTCGAATGCGGGCGTTTGCCGGAGATCGGCGAGCGTGGCGGCTGAGGGCGGCCGTTCACGTTTTCCTGGTCGATCAGGTAGAACTCGAGTTCGAATGCGGCGCAGATGGTCAAGCCCAGCTCGTCAAACTTTGCAACAACTTGACGGAGCACTTCGCGCGGGTCGGCGAAGAAAGGGTCACCTTCGAGTTCGTGCATGGTCATCAACAGTTGCGCGGTCGGGCGCTTCTGCCATGGCTCGTTGCACAGGGTATCGGGGATTGGATAGCAGATACGGTCGGCGTCGCCGATGTCCAGGCCCAGGCCGGTGCTTTCCACCGTGGAGCCATTGATATCCAGAGCAAATAGAGAGGCCGGCAGGTTGATGCCTTTCTCGTAAACCTTGTGGAGGCTGGTGCGTTCGATGCGCTTGCCGCGCACCACACCATTCATATCCGCAATCAGAAGGTCAACGTACAGAACCTCAGGATGTTCCTTAAGGAACGCGTTCGCTTCGTTAAGCTGAACGGCACGCGGGGGTACCGACATGATGCAACACCTTTGTTGTTAAAAATATCAATCATTGATCTTTTCTGGTTTCAGTCAACCCGAACGGCCTGCCGAAGTCAAGCGAGGCCTTTTCTGCCCTGAAAAAGCGCCACGAGGGCATTTATGGGGCACTTTGGGGCATTTTTTTATCCGTGAAGGACGCGCCACCCGCAGGCTTGAGCAGGCCGTGTTGTATTTTTTACGGGGGTGTTGTGTAAAAAAATGAACAAGGCTAAGCTCGGATCAAACCCATAACAGCAATAATACCGGGGTGCTTCATGTCTCGCCTGCCGTTAATCGGCGTCACCGACTGCTCTTTGCAGTCCGGTCTGCATGCTTATCACATCAGTGGCGACACGTCCGTCCGCAGCGCGGCCAGCAAGGCCTGCAACGTGCCAGCGATCTCCCAGCCCATGGCAGATCGAGCGCCAGCGTCCGATATTCTGGACGTGTGCGAGGGCATCCTCTTTAGCGGTTCTCCTTTCAATATAGATCTCTTTCCTGCTCCCGGCCTGCACCGCGTCCGTCGCCGTGCCCGTGATTCTGCACGCCCGGGATGTGCACAGGAAATGCAACGCCAGCGTAAAGGGCAGGTAAGCTCCTCCTTCATTGTCTATGCGCGGTGCCGGGCGTAAGCCGGCACTGCGCGCAAGCAAGGCCCTTTAACGCGACGCCTGGTGCGTCAAACATTGCCTGACATCTGTCAGGAGACTCAGCCCAGAGGCATTTATGAGTAACAACCTCGACCAGCTCACCGATTGGTTGAAAGACCACAAGATCACAGAAGTCGAATGCATGATCGGCGACTTGACCGGCATCACCCGGGGCAAGATCTCGCCGACCAACAAGTTCATCGCCGAAAAAGGCATGCGCCTGCCAGAGAGCGTTCTGTTGCAGACCGTGACCGGCGACTACGTCGAAGACGACATCTATTACGAACTGCTCGACCCGGCCGACATCGACATGATCTGCCGTCCCGACCAGAACGCCGTGTACCTGGTGCCATGGGCCATCGAGCCGACCGCCCAGGTGATCCACGACACCTACGACAAGCAAGGCAACCCGATCGAGCTGTCGCCGCGCAACGTCCTCAAGAAAGTCCTGAAACTCTATGCCGACAAGGGCTGGCAGCCGATCGTGGCGCCGGAAATGGAGTTCTACCTGACCAAGCGCAGCGACGACCCTGACTATCCGTTGCAGCCGCCGGTCGGCCGTTCCGGGCGTCCGGAGATCGGTCGCCAGTCGTTCTCCATCGAAGCGGCGAACGAATTCGATCCGCTGTTCGAAGACGTCTACGACTGGTGCGAATTGCAGGAGCTGGACCTCGACACGCTGATCCATGAGGACGGCACGGCGCAGATGGAAATCAACTTCCGTCACGGCGATGCCCTGTCCCTGGCCGACCAGATTCTGGTGTTCAAGCGCACCATGCGCGAGGCCGCCCTCAAGCACAACGTGGCCGCGACCTTCATGGCCAAGCCGATGACCGGCGAGCCGGGCAGTGCGATGCACCTGCACCAGAGCATCATCGACATCGAGACTGGCAAGAACGTGTTCTCCAATGACGACGGGACCATGAGCCAGCTGTTCCTGCACCACATCGGTGGCCTGCAGAAACTGATCCCTGAGTTGTTGCCGCTGTTCGCACCGAACGTCAACTCGTTCCGCCGCTTCCTGCCGGATACCTCGGCACCGGTGAACGTTGAGTGGGGCGAAGAAAACCGCACCGTGGGCCTGCGCGTCCCGGATGCCGGCCCGCAGAACCGTCGGGTGGAAAACCGTTTGCCGGGCGCCGACGCCAACCCGTACCTGGCGATTGCCGCGAGCCTGCTCTGCGGCTACATCGGCATGGTCGAAGGCATCAACCCGAGCGCACCGGTTGTGGGCCGTGGCTACGAGCGCCGCAACCTGCGCCTGCCGCTGACCATCGAGGACGCGCTGGAGCGCATGGAAAACAGCGCGACCATCGAGAAATACCTGGGCAAGACCTTCATCACCGGCTACGTCGCGGTGAAGCGGGCCGAGCATGAAAACTTCAAGCGCGTGATCAGTTCCTGGGAGCGTGAGTACCTGCTCTTCGCCGTCTGATACGCCGGGCGCGGTGGCCAGCCGCCGCGCCTTCACCGATAACAAGGAGAATTGGCATGACCAGCAACAACCCGCAAACCCGTGAGTGGCAAGCCCTCAGCAGCGATCACCACCTGGCCCCGTTCAGCGACTTCAAGCAGCTGAAAGAAAAGGGTCCACGGATCATCACCAACGCCAAGGGCGTGTACCTGTGGGACAGCGAGGGCAACAAGATCCTCGACGGCATGGCGGGTCTGTGGTGTGTGGCGATCGGTTATGGACGCGATGAGCTGGCGGATGCTGCCGCCAAACAGATGCGCGAACTGCCTTACTACAACCTGTTCTTCCAGACCGCGCACCCGCCGGCGCTGGAACTGGCCAAGGCCATCGCCGACGTGGCGCCGGAAGGCATGAACCACGTGTTCTTCACCGGCTCCGGTTCCGAAGGCAACGACACCATGCTGCGTATGGTTCGCCACTACTGGGCGATCAAGGGCCAGCCGAACAAGAAAGTCATCATCAGCCGCAAGAACGGCTACCACGGTTCCACCGTGGCCGGCGCGAGCCTGGGCGGCATGACCTACATGCATGAACAGGGCGACCTGCCGATTCCGGGCATCGTCCACATCGCGCAGCCGTACTGGTTCGCCGAAGGCGGCGACATGACCCCGGAAGAGTTCGGGATCTGGGCGGCCAATCAGCTGGAAGAAAAGATCCTGGAAGTCGGCGTCGACAACGTCGGTGCCTTTATTGCCGAGCCGATCCAGGGCGCCGGCGGCGTGATCATTCCGCCAGACACCTACTGGCCGCGCATCAAGGAAATCCTCGCCAAGTACGACATCCTGTTCGTGGCCGATGAAGTGATCTGCGGTTTCGGCCGTACCGGTGAATGGTTTGGCAGCGATTTCTACGACCTCAAGCCACACATGATGACGATCGCCAAAGGCCTGACGTCGGGCTACATCCCGATGGGTGGCCTGATCGTGCGCGACGAAGTGGTGGCGGTGCTCAACGAGGGTGGCGACTTCAACCACGGCTTTACCTACTCCGGTCACCCGGTAGCGGCGGCAGTAGGTCTGGAAAACATCCGGATTCTGCGCGAAGAGAAAATCATCGAACGCGCCCATGAAGAAACGGCACCGTATTTGCAGAAACGTCTGCGCGAACTGAACGATCACCCGTTGGTGGGTGAAGTGCGCGGAGTCGGTCTGCTGGGGGCCATCGAGCTGGTGCAGGACAAGGCCACTCGCAAGCGTTACGAAGGCAAGGGTGTGGGCATGATCTGCCGCCAGTTCTGCTTCGACAACGGGCTGATCATGCGCGCCGTGGGCGACACCATGATCATCGCGCCGCCGCTGGTGATCAGCAAGGCGGAGATCGACGAGCTGGTGACAAAGGCACGCAAGTGCCTGGACCTGACCCTGAGTGCGTTGCAGGGCTAAGTGCTAGGCTCTGAGCGATGGAGCTGTTGCGCTGTCGCTCGGAGCTGTCAGAAAGGCTGGTCTTTTCTTGAAAGACCGCCTCGGATCTTGCCAGACTAGCCGCGGTTCCAGTTGTCCGGGTTCGGCCGCTGAACAAAGTGGTTCAAAAAAGAAAAATTTGGAGCATTAACGCATGAAGGCATTAGGCAAAAAGCTCGCTGGCAAGACTCTGCTCGCCATGTCCCTGATGGGCGTGATGGCGGGTGCGGTTCAGGCGGACGACAAGGTGTTGCACGTTTACAACTGGTCCGACTACATCGCGCCGGACACGGTTGCCAATTTCGAAAAAGAGACGGGCATCAAGGTCGTCTATGACGTTTTCGACAGCAACGAAACCCTGGAAGCCAAGCTGCTGGCCGGCAAATCCGGTTACGACATCGTGGTGCCTTCCAACAACTTCCTGGCCAAACAGATCAAGGCCGGCGTTTATCAGGAACTGGACAAGTCCAAGCTGACGAACTGGAAGAACCTCGACGAAGACCTGCTCAAGGCCGTTGGCGACGCCAGCGACCCGGGCAACAAGCACGCGTTCCCGTACATGTGGGGTTCGATCGGCATCGGCTACAACCCGGCCAAGGTCAAGGCTGCACTGGGCATCGACAAGATCGATTCCTGGGACATCGTGTTCAAGCCTGAAAACATCGAGAAGCTGAAAAGCTGCGGTGTGAGCTTCCTCGACGCGCCGACCGAAATGATTCCCGCGGCTCTGCACTATCTGGGCAAGCCGACCAACAGCAAGGACAAGGCTGACCTGAAAGCCGCCGAAGACCTGTTCCTCAAGATCCGTCCTTCGGTGGCTTACTTCCACTCCTCGAAGTACATCTCGGACCTGGCCAACGGCAACATCTGCGTGGCGGTCGGCTACTCGGGTGACCTGGAACAATCCAAGACCCGCGCCAAGGAAGCCGGTGACAAGGTCAAACTGGCCTACACCATTCCGAAAGAAGGTGCCGGTACTTTCTACGACATGGTCGCCATTCCCAAGGATGCCGAAAACGTCGAAGCCGCCTACAAGTTCATGAACTACCTGCTCGAGCCGAAAGTGATGGCCGAAATCACCAACGCCGTGCGTTTCCCGAACGGCAACAAGGCGGCCACCGCCCTGGTGGACAAGGAAATCACCAGCGATCCGAGCATCTACCCTTCGGCTGAAGTGAAGAAGCAGCTCTATGCGATCAGCGATCTGGACGCACCTACCCTGCGCCTGATCACTCGCAGCTGGACCAAGATCAAATCCGGTAAATAAGCCGGTTTGAAGCAGTCACCGCTGGCCGTCGCCTTCATCTGGGCGGTCAGTGGTGCAATTAAATGACAGAAAGTTTTGCTGGAACGGTTTTTCGAAGGTAAGTTGCGCGCCGGTTTTGTTGCCGGGCAACCGTGACTGTCATGCAGCACGGGGCAACTTGGGCCCAACTAAATTAGAGGACCTCCACTTGCCTATTTTTTCTTCTTTGCGCAATGCCCTGCTGGCCGCTGCCGGCCTGACGTTCGCTGTCGGTGCCCAAGCCGCCGGTACTGTGCATATTTATAACTGGTCGGATTACATCGGCGAGACCACCCTGGCCGATTTCCAGAAAGACACCGGGATCAAACCGGTCTACGACGTGTTCGACTCCAACGAAACCCTGGAAGGCAAACTGCTCGCCGGGCGTACCGGTTACGACGTGGTCGTGCCGTCGAACCACTTCCTCGGCAAGCAGATCAAGGCGGGCGCGTTCCAGAAGCTCGACAAGGCGCAACTGCCGAACTATTCCAACCTCGATCCGGTGCTGCTCAAGCGCCTGGAACAGAACGATCCGGGCAACCTGTACGCCGTACCGTACCTGTGGGGCACCAACGGCATCGGCTACAACGTCGACAAAGTGAAAGCCGTGCTCGGCGTCGACAAGATCGACTCCTGGAGCGTGCTGTTCGAGCCGGAGAACATCAAGAAGCTGCACAGCTGCGGCGTGGCGTTCCTCGATTCGGCCGATGAAATGATGCCGACCGTGCTCAACTACATGGGCCTGAACGCCAACAGCACCAATCCCAAGGATTACGAGAAGGCCACGGCCAAACTGCTGGCGGTGCGTCCGTACGTAACCTACTTCCACTCCTCGAAATACATCGGCGATCTGGCCAACGGCGACATCTGCGTGGCCATCGGTTTCTCCGGCGACATCTTCCAGGCCAAGAATCGCGCCGAAGAAGCCAAGAAGGGCGTGAACATCGCCTACTCGATCCCGAAAGAGGGCGGCGCGCTGTGGTTCGACATGCTGGCGATTCCGAAGGATTCGGCCAACGTCAAAGAGGCCCACGCCTTCATCAACTATTTGCTGAAACCTGAGGTGATCGCCCAGGTCAGTGATTACGTCGGTTACGCCAACCCCAACCCGGGTTCGGACAAGCTGATGGAGCAGTCCATCCGCACCGACGAGTCGGTTTATCCACCGCAGGCCGTGCTCGACAAGACCTATGTGTCGATCGAGTTGCCGCCGAACATTCAGCGTTTGATGACCCGCAGCTGGACCAAGGTCAAGTCGGGTAAATAGCTTCAACGTACAAACTATCCTGGGTTCGTCTTGCGTGGGCGAACTGCACTCTTTTTTTCTGGGAGTTTTGTAAATGGCAGTTGCCTCCGGCGCCTATAAGAAAGCCCTCGAGGGCGACCAGACACCGAAACAGGTGCTGGTCAAAATCGACCGGGTCACGAAGAAGTTCGACGAGACGGTTGCCGTGGACGATGTGTCCCTGGAAATCAAGAAGGGCGAGATCTTCGCCCTGCTCGGCGGTTCGGGATCGGGCAAATCCACTCTGTTGCGGATGCTGGCAGGGTTTGAACGGCCCACGGAGGGGCGCATTTTCCTCGACGGCGTCGACATCACCGACATGCCGCCGTACGAGCGACCGATCAACATGATGTTCCAGTCCTACGCCCTGTTCCCGCACATGACCGTGGCGCAGAACATCGCGTTCGGCCTGCAACAGGACAAGATTCCCAAGGCCGAGATCGACGCCCGCGTGGCCGAGATGCTCAAGCTGGTGCAGATGAGCCAGTACGCCAAGCGCAAGCCGCACCAGTTGTCCGGCGGTCAGCGTCAGCGTGTGGCGCTGGCGCGTTCGCTGGCCAAGCGGCCGAAACTGCTGCTGCTCGACGAGCCGATGGGCGCACTGGACAAGAAACTGCGTTCGCAAATGCAGCTCGAGCTGGTTGAGATCATCGAGCGCGTGGGCGTGACCTGCGTGATGGTGACCCACGACCAGGAAGAGGCCATGACCATGGCCGAGCGCATCGCGATCATGCACCTGGGCTGGATCGCCCAGATCGGCAGCCCGATCGACATCTACGAAACCCCGACCAGCCGTCTGGTCTGCGAATTCATCGGTAACGTGAACATCTTCGAAGGCGAAGTGATCGACGATGCCGAAGGCCACGCGACCATCACCTGCAAGGACCTCGACCGGCAGATCTACGTCGGCCACGGCATCAGCACCTCGGTGCAGGACAAGTCCGTGACCTACGCGATCCGTCCGGAAAAACTGCTGGTCACCGCCGACCAGCCGACCTGCGAATACAACTGGTCGAGCGGCAAGGTGCATGACATCGCCTACCTCGGCGGTCACTCGGTGTTCTACGTCGAATTGCCGAGCGGCAAGCTGGTGCAGTCGTTCGTGGCCAACGCCGAACGCCGTGGCGCACGTCCGACCTGGGGCGATCAGGTTTACGTGTGGTGGGAAGACGACAGCGGCGTGGTACTTCGCTCATGAACATGCGCAAATTCAAACGCCGGCTCAATCGAATAATTCCCGGTGGCCGCCAGTTGGTCATCGGGGTTCCGTTCATCTGGCTGTTCCTGTTCTTCATGCTGCCGTTCTTCATCGTCCTGAAGATCAGCTTCGCCGAAGCGGATGTGGCCATCCCGCCGTACACCGAGATCTACACCTACGCCGAGCAGAAGCTGCAACTGCTGCTGAACCTGGGCAACTACGCGATGCTCGGCGACGACGAGCTGTACATCGCCGCCTACCTCGGCTCGCTGAAGATGGCATTTTTCAGCACGCTGCTGTGCCTGTTGATCGGTTACCCGATGGCCTACGCCATCGCCAGCGCCCGCAAAGAGCTGCAAACGGTGCTGGTGCTGCTGATCATGATGCCGACCTGGACCGCGATCCTGATCCGCGTCTATGCGTGGATGGGCATCCTCAGCAACAACGGCCTGCTCAACGGGTTCCTGATGAGCATGGGCTTGATCGACGAGCCGCTGCAGATCCTCAACACCAACCTCGCGGTGTACATCGGCGTCGTCTACTCGTACCTGCCGTTCATGATCCTGCCGCTGTACGCCAACCTGGTGAAGCACGACACCAGCCTGCTGGAGGCCGCTTCCGACCTCGGTTCGAGCACCTTCAACAGCTTCTGGAAAATCACCGTGCCGCTGTCCAAGAACGGCATCATCGCCGGCTGCATGCTGGTGTTCATCCCGGTGGTGGGCGAGTTCGTGATCCCGGAACTGCTCGGCGGTCCGGAAACCCTGATGATCGGTAAAGTGCTCTGGCAAGAGTTCTTCAACAACCGTGACTGGCCGGTGGCGTCCGCCCTGGCGGTGGTGATGCTGGCGATCCTGATCGTGCCGATCATCCTGTTCAACCGCAGTCAGGCCAAGGAAATGGAGGGTAAAGAATGAAGCGCTTCCGTTTCTCCAGCCTGATGCTGGTGCTCGGCCTGTTGTTCATCTATCTGCCGATGCTGATTCTGGTGATCTACTCGTTCAACGCCTCGAAACTGGTGACGGTGTGGGGCGGCTGGTCGGTGAAGTGGTACGTCGGCCTGCTCGACAACTCGCAACTGATGGGCTCGGTGGTGCGCTCGCTGGAAATCGCCTGCTACACCGCGATTGCCGCCGTGGCGCTGGGTACGCTGGCAGCCTTCGTGCTGACCCGCATCACCCGTTTCAAGGGCCGCACGCTGTTCGGCGGCCTGGTCACCGCGCCGCTGGTAATGCCTGAAGTGATTACCGGTCTGTCGCTGTTGCTGCTGTTCGTGGCGATGGCGCAGATGATCGGCTGGCCACAGGAGCGGGGCATCGTCACCATCTGGATCGCTCACACCACGTTCTGTGCGGCGTATGTGGCGGTGGTGGTGTCGGCGCGTCTGCGCGAGCTGGACCTGTCGATCGAAGAAGCGGCGATGGACCTCGGCGCGCGTCCGTGGAAGGTGTTCTTCCTGATCACCATCCCGATGATCGCGCCGTCGCTGGCAGCGGGCGGCATGATGTCGTTCGCGCTGTCGCTGGACGACCTGGTATTGGCGAGCTTCGTCTCCGGCCCGGGTTCGACGACCCTGCCGATGGAAGTGTTCTCGGCGGTGCGTCTGGGCGTGAAGCCTGAGATCAACGCCGTGGCCAGTCTGATTCTGCTGGCGGTGTCGCTGGTGACCTTCCTGGTCTGGTTCTTCAGCCGCCGTGCCGAAGAAGCTCGCAAGAAAGCGATTCAGCAGGCCATCGAAGAAGGCGCTGCGGATTCGTGGAAGCAACCGGACGTGCGCCGGGCGCCGACGCCGGAAGCGGCGTAAGCCTCCCGGTACAAAAAACCTCGCGACCGATAACGGTCGCGAGGTTTTTTATGCCCGTCAGGAAACCCAGGGCGACTGGCGAATCACTTCGATGAAGTTCATCGGCTTGAATCCCGGCGCTTGATCCTTCAACACATCGGTCTTCACATTGCCGAACGTAGTCTGCGGGCGATGACGCAAGCCATCGGCGAACGCGCAGATGATGCACTCCTTGAAACCTTCGCCCCGTGGATGCGCATGCACCACCGCCTCGCGCTGCACCGTGGTGAACGCCGCGTAGTCCATGCCCAGCACGTCCATCTCGACGCCTGCGGTCACCAGCGCCACGGTCGGACGCAGATGCTTCGGTATGCCCGGCGTGGTGTGCAGGGCGATCGACAGCCAGACCTGCTCGATGTCGTCGTCGCTCAGCCCATACGGTTTCAGAAACGCAGCGGCTGCGTTGGCGCCATCGACTTCGAAGCGCTCGTCATCGCTGCGGTGACCTTCGACCAGACCCAGGTCGTGGAACATCGCGCCGACGTACAGCAGCTCCGGATCGTAGGCCAGTTGCTGGCGCTCACCGCTCAACGCACCGAACAGAAACACCCGGCGCGAGTGGTGGTAAAGCAGGTCGGATTCGATGTCGCGGATGTACTCGGTGGTGGCCCGGGCGAGGGCGCTGTCGGGGATCTGGATACCGGCGATGGTCGTGGTCATGTTGAGCTTCCTCGTCGAAAACGCCGTTACGGCGCTGATGGGGAAATTCTGTTCCCGGGGGCAAAACCGGACAATCGATCCATGGCTGCGATCCTTGCCATTCCACCTGCAAATCGTGCCAGCTCGCTTCTGCGGCGAGGATTGGCTAGGGTTGGCGCTGATCCGCCATTCCCCGGGAGCCGAGATTGCCATGAACAGAACCGTCGCCATCGTGGTGTTCCCCGGCGTGCAGGCGCTGGACGTCAGCGGGCCCATGGATGTGTTCGCCGAGGCCAACCGCTTCCTGGCGCCGGAGGATCATTACCGGCTCGACGTGATCGGTGTCGAGCGCGGGTCGATGGCGTGTTCCAACGGGCTGACCCTGAGTGCTCACCAGTATTTCAGCGAAGCGCAGGAGGCTTATGACTTGCTGCTGGTGGCGGGTGGGCCGCAATTGCCGTTTCTGGATTTCGGCGAGACGTTTGATGCCTGGCTGTGTGAGGCCTGTGGGAGGGCGCGGCGATTCGGCTCGATCTGCAACGGCGCGTTCATGCTCGCCCGTGCAGGATTGCTGGACGGGCGTACGGTCACCACCCACTGGAACGACGCCGAAGCGCTGGCGCAGTTGTGCCCGTCGAGCCGGGTCGAGGCCGATCGGTTGTACGTCGAGGATGGCCAGCTCTACACCTCGGCGGGGGTGACGGCGGGGATCGATCTGTCGCTGTACCTGCTGGCGCGAGATTACGGGGCCGAGGTGGCGCTGAGCGTGGCCAAGCGGCTGGTGGTGTTCACCCAGCGCTCGGGCGGGCAGTCGCAGTTCAGCCCGTTCCTTACGTCTCATGCCGAACCGACGTCAGCGGTGGCGATGGTGCAGCTGTATGTGCTGGCCAATCTCACGGGCGACCTGACCATCGCCGATCTGGCGAACGCGGCGAACATGAGTGCGCGAAATTTCTCTCGGGTGTTTGCCCGCGAAGCGAAAGTCACCCCGGCGGAATTCGTCGAGCGGGCGCGGGTGGATGCGGCACGGGTGATGCTCGAAAGCACCAGGGCGCCGCTGAAGACGGTGGCGTATCAGTGCGGGTTTCGCGATGCGCAACATATGCGCAGCGTGTTCAACCGGCGGCTGGGGGTGACGCCGCAGCAGTTCCGGCTGAATTTTGCGGCGATGGTTTGAGCGGCGCCTATTGAGCCGCTCGCGCCGGCAACAGCTTCAGCGTACTCCGCGTATTCGCCGTCACCTCTTCCTCACTGAAATGCGCCTGCACATACATCCCGTCCACATACGCTTCCGCCTGATCGTCATAGTGACTGTCGAACGGCACGCCGCTCTGGCCGACCGGGTTGATGGTCAGGCTGTGAGCCGGGTCGGCGAAGTCCACCAACCGCCGCGTCGACGGGCCGTAGGTCACCGGCCATGGCGCCGGGCCGATCTTCGCCGAGAGGTTGTTCGGCACTTCATGTGAGCCCGGTGCGGCGAACGGACCGACGTTGAAAATGCGGTCCAGCGGTTTCTGCTGACCCAGCGGATGACCATGGGTGAGCGTGTGCGCCTTGCCCCATTGCCAGCCGGAAGCGTCGTCGCCGAGGGTCGACTTCAGGTGCGCCATGCTCGCTTGCCACGCGGCGCGCACGGTGTCGACGCGGGTCTCCTTGTTCGGCGTGCTGCGGTTGTCCCACCACGGTGAATCAGCATTCGCCGCGAGCCTAGGAAGGGCTGCATCGATCACTCGGGTCGACAGCAGGGTTTCGAAGAAATCATTGCCCAGCTCATCGCGCATTGCCGCGTCGGCGAGGTTGAACAGGAACTGGTTGAATACCGTCGTACTGACTGAATCCAGCGGATAGTCGCCTTGCCATTGGGCCAGTTGTTCGATCAGCTTCTGCTCGGCGGGATTGCCCGCCACTTCACGCAGCACCGGCAGCAACGGCGCCAGCAGGCGCGGGCCATAACCGGTGGCGGTGCCCAGTTGCAGCCTCTGGTTGGCCTCGTTGTCCCACTTCACGTTTTTGTCGGCGAGCTGGCGGTTGAGCTGTTGGCCACGGTCAGCGAGGTTGTAGTAACCGGGAATCTCCATGCCGGTCGGCGACACGGGCTGGAAGTTGGCCGAGACGATATAGCCCCGCGCCGGGTTCTCTTCCTGCGGGTTGGCGCTGAACGGGAAGTAGCCGTCCTTGTCCGCCTGATTGCTGCTGCCGTCGAGAATGAAGCCAGGCTTCACCCCGGCCGGCCGCTTGGGCAATAGCGCCGAGGCCCACCAGGCGATATCGCCCTTGGCGTTGGCGTAGACGATGTTCAGCCCCGGCGCCTGCACCTTGGCGGCTGCGGCACGAGCCTTGGCCAAGGTGTCGGCGCGGTTAAGCTGGTAGAAACCTTCGAGGATCGGGTTCGGTGTTTCGAGGAACGCCCACCACATCGCAATCGGAGTTTTCCCTGCGGCTGTACCGAGGGCGTCGTTGACGATCGGCCCGTGGGGCGACTGACGCAGGGTTATGGTCACCGGCGTCTGGCCTTTCACCGCGATCTGTTGCTCGGTCTTGACCATGTCGGTCCACTGGCCGCGATACCAGACCTGATCCGGGTTGTCCGGATTGACCTTCTCGGCGATCAGGTCCAGATCATCGTTCTGGAACATGGTCAGGCTCCAGCCGAAATCCAGGTTGTGGCCGAGAAACGCAAACGGCACCAGCGCCTGATGATGGCCGTAGAGTTCAAAACCCGGCGCCGACAGCTGCGCCTCGTACCACACCGACGGCACCGAAAAACGAATGTGCGGATCGCCCGCCAGCAACGGCTTGGTGCTCTTGCTGTGGCTGCCGGCGATCACCCAGGCGTTGCTGCCTTCGAACTGCGGCAGACCGTTGTCGATCAATGCCTGTTCGCTGACGCGGGCGAGGGTGTTCAGGTCTTTCCAGTCTTCGGCGGCGAGGGCCGGTGCGGTGCCGGCGTGGCCTTTGGCGAGCACGCCCTTGGGCTGCCAGTCGAGGTCGAAGACGTTGAGGTAATCGGCGCCCAATTGATCGCGCACGTAGGTCAGCAACGGTTCGGTGCGAAACGCGGCGGCAAAGCTGTAGGCCATGTAGCCGGCGACGCTGATGCTGTCCTCGGCGGTGAACGGCCGCTTGGGGATGCCCAGCACGTCGAACTCGACAGGGGCGGCGTGCGAGTCCTGATATTGATTGATGCCGTCCAGATAGGCTTGCAGGGCCTTCCACGCCGGTGACTGCTTGTCGAGGCCGGCCACGTAACTGGCGGCCCGCTCGCGGATGCGCAGGCTGCGGAACAGCTTGTCGGTGTCGAGCAGTTTCGGCCCGAGCACTTCGGCCAGCTCGCCCCGGGCCAGACGACGCATGGCTTCCATCTGAAAGAGGCGATCCTGGGCGTGCACATAGCCGAGGGCGCGGTAGAGGTCGGTCTCGTTTTCGGCACGGATGTGCGGCACACCGCGCTCGTCGTAACGCACGGTCACCGAGCCTTGCAGGTTGCGCAACTCCACCTGGCCCTGACGCGTCGGTTGCTTGCTGTAGACATACCACCCGCCGGCGGCGAGCAGGACAACGATGAGCAAGGCAAGAACGGTGAAGACGCGTTTCATGGTGACTCCTTGTGCATTCGGGATTGCCGCCCGTGCGGGCTGCAAACAATTAGCACACGCCTCGTGTGCTGCGCATCGCCGTCCTTGAAATGTCCGGAATGCCTTACTTCGCCTCCGCCGGCCACGGGCAGTAGCAACCGACCGCCAGCGTATGAGTCGCATTGACCGGACGATCATCACTCAACGCTTGCAGGATCGGTTCGATGAAACTGTTGCTGGAGTTGCACGTCAGGCCTTCGCTGTACGGGCCGAAGTACGCCAGTCTGCCGCTGCGGTCCCAGATCGCCACGGCCGGGCTGGCAGGAATCTGTTCGGAGCCGGGCAACACCGCGATGGTTTTGAGATTGCTGAGGGTGGCGGGCAACTGGCCGTGGCTGCCTGCCTTCTGCACCGCAAAGAACTCCACGCCCTTGGGGCCGAACTGTTCGACCATCTCGCTCAGGTGCTGTTGATTGCCGACGTTGCACGGGCAGGCGGGATCCCAAAAGTGCACCAGACGGATATTGCCGGGGCCGGCGAGGTCGTCGGGCAGGCGCAACGGGTCGCCGGAAAACACCGCGGTGTGTTCGCTGAACGCCCGCAGGTAGCGGCCCTGAAACCAGTCGTACGCGGCCCACAGCACGCCGGCACACACGATGGCGAGCAGGCTGGCAAACAGTGCGGTGCGGTAGGGCGAACGCATGGTTTTCGATCCTCAGAGGCGCGCTAGCTTGCCATGCTTGCCGCGACAGATGAATATCGCAGGCCGATAAAGTCCGTTTACCGTTCTGGAATTGCCCATGTCTGTTGCCTTCGATCCCGATCATCTGCGTGCGAGCCTCAAGCCTTTGGCCGAGTGGCAGCCGTTGTCCGAGGAGGCGAAGGCGTATCAGCGGTTCTACAATACTGACTTTCCGGAGCGCGATGTCTGGCGTGGGATGGGCCGGTTCGACATCGATGGCTATCAACTGGTCAGTCATTGCTGGTGGCCGGCAGAAACCGCCAGGGCCACGCTGTTTCTGGTGCACGGTTTTTATGATCACACCGGTCTTTACCTGCATGTGATCGAGTGGGCGCTGGATCAGGGCTTCGCGGTGATTGCCTGCGATCTGCCGGGGCATGGTCTGTCCAGCGGCGAGCGGGCGAGCATCCGCGACTTCTCCGAGTATCAGGATGCGCTGCAAGGCCTGTTCGCCGAGGCGCGCTCGATTGCCCTGCCGCAGCCGTGGCACTTGTGCGGGCAAAGCACCGGCGGGGCGATCATTGTCGATCACGTGCTCAATCATGGTGAAAACAGCCCGGCGCAGGGGCAGCTGATTCTGCTGGCGCCGCTGGTGCGTCCGCGTGCCTGGGGCTGGTCGCAGTTCAGTTATTACCTGCTCAGGCCTTTTGTCAGGGGCATCGCCCGGCGTTTCAGCGAGAACTCCAACGATCCGGATTTCCTGCCGTTCCTGCAGGCCGATCCGTTGCAGCCCAAACGCTTGCCGACTGCCTGGGTCGGGGCGTTGTCACGCTGGATCAACCGGGTCGAATACGCGAAGAAAAGTCCACGCCGGCCACTGATCGTTCAGGGCCAGGCGGACATGACCGTGGACTGGCAGCACAACCTGCAAGTGATGAAGTGGAAGTTCGACCGGCCGCAGATTCTGCTGCTGGCCGAGGCACGGCATCACCTGGCCAACGAGACGGCGGAAATGCGCGAGGAGTATTTCGAGTTCCTGAGCAAGCGGATCAAGGGCCGCAACCCCTAGATCACTGACTGAGGTTCGAGGTGCTCTGGCCGACGGCCAGCCCGGCGCGAATCGCGGCCAGCGCGGCCTGATAGTAGGCTTTGCCTTCGGTGGATTCGGCAAAGGTCGCGAACTCTTCCAGTTCTTCATCCGACAGGTCGCGATAGACGTACAGCAGCGTGTTGTTCAGGTCGGCGCCGATCTGATCCATCAGGCGCTGGCGTTGACCGTTCAACATGCCTTGGGCCTGACCGCCGCCGAGCAGGCCGGGGATCATCGAGCTCAGGCTGTCCGCCGCCACGCCGGCAATCGCCAGGCTGACTTCGGCACCGGCTTCACGGGCGGGCAGGGCCTGGGCGAGGTGGCCGATGATCAGCAGGCGACTGTCGCTGGCCGGCATCTTCGGCAGGCCCTTGGCGTTCTTTGCCAATTGATCGCGACGGGTCGCCAGCAGTTCGGCGGCGACGATCTTCTTGCCCAGCGGTGACTGAAAGAACGACAGGGCCGGTTTCGGATCGGCGAGGTTCTTGCGCAGCTGCGCTTCGGCGCGTTGATCCACGGCCTGAGGGGCGAAGCGCTGGTTGCTGTTGTTCACCAGCGCCTGAAACACCGCCGGCGGCAGGCTGTTCTGGTAACGCTGCTGCGCGGCACTCAGGGCGTCGTTGAAATGCGCGCGTTGTTCTGGCCAGCCGGCGACCTTATACAACTGGTCGTGGCCGTCCGCCCAGGCGGGCAAAACGCAGAACATCAACAGTGAAAAAAGCAAACGGCGCATAAGGACTCCTGTCGGCAGCCGACTATTCTCCGTGCGGTGCCAGTACTTGTCGAGAATTCGTATCAAGCCGCCGCGTGGCTCTGTCGGATTTCTTGCCGCAGGCATACTATGCGCGCCATGCAAATATCCTCTGATCACCCGCTGCTGTTACGTATCGTCGACGACCTGGCCGAGCGCGGCTGGTCGCAGCAGAACATTTTCCTGCCTGCGGATTTGACCCGCGCACTGGCGGCCGAGTGCCGCAAACGTGACGCCGAAGGTGAACTGGCGCCGGCGGGGGTCGGACGTGGCCCGTTTTCGGAGATCCGCGAGGGGATTCGTGGCGACCATATTCAGTGGATCGACCCCGGTCAGGCCGAGGCCAGCGACCGCTACCTGAACCTGATGGACAGCCTGCGCGAGGCGCTCAACCGGGGCCTGTTCCTGGGGCTTGAAGACTTCGAGTGCCATTTCGCCCTGTACCCGCCCGGTGCTTTCTATCGCAAGCATGTCGACCGTTTTCGCGACGATGACCGGCGCATGGTCTCGGCGGTGATCTACCTCAATGACGGCTGGCTGCCGGAGGATGGCGGGCAACTGCGCATGTACCTGGAGAATGAGCGCGTTCATGACGTACAGCCTACGGGCGGTTGTCTGGTGGTGTTTCTCTCCGGCGAAGTCCCTCATGAAGTGTTGCCGGCCAATCGCGAGCGGCTGTCGCTGACAGGCTGGTTCCGCCGCCGTGGCAACGAGCCGTTCTGATATGCACAGGATTCTGGTCAGTCGTTGCCTGCTGGGCCACCGCGTGCGTTATGACGGTGGAGCCAGCGGGCCGTTCGATCTGCTGGAGCAGTGGACGAACGAAGGCCGGGTAGTGCCGCTGTGCCCGGAAGTCGCCGGTGGTTTGCCGACGCCACGGGCAGCGGCAGAGATTCCGGGCGGGCAGGGCAGCGAAGTGCTGGACGGACTCTCCTCGGTGATCACTACCGAGGGCGAAGACGTCAGTGCGCAGTTTCTGGATGGTGCGCGGCAGGCGCTGGCGCTGGTGCAGAAGCACGGGATTCGGGTGGCGGTGCTCAAGGCCAACAGCCCTTCGTGCGGGAATCTGTTGACCTATGACGGCACGTTCAGTGGGGTGAAGGTGAGTGGCGAGGGCGTTACCGCCGCGTTGCTGAAGCGCCATGGGGTGCAGGTCTTCAGCGAACTCGAACTGCCGCAAGCCGCACAGGCCCTCAGCTTGCTCGACTAGTCACGTTCACTTCAGTTTTCCGTAGCCTGCACACTCAACCACTTCTTCGACAACGCCTCCAGCCGCCCATCCGCCCTGATCCGCTGCAAGGCATTTTCCAGACTCGCGTGAAACGCCGGGTTGCCCTTCTGAAACGGAATCGCCAGATCCACCGGCGGCCCGACCTTCGGTTTCTCCTCGGTCAGCGTCTGCACCAGCACCATCGGCCGAGGTTGCTCGTCCTTTTTCGCCAGCAACTGCGCATTGACCTGCGTGTAAGGCTCGCTCACGTCGAAACGATCCTTGAGCTCGGGTGTCAGTGCTATGTGGTTGAGCGCGACGTCGTACTTGCCGCTTTCAACGCCCTGGAGCAGATCGGCTTCGTCAGTGACGATGAAGTCGGCGCGCACATCCAGTTCGTTGGCCAGCAGTTGCCCAAGCTCGACCTCGAACCCCGTGAGCGTGTCGCCGTCCTTGAAATTGAAGGGCGGTGTATTAGCCTCAAGGGCTATGCGCAACTCGCCACGGTCGTAGACGTCATCAATCAGTTCGGCGTGAGCCAGAGGGCTCAGGAGGGGAAGCAGGCAGATCAGGCCAGGCAGAAAACGCATGGTCACTCCTTTGAAATCGATATCGGCCTGTTTTCCAGGCTCGCTTTGCTATGGTTGTCGAGTGCCTTCGACAACGAATGGTCATGAAGTTGTCATGACCGTGCGGATTTTACGGAAAAACTGGAGAAGAAAATGAAAAGCTTTATGTCACGTGCAGCGTTGGCCGGTGTGCTGATGGGTGTTTCGGTACTGGCCAGTGCGGCCACACCGGCACCGAAGGGCGCCGAAGTGTTCATCGTTTCTCCCGAGGACGGAGCCACGGTTTCGCAGACCTTCACGGTCAAGTTCGGTGTAAAGGACATCGCGCTGGCACCGGCCGGTGATGTCACCAAGAACACCGGTCATCACCATCTGCTGATCGATGCCAAGGAAATCGTTCCGGCCGGCTCCGTCGTGCCGACCGACGCCAACCACATGCACTTCGGCAAGGCGCAGACCCAGGCCGACATCAAGCTCGCGCCGGGCAAGCACACCCTGCAGCTGGAGCTGGGTGACAGCGGCCACATGGCGTTCGATCCACCGATCGTGTCGAAGAAGATCACCGTCAACGTCGAATGACGTTTTCGCGTGCATGAAAAAGGGAGCCCGAAGGCTCCCTTTTTTGTCGCTCAGCGTCGGATCAGAACAACACGCGGCTACGGATGGTGCCGTTGACGTGTTGCAGCTTCTCTTGCGCCAGCTCCGAGTACTCGGCGTCGACGTCGATCACCACGTAGCCGACCTTCTCGTTGGTCTGCAGGAACTGACCGGAGATGTTGATGCCGTTTTCGGCGAAGACCTTGTTGATCTCGCTCATCACACCCGGGATGTTCTCGTGGATGTGCAGCAGGCGGTGCTTGCCAGGGTGAGCCGGCAGGGCCACTTCCGGGAAGTTCACCGACGATACCGAAGTACCGTTGTCGCTGTACTTGACCAGTTTTTCTGCCACTTCCAGACCGATGTTGGCCTGCGCTTCAGCGGTGGAACCGCCGATGTGCGGGGTCAGGATCACGTTATCCAGGCCACGCAGCGGGCTTTCGAACTCCTCGTCGTTGGAGCGCGGCTCGACCGGGAACACGTCGATGGCGGCGCCGATCAGGTGCTTGTCCTTGATCGCAGCAGCCAGGTGATCCAGCTCGACCACGGTGCCGCGTGCAGCGTTGATCAGGATGCCGCCCTTCTTGATGGCGCGGATTTCCTTCTCGCCGATCATCCACTGGGTCGCAGCGGTTTCCGGAACGTGCAGGGTGACGATGTCGGACATGCCCAGCAGCTCGTGCAGGTTGCCGACTTGGGTGGCATTACCCAGTGGCAGCTTGGTCACGGTGTCGTAGAAGAACACCTGCATGCCCAGACCTTCAGCCAGGACCGACAGCTGAGTACCGATGGAGCCGTAGCCGACGATGCCCAGTTTCTTGCCACGGATCTCGAAAGAGTTGGCTGCGGACTTGATCCAGCCGCCACGGTGGCAGGAAGCGTTTTTCTCAGGGATGCCGCGCAGCAGCAGGATCGCTTCGGCCAGCACCAGCTCGGCCACGGAGCGGGTATTGGAGTACGGCGCGTTGAACACGGCGATGCCGCGCTCGCGGGCCGCTTCCAGGTCAACCTGGTTGGTGCCGATGCAGAAACAGCCGACCGCGACCAGCTTCTTCGCGTGATCGAAGATCTCTTCGGTCAGCTGGGTGCGCGAACGAATGCCGATGAAGTGAGCGTCAGCGATCTTTTCCTTGAGCTGGGCTTCCGGCAGGGAGCCTGTCAGGTATTCGATGCTGGTGTAGCCCGCCGCCTTGAGGACGTCGACAGCCGATTGGTGGACGCCTTCGAGAAGAAGGAACTTGATCTTGCTCTTATCGAGAGAAGTCTTGCTCATCTGCGTAAACCTGTATCCCGGAGAAAAATGGCAGGAAATGGTCAACAGACATTGACCTGGACGACAAGAAAGCCGTCACCGCAGAACCGGCCTTGGGCACTGGCCTGCGGGGTCGGTATGCTAGCATAGCCACCCCGCTAAACACTCATTCCTGCGACGTGAAGCGTTCTCAGGATGACCATGAATTGTTCGAGAGTTCCGTCGATGACCAATCCTGCCCTGATTGATGAACTGAAGACCCTGGTCGAGCCTGGCAAAGTCCTGACCGATGCCGACTCCCTGAACGCTTACGGCAAGGACTGGACCAAGCACTTCGCCCCGGCGCCCAGCGCCATCGTGTTCCCCAAGACCATCGAGCAGGTGCAGGCCGTCGTCCGCTGGGCCAACGAACATAAAGTGGCGCTGGTGCCGTCGGGCGGGCGCACCGGGCTTTCCGCCGCGGCCGTGGCCGCCAATGGCGAAGTGGTTGTGTCGTTCGACTACATGAATCAGATTCTCGACATCAACCTGACCGACCGCACCGCCGTCTGTCAGCCGGGCGTGGTCACCGAACAATTGCAGAACGCCGCCGAAGAACATGACTTGTACTACCCGGTGGACTTCGCTTCGGCAGGTTCCAGTCAGATTGGCGGCAACATCGGCACCAATGCCGGCGGGATCAAGGTCATTCGCTACGGCATGACCCGCAACTGGGTGGCGGGCATGAAAGTGGTGACCGGCAAGGGCGACGTGCTGGAACTGAACAAGGACCTGATCAAGAACGCCACCGGTTATGACCTGCGCCAGCTGTTCATCGGCGCCGAAGGCACCCTGGGTTTTGTGGTCGAGGCCACCATGCGCCTGGATCGCTCGCCGAAAAACCTGACCGCGATGGTCCTCGGCACCGCCGATTTCGATTCGATCATGCCGGTGCTGCACGCCTTTCAGGGCCGGCTCGACCTGACCGCGTTCGAGTTTTTCTCCGACAAGGCCCTGGCCAAGGTCATGGGCCGTGGCGATGTGCCGGCGCCGTTCGACACCGACTGCCCGTTCTATGCCTTGCTGGAATTCGAGGCGACCACCGAAGAAGTGGCCAACACCGCCCTGGAAACCTTCGAGCACTGCGTGGAGCAGGGTTGGGTACTGGACGGTGTCATGAGCCAGAGCGAAACCCAGTTGCAGAACCTGTGGAAGCTGCGCGAGTACATCTCCGAAACCATCTCCCACTGGACGCCGTACAAGAACGACATCTCGGTCACCGTCTCGAAAGTCCCGGCTTTCCTGCAGGAAATCGACGCGATCGTCGGCGAACACTATCCGGATTTCGAAATCGTCTGGTTCGGCCATATCGGCGACGGCAACTTGCACCTGAACATCCTCAAGCCGGACAACCTGAGCAAGGACGAGTTTTTCGCCAAGTGCGCCACCGTCAACAAGTGGGTGTTCGAAACCGTCGAGAAGTACAACGGCTCGATTTCCGCCGAACACGGCGTGGGCATGACCAAGCGCGACTACTTGACCTACAGCCGCTCACCGGTGGAAATCGAATACATGAAAGCGGTCAAGGCGGTGTTCGACCCGAACGGCATCATGAACCCGGGCAAGATCTTCGCGGTTTGATTGGCAATCCCTGATGAATCAATGAAGGCAGGAGTCGGTAATGAGCTATCAGCACCAGTATGTCGACGGTACGCGGATTCATTTTCCGCTGGGGAAAGTGGTGTGCATCGGGCGTAACTACGCCGAACACGCCAAGGAACTGGACAACCCGGTGCCTACCGAGCCGTTGCTGTTCATCAAGCCGGGCAGTTGCGTGGTGCCGCTGGAAGGCGGTTTCAGCATTCCGACCGAGCGTGGCTCCGTGCATTACGAGGCGGAAATCGCCGTGTTGATCGGCAAGCCGCTGTCGACCAAGCCGAGCCGTGAAGAAGTGCTGGACGCGATCTCCGGTTTCGCCCCGGCGCTGGACCTGACCCTGCGCGACAAGCAGGCCGAGCTCAAGTCCAAGGGCCTGCCGTGGGAAATCGCCAAGTCGTTCGACGGCGCGGCGGTGATTGCGCCGTTCGTGGTCGGCAGCACTTTCGCCGACCTGACCGACATCGGCATCCGCCTGACCATCAACGGCGAAGTGCGCCAGGACGGCAACAGCAGCGCGATGCTCAATCCGATCGTGCCGATGATCCAGCACATGGCCGGCTGCTTTTCGCTGCAGGCCGGTGACGTGATCCTGACCGGCACGCCGGTGGGCGTCGGCCCGCTGAACGTTGGCGATGAGATCGTGCTGGAGCTGCCGGGCGCCAGTCGCTTCACCAGCAGCGTTCGCTGATCCGTACATCGCGTTCCCGAGCGGGAGATTGCAGATTTGAGCTCAGCCCTCAAGTCTGCAATCTCCCGTTTTCGTTTTGTGATGCGACCTGCAAAGACGCAGGGCATTCCGGCCATTTGCCGTTTTTTTCACATTCTGTCCGGATAATTCCGGTCATTCTGGCGTCTGAGCCGGCCTCTTTGTGCTATTACCCGTAGCCTGAATTTTCGGAACGCGTCCTTTGATGTCATCTCAAACTCAGCTCAAACCCGCCCGCCGTTCGCGCTTCGCCCTGCGCTGGTCTTCCTGGATTGTGTTGGCAGCCGTCGCTGCGTACGGGCTGGCGTTTGCCATGCATTGGGATGACCGTGGCCTGTTGTGGGTGCTGGAGCGTTTTGAAAGCCCGGCCGAGAAACAGGAAAGCGTCTGGCTTCCGGACTACCGCGTGGTGATCGACGCCAAGCTGCTGCCGGGGATGGAAAAGGACGAAGCTTCGGACCTGTCCTATAACCCGCAGACCAAAACCCTGTTTTCGGTGATGGGCAAGAATCCGTTCCTGGTCGAGCTGACCCTGCAGGGTGACGTGCTGCGCAAGATGCCGCTGGTGGGCTGGAGCAATCCCGAAGGCCTGACGGTGATGGAAAACGGCTTGATGGCGATTGTCGATGAGCGCGAGCACCTGCTCTCCATCGTCAAGGTCGATGCCGAGACCCGCGAACTGAAGCGCGACGATTTCCCGAAATACGACTTGGGGCCGTCGAAAGACCAGAACAAGGCTTTTGAAGCCATCACCTGGGACGCCCGCAACCAGCAACTGCTACTGGGCGAAGAGCGTCCGCCTGCGCTGTTCACCTGGAAAAGCGACGGCAGCCAGACGCTCAAGGGCGACAAGCAGAAACTCGACAGCGACGAACTGGACCTGCGCAACCTTTCGGCTCTGTCGATCGACCCGCGCACCGGCCACACCCTGGTCCTGTCCGCCGATTCGCATTTGCTGCTGGAGCTGGACGAGAAGGGCGAGCAGGTCAGCTTCATGACCCTGCTCGGCGGTTTCAACGGCTTGAAGAAAACCATTCCCCGCGCCGAAGGCGTGACCATGGACGAGGCGGGCACGCTGTACATGGTCAGCGAGCCGAACCTGTTCTACCGCTTCGAAAAGCAGAAGTAACGACTCCTACAGCAATTGCAGATCTGTGCAGTTGTGGCCTGAGGCAAGTGGCCATTAAGCTTCAGTTCAGACAGGCGTGATATTTCATCCGCCTGTTTTGACTCCGAGCCTGCCCGAATGCGTCGACTTGCCCGTCCCAAGCCTCTGTTCATCATCCTGTCGGTGATTGCCCTGATCGCGTTGATTGCGATCGGCCAATACATGCGCCTGTTCGAGCGTGCCTGGTTCAACCTGCATACGCTATGGCAGCCGATGAGCAGCGAGGCGATCGGGCTGGATCAATACCGGGTGGAGATTGAAGCGAAGGTCATCGACGGGCTGAACGACGATGTCTCGGCGCTGACCTACGATCCGGTGCGCAAGAGCCTGTTCACCGTGACCAACAAGAATGCCGAACTGGTCGAGCTGTCGCTGGACGGCACGATCCTGCGCCGTGTCGCCTTGATCGGCTTCGGTGATCCGGAGGCGGTGGAGTTCATCAGCGCCGACACCTACGTGATCACCGATGAACGCCAGCAACGCCTGATCAAGATCCATCTGGAACACGGCACCACGTTCCTCGATGCAGCGGACGCCGAGCAAATGACCCTCGGTGTGCACATGAGCGGCAACAAGGGCTTTGAAGGCCTGGCTTACGACTCGGTGGGCAAGCGCCTGTTCGTGGCCAAGGAACGGGATCCGATGCTGATCTATGAAGTGCACGGTTTCCCGCACTTCAATCCGGAAAAATCCTACGCGGTACACGTGATCAACAATCCCAAGCGCGATGCCGGGATGTTCGTGCGCGATCTGTCGAGCCTGCAATACGACGAGCGCAGCGGCCATTTACTGGCGCTGTCCGACGAGTCACGGCTGATTCTGGAACTGGATGTGGACGGGCGCCCGTTGAGCACCATGTCGTTGAGCGGTGGCCGGCAGGGCCTGAAGAAAACCGTGCCGCAGGCGGAAGGTATCGCGATGGATGACGACGGGACGTTGTATCTGGTGAGCGAGCCGAATCTGTTTTATGTCTTCAGGAAGCCTGCGCAGAATTAACCAACACCACAAAACACTGTGGGAGCGAGCTTGCTCGCGATGAGGGAGGGTCAGTCGCCAAACATGTCGACTGACACACCGCTATCGCTAGCAAGCTAGCTCCCACAGGTTTTTCATCTGCCCACAAATATGTGGGCAGCCTGGTTTATTCGGCTTTGAGGGTCTTCACACCTTCACTCGTACCCAGCAACAGCAGATCCGCCGGACGCGCCGCGAACAAACCGTTGGTGACCACGCCGACGATCGCGTTGATCTGCGCTTCCAGCTCCACCGGATTGGTGATCTGCAGGTTGTGCACGTCGAGGATGATGTTGCCGTTGTCGGTCAGCACGCCTTCGCGGTAGACCGGGTCGCCGCCCAGCTTCACCAGCTGGCGGGCGACGTGGCTGCGAGCCATCGGAATCACTTCCACCGGCAGCGGGAACGCGCCCAGCACCGGCACCAGTTTGCTGGCGTCGGCGATGCAGATGAATGTCTGGGCCACAGCCGCGACGATCTTCTCGCGGGTCAGGGCTGCGCCGCCGCCCTTGATCAGGTTCAGGTGCTCGTCGCTTTCATCGGCGCCGTCGACGTAGAACTCCAGGTTGCTCACGGTGTTCAGCTCATACACCGGAATCCCGTGGCCCTTGAGGCGCGCAGCGGTGGCTTCGGAGCTCGCGACCGCGCCATCGAACGCGCCCTTGTGCTGGGCGAGGGCGTCGATGAAGCAGTTGGCGGTGGAGCCGGTGCCGACGCCGACGATGCTCTTGTCGTCGAGTTTCGGAAGGATGAAGTCGACGGCGGCCTGGGCAACGGCCTGTTTGAGTTGATCCTGGGTCATGCGGGCTCCGGAAGCGGGCAAGGTAAGAACGGAAAGGCCGGCATTATAGCCTCAAGCCGGGCTAAAACCTCTGGATTCGTGTGGTCGTGCGCCCAAAAGGCGGGTTAGACTCGCTGGTCCCGCCCAACCGCCAGTGATGCTTTCCGATGCTCGAACAGTACGTCAAGAAGATCCTCACCTCGCGCGTTTATGACGTTGCCGTAGAAACCCCGCTGCAGAACGCCCGCCAGCTCTCCGAGCGGCTGGGCAACGACATCTGGCTCAAGCGCGAAGACTTGCAGCCGGTGTTCTCGTTCAAAATTCGCGGCGCCTACAACAAGCTGACCCAGTTGAGCGACGAAGAGCGCGCTCGCGGCGTGGTCACCGCGTCGGCGGGCAACCATGCGCAAGGCCTGGCCCTGGCGGCGAAAGTGCTGGGCGTGAAAGCGACCATCGTGATGCCCAAGACCACCCCGGAGATCAAGGTCGAAGGCGTGCGCTCCCGTGGCGGCAAGGTGGTGCTGCACGGCGATTCCTTCCCGGAAGCCCTGGCCTACTCGCTGAAACTGGTCGATGAAAAAGGCTACGTCTACATCCACCCGTACGACGATCCGCACACCATTGCCGGGCAGGGCACCGTGGCGATGGAAATCCTGCGCCAGCATCCGCAGCCGCTGGATGCGATTTTCGTTCCGGTGGGCGGCGGCGGTCTGATCGCCGGTATCGCGGCGTACGTGAAATACCTGCGGCCGGACATCAAGGTCATCGGCGTCGAGCCCGATGACTCCAACTGCCTGCAAGCGGCGATGGCGGCGGGCGAACGCGTGGTGCTGCCGACTGTAGGCATCTTCGCCGACGGCGTGGCGGTGGCGCAGATCGGCCAGCACACCTTCGACATCTGCAAGGATTACGTCGATGAAGTGATCACCGTCAGCACCGACGAAATCTGCGCGGCGATCAAGGACATCTACGACGATACCCGCTCGATCACCGAACCGGCCGGCGCGCTGGGCGTGGCCGGGATCAAGAAGTACGTCGAGCAGCGCGGCGTCAGCGGCCAGACCTTCGTGGCCATCGACTCCGGGGCCAACGTCAACTTCGACCGCTTGCGCCACGTCGCCGAGCGCGCCGAGCTGGGTGAAGGCCGCGAAGCGATCATCGCCGTGACCATCCCCGAGAAGGCCGGCAGCTTCAAGGCCTTCTGCGAGGCCATCGGCAAGCGCCAGATCACTGAATTCAACTACCGCTACAACAATGGCAGCGAAGCGCACATCTTTGTCGGCGTGCAGACCCACCCGGACAACGACCCGCGTAGCGCACTGCTGGCGAGCCTGACCGAACAGGGGTTCCCGGTGCTCGACCTGACCGACAACGAACTGGCCAAGCTGCACATCCGTCACATGGTCGGCGGTCGCGCGGCGCACGTGGTCGATGAAGTGGTGCTGCGCTTCGAGTTCCCGGAGCGTCCGGGCGCGCTGTTCAACTTTCTCAACAAGCTCGGCGGTCGCTGGAACATTTCGATGTTCCACTACCGCAACCACGGCGCAGCGGACGGCCGCGTAGTGGCGGGCCTGCAAGTGCCCCACGACGAACGTCATCTGGTGCCCGCAGCCCTTGAGGAAATCGGCTACCCGTACTGGGACGAAAGCGACAACCCGGCCTATCAGCTGTTTCTTGGCTGAACGGCTACGCTGATGGGTATGGCCCAAGGAAAGAGAAATTCATGGAAACCCTGACCACCCTGAAAGTCCTTCACGTCGCGGCGACCGTGGTGATACTGGCGAGCGGGCTGGGGCTCGCCGCTGTTTCCTGGCGTAATCGCAGCGAGGGGCCGGCCAGCACGATGCAGCGACCCTGGTTGTTCGTCTGGTGTCTGATGCTGATCGGCGTGCTCAGCATGCCTTTCACCGGCTGGTGGTTGGTGCACCTGATTGGCTGGCCGTTGGGACAGTTCTGGATTCTGGGGTCCAGCGTGATCTATGCCGTGGCCACATTCAGCGCGGTCTGGCTGCTTGTTCGGCTTAATCGGCTATGGACCAGCGGGGTCGGCAACCGGAAATTCAATCTGGCGCTGGCCATTGTCAGCGGCGTCGGATTTCTGGCCATTGCGGCGTTGATGGGGGCGAAGCCGGTTTAAGGCTTGGGACCGCTTCGACCCCGTTCGCGAGCAGGCTCGCTCCCACATTGATCTGACGCGTTCACAAATTCTTTGTGGGAGCTGGCCTTGCCAGCGATGGCGGTATCAGCCGCGAAGGCTTATGACGGGCCAGCCACGTTTCTCGGCTTCGGCCCGCAGGTTCGGATCCGGGTCGACCGCCACCGGATTCGCCACCTGTTCCAGCAGCGGCAGGTCATTCATCGAGTCGCTGTAGAAATAGCTGCCTTCCAGCGAATGCCCGGTTTCTTCCAGCCAGCGGTTCAGGCGCGTCACCTTGCCTTCGCGGAAGCACGGCACATCGGTGCTGCGCCCGGTGTAGCGACCGTCCTGCATCTCGCACTCGGTAGCGATCAGGGTTTCGACGCCCAGGCGCACGGCGATCGGTGCGGTGACGAAGCGGTTGGTGGCGGTGATGATCACCAGTTTGTCGCCGGCGTCGCGGTGCTTTTTCAGCAACTCAAGCGCTTTCGGCAGCATGATCGGCTCGATGCAGTCGCGCATGTAATCGTTGTGCCACTGCTCAAGCACGGCCATCTCGGTGCGGCCGAGGATTTCCAGGCAGAAGTTCAGGTAGGCAGCGTTATCCAGTTTGCCGGCCAGGTAATCCTGATAGAACTCGTCGTTGCGCGCTTTGTACGCGATCGGGTCGAGGAAGCCGCGTTCGCACAGATAATCGCCCCAGGCGTGATCGCTGTCGCCGCCCAGAAGGGTGTTGTCCAAATCGAATAAAGCCAGGCGCATTGCAGTTACCCGCTGAAAAGTCAGTAAAAAGGCCACAAGAATACGGTCTTTTCACAAGAGTGCACATAAGCTCGGAACCCTCGTTGCCGCCTTCACAACCTTTGTGGAACAATGCGGCGACATGCGTTTGCGAGGTTGTTGCCGTGATCGACCCCGATGGTTTCCGCCCTAATGTCGGGATCATTCTGACGAATGACGCCGGCCAGGTGCTATGGGCTCGCCGTATCAATCAAGATGCCTGGCAGTTTCCACAAGGGGGAATCAATCCCGAGGAGACGCCGGAAGACGCCTTGTACCGCGAGCTGAACGAAGAAGTTGGCCTGGAACGCGAAGATGTTGAAATACTGGCCTGCACCCGGGGCTGGTTGCGCTATCGTTTGCCGCAACGTCTGGTGCGAACCCACAGCCAACCGCTGTGCATCGGCCAGAAACAGAAATGGTTTCTCCTGCGCCTGATCTCCAACGAGCAGCGGGTGCGGATGGATTTGACCGGTAAACCGGAGTTCGATGGCTGGCGCTGGGTCAGTTATTGGTATCCGTTGGGCCAGGTGGTGACATTCAAGCGCGAAGTGTATCGCCGCGCTCTCAAAGAGCTTGCCCCGCGCCTTTTAGCGCGCGACTGACGACGGAGTTCGACCCCGAGCCATGCTCAATACGCTGCGCAAGATCGTCCAGGAAGTTAACTCCGCCAAGGATCTCAAGGCGGCGTTGGGGATTATTGTGTTGCGCGTCAAAGAGGCCATGGGCAGCCAGGTCTGCTCGGTCTACCTGCTTGATCCGGAGACCAACCGCTTCGTGCTGATGGCCACCGAGGGCTTGAACAAGCGCTCGATCGGCAAGGTCAGCATGGCACCCAACGAAGGTCTGGTCGGCCTGGTCGGCACGCGTGAAGAACCCCTGAACCTCGAAAACGCCGCGGATCACCCGCGCTACCGCTACTTTGCCGAAACCGGCGAGGAGCGCTACGCCTCGTTCCTCGGGGCGCCGATCATTCACCACCGCCGCGTCGTCGGCGTGTTGGTCATCCAGCAGAAAGAACGCCGCCAGTTCGATGAAGGTGAAGAAGCCTTCCTCGTGACCATGAGCGCGCAGCTCGCGGGCGTAATCGCCCACGCCGAGGCCACAGGTTCCATCCGTGGCCTCGGCCGTCAGGGCAAGGGCATCCAGGAAGCCAAGTTCGTCGGCGTACCGGGTTCGCCGGGCGCGGCGGTCGGTACCGCGGTGGTCATGCTGCCACCGGCGGATCTGGACGTGGTGCCGGACAAGACCATCACCGACATCGACGCGGAACTGGCGCTGTTCAAGACCGCCATCGAAGGCGTGCGCGCCGACATGCGTGCGTTGTCGGCCAAACTGGCGACCCAGCTGCGCCCGGAAGAGCGTGCGCTGTTCGACGTCTACCTGATGATGCTCGACGATGCCTCGCTGGGCAGCGAAATCACCAACGTGATCAAGACCGGCCAGTGGGCCCAGGGCGCGTTGCGTCAGGTCGTGACCGATCACGTCAACCGTTTCGATTTGATGGACGACGAGTACCTGCGTGAGCGGGCGTCGGACGTCAAGGACCTGGGCCGACGCCTGCTCGCCTACTTGCAGGAAGAGCGTCAGCAGAACCTGGTTTACCCGGAAAAAACCATTCTGGTCAGCGAAGAACTGACGCCGGCGATGCTCGGCGAGGTGCCGGAAGGCACGCTGGTCGGTCTGGTGTCGGTACTCGGTTCGGGCAACTCCCACGTCGCGATCCTGGCCCGGGCCATGGGTATCCCGACTGTAATGGGTCTGGTCGATCTGCCGTACGCCAAGGTCGACGGCATCGAAATGATCGTCGACGGCACACGTGGCGAGGTTTACACCAACCCCAGCGAAGTGCTGCGCAAGCAGTTCACCGAGGTGGTGGAGGAAGAGAAGCAACTGGCGCTGGGGCTCGATACCCTGCGCGACCTGCCGTGTGTGACCCTGGACGGCCACCGCATGCCACTGTGGGTCAACACCGGCCTGCTGGCGGACGTGGCGCGAGCGCAGAAGCGCGGCGCCGAAGGTGTCGGTCTGTACCGCACCGAAGTGCCGTTCATGATCAACCAGCGCTTCCCGAGTGAGAAGGAACAACTGGCGATCTACCGCGAGCAGCTCGCCGCGTTCCATCCGCAACCGGTGACCATGCGCAGCCTGGACATCGGCGGCGACAAGTCGCTGTCGTACTTCCCGATCAAGGAAGACAACCCGTTCCTCGGCTGGCGCGGGATCCGCGTCACTCTCGACCACCCGGAAATCTTCCTGGTGCAGACCCGTGCGATGCTCAAGGCCAGCGAAGGCCTGAACAACCTGCGGATCCTGCTGCCGATGATCTCCGGCATCCACGAGCTCGAAGAGGCGCTGCACCTGATTCACCGGGCCTGGGGCGAAGTGCGCGACGAAGGCACCGACGTGCCGATGCCGCCGGTGGGCGTGATGATCGAAATTCCTGCGGCGGTCTACCAGACCAAAGAGCTGGCGCGGATGGTGGACTTCCTCTCGGTCGGCTCCAACGACCTGACTCAGTATCTGCTGGCGGTGGACCGCAACAACCCACGGGTGGCAGATCTTTACGACTACCTGCACCCCGCGGTGCTGCAAGCCCTGCAAACCGTAGTGCGCGACGCCCATGCCGAAGGCAAGCCGGTGAGTATCTGCGGCGAGATGGCCGGTGACCCGGCGGCAGCGGTGCTGTTGATGGCGATGGGTTTCGACAGCCTGTCGATGAACGCCACCAACCTGCCGAAGGTGAAATGGATGCTGCGTCAGATCAACCTGAGCAAGGCCAAGGATCTGCTGGCGGAACTGATGACCATCGACAACCCGCAGGTCATCCACAGCTCGCTGCAACTGGCGCTGAAGAACCTCGGTTTGGCGAAGATGGTCAATCCGGCGGTGGTCAAACCGCTCTAGAAAGACAAGATCGCAGCCTTCGGGCTGCGATCTTTATATGTTGATCTCCACTTCCCCCAAGTGCCCGCCATACGGCCCGAAACTGCGCTCGACCATCCGCCGCGTACCGTCCGCCTGCACGATCAACGCCGTACTTGCGCGTGTCCCGTAGCTCTGGCTGGCAATAAACACACTCGACAACAACGACTCGGTCGCCAATCCCACACCGGTATCCGGTAGATCAGCAAACGGTGCCGTTTGCGCATCACTCAATAAAGCCAACAACCGCTCGGGCTGCGGATCATCCAGCACCGCACTCAATGCCGCCTTGGCCTTGAGCAGTTTCGGCCACGGCGTATCCAGCCCGGCGTTGGAGAGGCCATAGACCCCGGGCTGCAACATCACCTGTTCCGAAGACCGCGCATTGAAGTGCCACAGCTCGTTGGCATTGCCCAGCAGCAGATTGAACCCGGCATATTCCGGCGAACGGGCGACAACGTCAGACAAATAGTCATCGATCGACAGGTTTCCGGTCAGAAAACCCGCCACCAGTTCACCCCGGGAGCGCCGGGCCGGCGGCTGATGCGGATCGCGAATGTTGGTCAGCGCCGCAAAACGACCGTTGGCGCCCAGACCGAGCCAGGTTCCCCCGGCCTCAAGATCGCGACCGGCATGAACATGCGGCGACTCGGGCCACTGGGCCAGCGGCAGGCTGGGCCGGGCGTAGAACTCGTCACGGTTGGCCGCGACGATCAGCGGCTGGGCATGCCCCGGCCGCCAGGCGAAAACAATCAGGCACATAAGGTGGTCCTTGTGTGTTTTTTGCCCACTCTACGCAGACATCGTCCGTGCATCCATCGCCAGTGGAGCCGAAGGGTATCCATCCGTTACCATGCCGCTCCGGTTTTGGGGACGCGCCTTGGGAGGCAGTCATGGAATTTCTGCTCTATCTGGCGCTGGGCGCCTGTGCGGGCGTACTGGCCGGGCTGTTCGGGGTGGGCGGCGGGATCATCATCGTCCCGGTGCTGGTGTTCAGTTTCACCTTGCAGGGCTTCGATCCGTCGATCCTGACCCATCTGGCGGTCGGCACGTCCCTGGCGACGATCATATTCACGTCGGTCAATGCCGTGCGCGAACACCATCGACGCGGCGCCGTGCGCTGGCCGATCTTCAAGTGGATGACCGTCGGCATCCTGCTCGGCGCCGGTTTCGGAGCGCTGACCGCCGAAGCGATCTCCGGGCCCAACCTGCAAAAGATCATCGGTGTGTTCGCCCTGGTGATCGCGGCGCAGCTGGCGCTGGACGTCAAACCCAAGGCCAGCCGAACGGTGCCGGGTAAACTCGGTCTGACCGTGGCCGGCAGTGTGATCGGCTGGGCATCGGCGATTTTCGGGATTGGCGGCGGCTCGCTGACCGTGCCGTTCCTGACCTGGCGCAGCGTGCCGATGCAGCAGGCGGTGGCGACCTCGTCGGCCTGCGGTCTGCCGATTGCTGTGGCCAGTGCAATAAGTTTCATGATTCTGGGCTGGCATGATCCGTTGCTGCCGGCCCATAGTCTCGGTTTTGTGTATTTGCCGGCGCTGCTTGGCATTGCGCTGACCAGCATGGTGTTCGCCCGTCTCGGCGCGCGGCTGGCGCACAAGTTGTCGCCGAAGTTGCTGAAACGGCTGTTCGCGGCTTTGCTGTTTTGCGTGGGCCTGAGCTTTCTGTTCTGAGCCGTGTGTTTTGGCAGGTCGCAATCCTGGCTTAATCCTGAGGTGACAGCGTCGCCCGGGAATTTTTGAAGATTTGAATGCTAACGAGGAGTCGCAATGCTGCCTTACCCGCAGATCGATCCGGTGGCCCTGGCCATCGGTCCGCTGAAAATCCACTGGTACGGCCTGATGTACCTGGTCGGCATCGGCGGCGCGTGGCTGCTGGCATCGCGCCGGCTCAACCGTTTCGACCCGACCTGGACCAAGGAAAAACTCTCCGACCTGGTGTTCTGGCTGTCGATGGGTGTGATTGTCGGCGGGCGTCTGGGCTATGTGCTGTTCTACGACCTGAGCGCCTACATCGCCAACCCGACGCTGATTTTCGAAGTGTGGAAGGGCGGCATGTCGTTCCACGGCGGTTTCATCGGCGTGATGCTGGCCGCGTTGTGGTTCGGCAAGCGTAACGGCAAGTCGTTCTTCCAGCTGATGGACTTCGTGGCGCCGATGGTGCCGATCGGTCTGGGCGCCGGACGCATCGGCAACTTCATCAACGCCGAGCTGTGGGGCAAGGCCACCGACGTGCCGTGGGCCATGGTGTTCCCGCCGTTCAGCGACCCGGCGCAACTGCCGCGTCACCCGTCGCAGCTGTATCAGTTCGCACTGGAAGGCGTGGCGCTGTTCCTGATCCTCTGGCTGTTCTCGCGCAAGCCACGGCCAACCATGGCGGTCTCCGGCATGTTCGCGCTGTTTTATGGCATCTTCCGTTTCATCGTCGAATTCGTCCGCGTGCCGGACGCGCAACTGGGCTACCTGGCCTGGAACTGGCTGACCATGGGTCAGGTACTCTGCGTACCGATGATCATCGGCGGGCTGTTCCTGATCTGGCTGGCCTACCACCGCGCCCCGGCGGCGCCGGTTGCACCGACAGCTTAAATATTCGAACCCCGGCGACGTTTGCCGGGGCTCAAGGACACAGGTAACTCATGAAGCAATATCTCGATCTGGTGTCGCACGTCATCAACAACGGCACCAAACAGGCCAACCGTACCGGCGTGAACACCATCAGCTTTCCGGGCGCCATGCTGCGCTTCGATCTGCAGGAAGGATTCCCGGCGATCACCACCCGCAAGATGGCCTTCAAATCGGCCATCGGCGAGATGTGCGGCTTTCTGCGTGGTGTGAACAACGCTGCGGAATTCCGTGCGCTGGGCTGCAAGGTCTGGGATCAGAACGCCAACGAAAACGCCCAGTGGCTGGCCAATCCGTTCCGTCAGGGCGAAGACGACCTCGGCGAAATCTACGGCGTGCAATGGCGCAAATGGCCGGCGTACAAGCAGATCCCGTTGAGCAACACCGCCGCCATCGAACAAACCCTGAGCAACGGCTACAAGCAGATTGCACAGGGCGAAGAAGACGGCCAGGCCTATGTGGTCTTGTACAAAGCCATCGATCAGGTGCGCCAGTGCGTCGACACGATCATCAAGGACCCGGGCAGCCGCCGCATCCTGTTCCACGGCTGGAACTGCGCCCAGCTCGATGAAATGGCCCTGCCGCCGTGCCATCTGCTGTACCAGTTCCACCCGAATGTCGAGACCAAGGAAATTTCCCTGACCCTCTACATCCGCTCCACCGACCTGGGTCTGGGCACACCGTTCAACCTCACCGAAGGCGCCGCGCTGCTGAGCCTGATCGGTCGCCTGACCGGCTACACGCCGCGCTGGTTCACCTATTTCATCGGTGACGCCCACGTCTACGAAAACCACCTGGACATGCTCAACGAACAGCTCAAGCGCGAGCCGTTCGCCATGCCGAAGCTGAAGATTTCGGACCGCGTGCCGGAGTTTGCCAAGACCGGTGTTTATCAGCCGGAGTGGCTGGAGCTGGTGGAGCCGAGCGACTTCTCGCTGGAAGGCTACGAGCACCATGCGCCGATGACCGCGCCGATGGCGGTCTAGTCGGCAGGATCGTTCCCACGCTCTGCGTGGGAATGAATCCCGTGACGCTCCGCGTCACTTTGGACGCGGAGCGTCCATGGCGGCATTCCCACGCGGAGCATGGGAACGAGCGTCAATCGTTAGTGGCCGTGGCTTCTGCCCACATGGGAATGTTCGACTTCGGTTGCCACAACCCCGCCACTGACTTCCAGCCTCTGCAAAATCCCGCACTGATCCGCCTCCGGCCCTTCGCCACAGCGCTGGCGCAGGTCGAGCAGTTGCGTCTGCAACGCCAACAACCCATCGATTCGCGCCTTGACGTGCTGGATGTGCTCGTCGATCAGCGCATTCACGCTTTCGCATTGATCCTGCGGGCTGTCGCGCAAGGCGAGCAGGCTGCGGATTTCTTCGAGGGTCATGTCGAGGGTGCGGCAGTTGCGGATGAAGGTCAGGCGCTCGGCGTGGGCCTGAGTGTAGACGCGGTAGTTGCCGTCGCTGCGGGCCGGTTCCGGCAGCAGGTTTTCGCGTTCGTAGTAGCGGATGGTTTCCACGGCGCAATCGGTCTGTTTCGCCAGTTCTCCGATCTTCATGACGGCAATCTCCAAAAGGGTGCTTGACCCTATAGTGGCTACAGGGTCTTTACTTGGCAACAGGCACCTTCATGGACGCGACCAATGAGCGATTCCCTGCACACCCACAAGCCCGGCGACGGGCACGATCACAGTCACAAACTGCAGCCTGTGCAGAAACATGCCCACGGCGGCGATTCCTGCTGCGAGTTGAAAACCTTTGCGCCTGCGCCGGTTCATTCGAGTGAAGACTCGTGCTGCTCGTCTAAAGCCGCCGCGCCTTCACTGGTTCAACTGAGCGAGGCAAAAAGCGCCGACGCCCGGCTGAGCAGCTTTCGCATCGAGGCGATGGACTGCCCGACCGAACAGACGCTGATCCAGAACAAGCTCGGCAAACTGGCCGGGATCCAGCAACTGGAATTCAACCTGATCAACCGCGTGCTCGGCGTGACCCACAATCTGGCTGACACCGCGCCGATCATCGACGCGATCAAATCCCTCGGCATGCAGGCCGAGCCGCTGGAGGCGGGCGTCGAAGCGCCAACGCCGGCGCCGGTGAAAAAATATTGGTGGCCACTGGCACTGTCCGGCGTCGGTGCGCTCGCTGCCGAAGTGATCCACTTCACCAGCGCCGCGCCGACCTGGGTGGTGGCGATCATCGCGCTTATCTCGATCCTCAGCGGTGGCCTCACCACCTACAAAAAGGGCTGGATCGCCCTGAAGAACCGCAACCTCAACATCAACGCCCTGATGAGCATCGCCGTGACCGGCGCCGTATTGATCGGCCAATGGCCGGAAGCGGCGATGGTGATGTTCCTGTTCACCGTGGCCGAGCTGATCGAAGCGCGCTCGCTGGACCGCGCACGCAACGCCATCAGCGGCCTGATGCAGATGACGCCGGAGCAGGCGACGGTGTTGCAGGCGGACGGTAACTGGGTCGAACTGGACGTCAAAAGCATCGATCTCGGCGCCCGCGTGCGGGTTAAACCCGGTGAGCGCATTGCGCTGGACGGTGAAGTCGTCAGTGGCAGTTCGACTATCGATCAAGCGCCGATTACCGGTGAGAGCCTGCCGGTGGAGAAAACCGTCGGCGACAAGGTCTTTGCGGGCACCATCAACCAGGCCGGTTCGCTGGAATACGCGGTAACGGCAGCGGCGAACAATTCGACTCTGGCGCGGATCATCCACGCCGTGGAACAGGCGCAAGGCGCGCGTGCGCCGACCCAGCGCTTCGTCGATCAGTTCTCGAAAATCTACACCCCGGTGGTCTTCGTCCTGGCGCTGGCCGTGGCGATCATCCCGCCGCTGTTCATGGGCGCCGCGTGGTTCGACTGGATCTACCGCGCCTTGGTGCTGCTAGTGGTCGCGTGCCCTTGCGCACTGGTGATTTCCACCCCGGTGACCATCGTCAGCGGCCTCGCGGCTGCGGCGCGCAAAGGCATTCTGGTCAAGGGCGGCGTGTACCTGGAGGGCGGTTTCAAGCTCGACTATCTGGCCCTCGACAAGACCGGCACCATCACCCACGGCAAACCGGTACAGACCGATTACCTGTCCCTCGACCCGACCGCCGACGCCACGGCCCCGGCGATTGCCGCCGCGCTGGCCGGTCGCTCCGATCACCCCGTATCGCTGGCCATCGCCAATGCGGCTGTGGATAAAGGGTTCGCGGCTCTGCTTGTGGATAACTTCGAAGCGCTGGCCGGCCGTGGGGTAAAGGGCGAGGTCAACGGTCAGGTCTACCACTTGGGCAACCACCGTCTGGTGGAAGAACTGGGCCTGTGCTCGCCGCAACTGGAAGAAAAACTGTTCGCGCTGGAGAAACAGGGCAAGTCCGTGGTGTTGCTGCTCGACCGTTCCGGCCCGCTGGCATTGTTCGCCGTGGCCGACACGGTCAAGGAAACCAGCCGCGAAGCGATCCGCCAACTGCACGAACTGGGCGTGAAAACCCTGATGCTCACCGGCGACAACGTCCACACCGCGCAGGCGATTGCGGCGCAGGTCGGGATCGATCAGGCCAAGGGCGACTTGCTGCCGACCGACAAACTGCAAGCCATCGAAGACCTGTATGCGCAGGGCCGTCGAGTTGGCATGGTCGGCGACGGCATCAACGATGCGCCGGCACTGGCTCGGGCCGAGATCGGGTTTGCGATGGCGGCGGCCGGCACCGACACCGCGATCGAAACCGCCGATGTCGCCCTGATGGACGACGATCTGCGCAAGATTCCGGCCTTCATCAGCCTGTCGCGCCATACCGCCACTATCCTCAAGCAGAACATCGCGCTGGCGCTGGTGATCAAAGCGATCTTTCTTGGGGTAACCTTCGCCGGGCTCGCCACCATGTGGATGGCGGTGTTTGCCGACATGGGCGTGAGCCTGCTGGTGGTGTTCAACGGTTTGCGCCTGTTGCGCAAATAGAGGAAGAGGGACGGTTGTGCTGAGTGCCGAGCTGAAAGCGTTTTACATGGTGGCCCGCCTGGGCAGCATCACGCTGGCGGCGAAAAAGCTCGGCCTCAGCCAACCGACCGTGACCACTCAGATCCGCAATCTGGAAAGCCAGTATTCGGTGGAGTTGTTCTACCGTGGCGGCCGGCGCTTGAGTGTCAGCGACGAAGGTGCGCGACTGTTGCCGATGGTCAAAGCCTTGTTGCAGCAGGAAGCCGATATCGAGTTCTTCCTGCGCAACAGCGGCCAGGTGCAGGGCACGCTGCGCATTGCCGCCACCGCGCCGTATTACATCCTTGATCTGGTTAAGACGTTCCGCGAGCGTTTGCCACAGGTAGAAGTGTCGGTGGAAATCGGCAACTCGCAGCAGGTGCTCGAAGCGCTGGAGGATTATCGGGTGGATGTCGCGGCCTCGTCGCAGTTGCTCGACGATGCACGGCTGATCCGTCGGGTGTTGGGCAGCGACCCGCTGGTGCTGGCGGTGCATCGCAATCATCCACTGGCGGCGCACGACCATGTGACGCTGAGTGCGCTGGCCGGGCATACCTTGTTGATGCGTGAATCCGGCTCAACTACCCGTCGCCTCACCGAAGAATTGCTGGCCAGCGCCGGCGTCAGTTTCGGCCCGTTGCTGGAGATCGGCAGCCGCGAATCGATTCGCGAGGCGGTGCTGCGCAACATCGGCATCAGCATCATCGCCCGCCAGGAAGTGCCGCACGATCCGCAGTTGCGGGTGCTGACCCTCGAAAATGCGCCGCAGATTCCCGAATACCTCTACTGCCTCAAGGAACGCAAGAACGCCCGCTTGCCGGCAGCGTTTCTCGGACTGGCGCAGGAAATGTCCCCGGCTTAGTGATCGTTCCCACGCTCTGCGTGGGAATGCAGCCCGGGACGCTCCGCGTCCCTTCCAGAGCCGAACGCGGAGCGTCCGTTGAGGCATTCCCACGCAGAG
>NZ_RRZJ01000021.1:0-100057 GCF_004368175.1 Pseudomonas sp. CH235
CCGGCAAGGCCTTGCGGTCGAGTTTGCCGTTGGCGGTCAGCGGCAAGGTGTCGAGTCGCACGTAAGCCGCCGGGATCAGCGCTTGCGGCAACCGGGTTTGCAGATGATTGCGCAGAGCTTCGATATCAGTCGGCGCTCGCTCGGTGAACCACACCAGCAATTGCCCGTCGCGCACCAGCGCTACTGCGTCCTGCACTGCCGGATGGCTGGCCAGCGCCGCTTCGATTTCCCCCAGTTCAACCCGCACGCCGCGCAGTTTCACCTGATCGTCGTTGCGGCCCAGGTACTCGATGTTGCCGTCCACCAGCCAGCGCGCAAGGTCGCCGGTGCGGTACATGCGCCCTTCGTTGAACGGATCATTCAGGAAGCGTTCGGCAGTCAGATCGGGACGGTTCAGGTAACCCCGTGCGACACCGGCGCCGGCGACGTACAACTCCCCCGTCACACCTACTGGCACGGGGCGTTGCTGCTCATCCAGCAAATAGACCTTGGCGTTGGCAATCGGCCGGCCGATGTGCAGCGTTTGCCCGACGTCTACAGGGCCGGAGGTGGCGACCACCGTGGCTTCAGTCGGGCCATAGTTGTTGATCACCGCAAAGCTCTGCTCACGATTGAACTGCCGCAGCTTGTCGCCACCAATCAGCAAGGTACGCAGGGTCGGATGTTGCAGTTCGCGGCTGAACGCATATTCGGCTACCGGTGTCGGCAGGAAACTCACCTGCAACGGCTGCGCCCGCCACCAGTCGAGCAGTTCGTCCAGGTGCTCATTGCTCACCGTTTCCGGCGGCAGGTGCAACGTCGCGCCGACGCACAACGCCGGCCAGACTTCCCAGGCCATCGCATCAAAACCGAAACCGGCCACGCTGGCGGTGTGGCTGCCCGCGTGCAGGTCGAAGGCTTCGGCGTGCCAGTGCACAAGATTTTCCAGGGTCGCGTGTTCGACCATCACGCCCTTCGGCTGGCCGGTGGAGCCGGAGGTGTAGATCACGTAGGCCAGATGTGCCGGGGTCAGGTCCGGCAACTGTGGATTGCTGTCCGGCAGATGCTGCCAGGCGTCGCTGTCAAGATTGATCACCGGCACGGCACCCAGCAGGTCGCGAGTAGCCGTCTGTGCCAGCACCGCCACCGGATCGCTATCCTGCAAAAGGTAAGCGATCCGTTCTGCCGGATGTGCCGGATCGACCGGAACATAACCGGCGCCAGCCTTGAGGATCGCCAGCAGCCCGATCAGCATCTGCGGACCACGCTGCACACAGAGCGCGACGCGGTCGTCCGGTTGCACACCGAGGCCGATCAGATGATGGGCCAGGCGGTTGGCGCGGCGGTTCAAGCCGTCGTAGCTCAGGCTTTGCCCGCCCTGCACCACTGCCACAGCGTCGGGTTGGCTCGCCGCTCGCGCTTCAAACAATTGGTGCACCACATGGCCGTGGGCAAAGTCGCGACCGGTGACATTGAAACCGACCAGCACGCGTTGGCGTTCGGCCGCCGACAGAATCGACACCTGATTCATTGGCGCATGGCGATCCTGTTCCAGCGCGCTCAGCAAATTGTGCAATGCCGTTTGCAGGTAGTCGCAGACCCGCATGCCATCCACTTCGGGCACTGCCTGCACAGCAAGCCGGAAGCCCTGTCCAAGGTCATCGACGCTGACCACCAGCGGATAGTTGCTGCGCTCACGAGAATCGAGAATCCGGATGCCTTCCCATCCCGGCGTCGCCGTCTGCTGCGCGTTGTGGCGATAGTTGAGCAGGGTATTGAACAGCGGTTCCGATCCCGTCACGCCACTGCAACGTTGAGCCAGTATCAGCGGCGCTTGCTCATGCACCAGCAGCTGCGCCAGACGCTCGTGGGTCGCCCTGACACCCGCCTCCACCGCCGTGGCCCCGACATGGACCCGCAGCGGCAGGGTGTTGATGAACATGCCCAACGAACGATCGGCGCCCTCTCCCCCCTGCATGCGCCCCAGCAGCACCGTACCGAATACCACCTCCTCGCGCCCGCAGACCTGGGCAAGTACCTGACCCCAGGCCTGATGCACCAGACTCGCAACACTGATGCCCAGCGTGCGGGCCTGTTTGCGCAGGCGTGTGGCAAGACGCTCATCCAGTGCCAGCTTGCTGTCCACGATGTTTGTGCCATCGCCGAGTACGTCTCGCAGGCCGAACGCCAGGGTCGGTTCGACGATGTCGCCGAGCATCTCGCGAAAGAACGCTTCATGTGCCTCGGCATTCGAACCGAGACGGGCCTGAGCGACATAGTTGCGGTATTGCACGGGGGGCGGCAGCGCGCCGACTTGCCCGTCAAGTGCGTCGCTCATCTCGGCCACCAACACCTCGAGCGCGGTGTGATCGAGCACGATGTGGTGCAACAGCAGGATTCCGACCCAGCGGTTTTGCAAAGGGTCTTCGGTGTAGGCGAAGCGCATCAACGGCGCACGCTGCAAGTCCAGGCGATAGTGTCGCGGATCGAAGCGCGCCTGCATTTGCTGCAACACATCACCGTCCTGCGGATCGGCATCCACCCGTTCCAGTGCCAGCGGCGCCGCACGCCAAACTACTTGCACCGGCTCCTCAAGGTTTTCCCTGACCACACTGGTACGCAGGATGTCATGCCGAGCGATGACGCTGTTCAACGCGCGAACGAACGCCTTGATCTGCGCCAGTCCGTCGAAGGCGAACTGCGCTTGCAGCACGTACGGGTCACCGTCGGCAATGGCCAGATGGTGATAGAGGATTCCCGACTGCAACGGTGCCAGGGCGTAGATGTCCTGCACGTTGTCGATACCGCCCTCGACGGTCTCGACGATACGGTCGATGGCCGCTTGATCCAGCGTGGCCAGCGGCAGCATGTCCGGGGTGATGCGGGTGCAACCGGGTTCGATGCGATTGGCCGGCACGCTGACCGTGGCGTCCCCTCCCAGCGTCGCCGCGAGTGCCGCCACGCTCGGCTGGCCGAACAGCACGCGGACGTCGCACTGCATGTCCTGCTGGCGCATGCGCTCGATCAGCTTCACCGCCAGCAGCGAATGACCGCCCAGCTCGAAGAAATTGTCATGTCTGCCCACCCGGTCCAATCCGAGCAAGGTCTGCCAGATTACAGCGATGCGGGTTTCGATTTCGCCAAGCGGTGCTTCAAACGCCCGCCGGGCGAAGGCTTCGTTGTCTGGCTGCGGCAACGCCCGGCGATCGAGTTTGCCGTTGGCCGTCAGCGGGAAGGCATCGAGGCGCACGAACGCGCCCGGCACCATATGCTCGGCCAGCGATGCCAGCAGGTGATCGCGCAATTGCGCAACGCTCGGTTCGACACCTTCGGCGGCCAGCCAGTAGGCCACCAGACGCGTGTCGCCGGGGCTGTCCTCGCGGGCGATCACCAGCGCATCGCGCACGCCGTCGCAGGCTGCAAGACGTGCCTGAATCTCGCCAAGTTCGATACGGAAACCACGGATTTTCACTTGGTCATCGTTGCGTCCCAGGTATTCGAGTTCGCCCTCCACCGTCCAGCGTGCCAGATCACCGGTCTTGTACAAACGCGCTTGGGCATGCCCACTGAACGGGTCGGCAATGAAGCGCTCGGCGGTCAACGCCTCACGATTCAGGTAACCACGGGCAACCCCGGCGCCACCCACATACAACTCACCGGTCACCCCGGCTGGCACTGGCTCCCGCCGAGCATCGAGGACGTACAGCTGCAGGTCGGGAATGCGCACGCCGATCGGGCTGCTGGCGGTCAATTGTGCGTCTGCCGCCACCAACGGACGGTAGGTCACATGCACCGTGGTTTCGGTGATGCCGTACATGTTCACCAGCCGGGTGCCGGCGTTGCCGACCCGCGCATACCAGGGCTTGAGCGATCCCGGCTCCAGCGCCTCACCGCCAAAAATCACCTCGCGCAGCGAATGCTGCAACAGGCTGCGGCCCTGAGCGGCGACCAACTGCCGAAACGCGCTTGGCGTCTGGTTGAGTACAGTGACGCCCGAGCGGCAGAGCAACGCATAGCACTCGTCCGGCGAGCGGCTGATGTGGTGCGGCACCACCAGCAACTGTCCGCCGTACGCCAGCGCACCCCAGATTTCCCAGACCGAGAAATCAAAGGCAAACGAGTGAAACAACGCCCAGACGTCTTGCGCATTGAACCGGAACCAATCGTGGGTCGCGCCAAACAGGCGTGCCACGTTGCGGTGCTCGACCATCACCCCTTTGGGCAGCCCGGTGGAGCCGGATGTGTAGATTACGTAGGCCAGATGCGCCGGATTCAAGTCCGGGATCTGCGGGTTGAATTCAGGTTCGGTCTGCAAATCGTCGTTATCGAGGTCGATCTGCGGCACGGATAGCCCGGCAATCCGATCCAGAGTCGCTGCCTGCATCAGCACCGCCACCGGCGCACTGTCTTGCAGGGTGAAGGTGATGCGCTCCAGCGGATAAGCCGGATCGATCGGCACATAACCGGCACCCGCCTTGAGCACGGCGAGCAGGCCGACGATCATTTGCGGGCCGCGCTCGACGCAGATCGCTACCCGGTCATCCGGACGGATGCCAAGGGCGAGCAAACGATGGGCTACCTGGTTGGCCTGTCGGTTGAGTGCCTCATAACTGTAAGTCCTGCCCTCGAACAGCAACGCGACTGCCTCGGGCCGGGTGTGCGCATGCGCTTCGAATTGCTGATGGATCAACGGCGTGTCGGGAAACGTCGCCTTCGGTGAATTGACGCCATACAACCAGTGCTCACGCTCGGCGGGCGGCAGGATGTTGAGGCTGTGCAATGCGGCTTGCGGGTTGTTCTGCAGCGCATCGACAAGACTGCCCAGTGCCGTGCGCAGGTATCCGGCGATTCGGGAGGCGCCAAGCGTCGCGTCGGCCAGCACCGTGATGCGCAGGTCCTGACCGAGGTCATCGATGTTGACAGTCAGCGGGTAGTTGGTGCGCTCGCGGGCACCCAACACGTGCACCCCCGGCGACAGCTCGATCACCTCGGCGACTTCCTCCACGCTGCTGTGGCGGTAGTTGAGCATGGCGCTGAACAGCGGCGTCGGCACCGCAACGGCGCTGCAACGCTGGGCCAGTGCCAGGGACGCCTGCTCATGGGCGAGCAGCGCGGTCAGGCGTCGGTGCGTCGCCAGCACGCCGTCATGAACGCTCGACCCGCCGACATCCACCCGCAAAGGCAGCGTATTGATGAACATCCCCAATGCTTGCTCGACACCGTCAGCCGCATTCATCCGTCCCAGCAGAACGGTGCCGAACACCACCGCCGAGCGCCCGCACAACTGCCCCAGCACGCGTGCCATGGCCAGGTGCATCAGGCTCGCCACGCTCACGCCTGATTGTCGCGCCTGGGTACGCAAGCGCTGGCTCAGATCGCTGTCGAGCATGCACGAGACTTCCTCGATGCCCTGACCGTCACCTTGTACATCATGCAAGCCACCCGGCAGCGTCGGCTCGTCGATGTCGCCGAGCATCTCGCGAAAAAATGCCTGGTGCGCTTGCTCATCCGACCCCAGACGTGCCCTCGCCAGGTGGTCGCGAAACGGCACCGCCCTCGCGACTTCGGCATCGCGGCCTGACAGGTAAGCCTGAATTTCCCGGCGTACCACATCGAGCGCGACGTGATCCATGATCATGTGATGGAACAGCAACAATGCGACCACCCGGTCGTTGACCGGATCCTCGGCGAACACCAGCCGCAGCAACGGGGCCTGTTGCAGGTCGAGGCGAAAGTACTGCGGGTCGTGGCGTGCCAGCAATTGCGCGAGTACGTCCTCGCGATCATTCAGATCGACTTCCTCACTGACCAGCGGGGCTTCGCGCCAGACCACCTGCACGGGATCGTCCAGATGCTCCCAGAGGATGGCGGTGCGCAAAATGTCATGGCGCCCGATCACCCGACGCAGCGCGTCGGTGAATGTATCCAGCCGTCCGCGACTGTCGAACGTGAACCGCGCCTGCGACACGTAGGGATCCCCCTCCGGCGCGGAGAGATGGTGATAAAGCAGCCCCTCCTGCAACGGCGCCAGCGGATAGATGTCCTGCACATTCGCCACACCGCCCGGCACGGTGGCGACGATGCGGTCGATGGCCAGCTGATCCAGTTGCACCAGCGGCAACATGTCCGGGGTGATGCGCAGCGCCGGGCTCGACCAGTCGCCGCCGTGGCTCGCCACCAGCTCCAGCAACTGCGCCTTGTGCTTGGCGAGGCTGTCCCACAACGCGTCGTCCAGCGCGTCGTCGTTGCCCAGAATGACCAGGTCTTCATCGTCCTGTTGAAGGCGGATCGCATGGGTGGAAATAACAGCCATCAGCTCGCGAAATTGCATGGGGGTAACCTGCTGTAAATTCGGGAAAAAGGAGCGCGCAGTGGTGAGTCCGTGCGGCCGCGCGCAGCCCGGAAAAGCTAAAACATCGGGGCTTGGGTGTCTGACATGGGAAGCAGGGACAAGCCCCGTGACCGGACAGTCATGGCGTCGATTCACGGGAACCGCGAGTCGACGCCGATGTCGCCTCAGAGCCGACGTTTGCGATTGAGCGTCGGTATGGTGGTTTGCGGGACTTCCACCTGTTTGGCCCGATCCGAAGTCTGCGCCGCCAGCGCGGCCAGAGTCGGCTGGCTGAACAGCGTCCGCGCATCGACGTGCAGCCCGGCCTGACGCATGCGCGCCACCAGACTGACCGCCAGCAACGAATGCCCGCCGAGTTCGAAGAAGTGGTCGTTGCGCCCGACCTGCTCCAGTTGCAACACCTCGGCCCAGATCTGCGCCAGCCGGATTTCGACTTCGCCCTCGGGCGCCTCGTAGCGGCGACTGAGCACCGCCTCTGCCCCCGGTGCCGGCAAAGCCTTGCGGTCGACCTTGTCGTTCGGGGTCAGGGGCAATGCGTCGATCTTCACGTAAGCACCCGGCGCCATGTACTCCGGCAAGCGCTCAAGCACGTGTGAGCGCAAGGTTTCGATGGGAGGCGCGTCGAAGCCTTCGCGCACGGTGAAATACGCCACCAGTCGCTCGTCACGCACCAGCACCACCGCTTCACGCACCGCCGGGTGCTCGATCAGCCGCGCTTCGATTTCCCCCGGTTCCAGACGCAAGCCGCGCAGCTTGATCTGGAAGTCGTTGCGGCCGAGGAATTCAAGGTTGCCGTCCGCCCGGTAGCGCACCAGATCGCCGGTGCGGTACAAGCGATCACCGGCCACGAACGGGCTGTCGATGAAGCGCTCGGCCTGCATGTCCGGCAACCCCAGATAACCCCGCGCGACCCCGACCCCGCCGATGTGCAAATGTCCGCTCACACCGAACGGCACCGGTTGATCGTGGGCATCCAGCACGTAGAGTCGGGTGTTGCTCAAGGCCTTACCGATTGGCACCACGGCTTCCGGCACCGGTTGATCCGGTTCCAGCGTCCAGCCGGTGCTGTCGACCGTGGTTTCGGTCGGGCCATAGACGTTGTGCAGACGTACCCACGGCAGGCGCTCGCGGACACGCCGGGCCAGTGCGGCGGTCAGTTCACCGCCACCGTTGAGCACGTCAGTCAGGCTGGTGCACTGGCTGACATCGTCCTGTTCGATGAACTGTTGCAGCAACGCCGGCACGAACTTGACCACGGTGATCTGCCGTTCACGAATCACCTGAGTCACATAGGCCGAATCGCGGTTGCCGTCGGGACGCGCCAGCACCAGCCGCAGGCCGGAACACAGCGGCCAGAAAATCTCCCACACCGAACTGTCGAAGCTGAACGGGGCCTTCTGCAACAGCGCGCCATGTTCGGTCGGCGGACTGATCTGCGAGCCCCAGTGCACCATGTTGCAGGCGCTTCGGTGCTCGATCATCACGCCTTTCGGCGTACCGGTGGAGCCCGAGGTGTAGATCATGTAGGCCAGGTTCGCAGCGCTCAGACCCGGTATTTTCAGGTTGTCGGCGGACGCGTGCTGCCAGGTGCAACGGTCGAAATCGATGACCGGCACACCCGGCTCGCCCAACAGATTGCGGGTGGTCTCGTGTACCAGCACCGCCACCGGGGCGCTGTCCTGCAGCATGTAATGCAGGCGATCCAGCGGATAGTCGGGATCCAGCGGCACGTAAGCACCGCCGGCCTTGAGAATGCCGAGCAGGCCGACTATCAGATCCGGGCTGCGCTCGACACAGATCGCCACCCGCGAATCGGGCTGCACGCCGTGCTCGCGTAGATGATGCGCCAGACGGTTGGCCTGTTCGTTCAGCTGGCGATAGGTCAGTTGTTGCTCGCCAGCCTGCAATGCGATGGCGTCGGGTCTGCGCTGTACTTGTCGTTCGAACAACATCTGAAGCGGCTGATCGAGCGGGCAATCGACTTCGCTGGCATTGAACTCGACCAGCAGTTGCTCAAGCTCCGCCGCCGGCAGGATCGGCAAGCGATTCAGCGGCTGTTGCGGAGTTTGCTCCAGCGCATCCACCAGCGTCTGCAACGCGGTTTGCACGTAGTCGCCGATTCGCTGCGCACCGATGCTCATCAGGGTTCGCGTGGTGATCTGCAAAGCGCTGCCCAGATCATCGACGCTCAGGGTCAGCGGGTAGTTGGTGCGCTCTTCGTTCTCCAGGGTCTGAATGCCTTGCCAGGCTGGGTCCGACGCCGCTTCCTGCGCCTCAAGTTCGGTGTGCCGATAGTTGAGCAACGCACTGAACAGCGGCGCCGGTGACGCAACGCCGCTGCAACGCTGGGCCAGCGCCAGTGACGCATGTTCGTGCCCAAGCAAATCGGTCAGTCGGGCGTGGGTGAGCAGCACCGCATCGCGCACGCCACGGTTCATGTCCACCCGCAATGGCAAGGTGTTGATGAACACGCCCAGCGCCCGGTCCGCGCCCTCGCCGCCTTGCATCCGGCCCATAAAAACGCTGCCAAACACCACGTGCTCCTGCCCCGAGGTCGCCGCCAGCACCTGGGCCCAGGCCAGGTGAATCAGGCTGGCCACGCTGACGCCGGCCTGCCGCGCCTGAACACGCAAACGCCGATCCAGTTCAGGCGCAAGCGTGCGTACGGCTTCATCGATGCCGCGCCCGTCGCCCTGCACGTCCTGCAATCCGAACGGCAATGTCGGCTCGTCGATGTCGGCGAGCATCTCGCGGAAGAACGCTTCATGTTCCTGCTCACTGACACCGAGCCGGGTCTGGGCCACGTAATTGCGATACGGCACCGCTGGCGGCAAGGGCTCACTCAGCCCAAGCAAGTTGGCGCGCATTTCATGGCGCAGGACTTCCAGCGCGATGTGATCCAGCGCCAGGTGATGGAACAACAGAATCGCCACGATCCGCCCGTGGGCCGGATCGCGCGCATACATCAGCCGGATCAGCGGCGCCTGACTGACGTCGATGCGATAGCGACGAGCATCGAAACGCGCGTGTAGTTGCGCGAGGACATCGCCCTCGGCCGGATCGAAGGTAATTTCCTGCACCGGCAGTTCGGCTTCGCGCCAGACCACCTGCACCGCAGTGGTCAAACCTTCCCAGACCACCGCAGTGCGCAGGATGTCGTGGCGCGCCATGACCTGACGCAACGCGCCCGCATAGGCCTCGACCCGCTCGACGCTGTCGAACGCCAGCTGCGATTGCAGCAGGTACGGATCGCCCTGCGCGGCAGTGATGTGGTGATAAAGAATGCCTTCCTGCAACGGCGCCAACGGATAAATATCCTGCACGTTGGCCGCCCCGCCCGGCACCGTGGCGATGATCCGGTCGAGGGTGGCCTGATCCAGTTCAACCAACGGCAACAGGTCCGGTGTGATCCGCGTGCAACCTTGCGGAATGCGGTTGGCCGGCACTTCGACCTCGCGGCCAGTGCCCACCGATGCGGCCAGTGCCGCCAGGGTCGGCTGGCCGAACAGCACGCGCACATCGCTGCTCATGCCGAGTTGGCGCATGCGTTCGATCAGGTTGACCGCCAGCAACGAGTGCCCGCCCAGCTCGAAGAAGTGATCGTGACGCCCGACCTTTTCGACTTGCAGCACCTCAGCCCAGATCTGCGCCAGCAGTATTTCGACGTCGCCTTGCGGGGCTTCATATTCGCGGCGGATCAACGCCTCCGGCCCCGGCGCCGGCAACGCCTGACGATCCAGTTTGCCGTTGGCCGTCAGCGGCAGCGCCGTCAGGCGCACGTAGGCCGATGGCAGCATCGCGCTGGGCAGACGGGTCTTGAGGTGAGCATGCAGCTGCGTGATATCCAGCGGCTGGCGTTCGGTGAACCAGGCCAGCAATTGCCCGTCGCGCACCTGCACCACCGCATCGCGCACGGATTCATGGCTGCTCAAAGCGGCTTCGATCTCACCGGGCTCGATGCGCACGCCACGGATCTTCACCTGATCGTCGTTGCGGCCCAGGTATTCGATAGTGCCGTCAGGGCGCCAGCGTGCGAGGTCGCCGGTACGATACATCCGCGCATTGGGCTGGCGGCTGAAAGGATCGTCGAGAAAGCGTTCGGCGGTCAGCTCCGGCCGGTTGAAGTAACCCCGCGCCACCCCGGCGCCACCGACGTACAGCTCACCGGCCACGCCAATCGGCACCGGGCGTTGTCGGTCATCCAGCAAATAGGCCGTGGCATTGCTCACGGGTTTGCCGATGTGCAGCGCCCGGCCCGGTTCGATTCGGCCCGAGGTCGCGACCACCGTCGCTTCGGTCGGGCCGTAGTTGTTGATCACCGCGAACGTCTGCTGGTGATTGAACTGGCGCAGTCGATCACCGCCGATCAGCAGTGTGCGCAGGGTCGGGTGTTCGAGGTGACGGCTGAAGGCGTACTCGGCAATCGGGGTCGGCAGAAAACTCACGTCCAGCGGTTGCGCACGCCACCAGTCGAGCAGCGCGTCGATGTCTTCGCCGCCGTCACGGGACGGCGCAAGGTGCAGGGTCGCGCCGGCACACAGCGCGGGCCAGACTTCCCAGGCCATGGCGTCGAAGCCGAAGCCGGCGAGACTTGAAGTGTGGCAACCGGCGCTCAGGTCGAAGGCCGTGCAATGCCAGTCGACCAGGTTCGATAACGTGTGATGCTCGACCATCACGCCCTTGGGCTGGCCGGTGGAGCCGGAGGTGTAGATCACGTAGGCCAGATGTGCAGTGGTCAGACCCGAAGCATCAGGGTTGAGATCGTTGATCGGCCAGGCACGCGAATCGATTTCAATCACCGGCACGTCGAGCACCGGCAAACGTTCGCGCAGATCGCGTTGGGTCAGGACCACGACCGGAGCACTGTCGCGCAATAAATAGCTCAGCCGTTCCGCAGGATGAGCCGGATCGACCGGTACATAACCGGCGCCGGACTTGAGAATCGCCAGCAGCGCGACCAGCGTGTCCAGCCCACGGCGGGCGACCAGCGCCACGCGGTCATCGGGTCGCACGCCGAGCCCGATCAAATGATGGGCCAGGGCGTTGGCCTGTCGGTTCAGCTCGGCATAGGTCAGCCGTTGTCCTCGGGATTCAGCCGCTACCGCATCCGGTCGTGCCGCCGCTTGCGTTTCGATGCGCTGGTGAATGGTCAGGTTTTGAGGGTATTGCGCGCGTGTGTCGTTCCACTGCTGCAAGAGCGCCGATTCGGTCGGCAGGCTCAGGCTGAAATCACCCACCATCAGCGCCGGGTCTTCAAGCCCCTGCTCCAGCACCCACAGCAAGCGCCCGCTCAGCGCCGCGATTTCTTCGGCGTCAAAGTAGGCCTCGTTGTACACCATGTACAAACTGTCCTCGTAGTCACCACGGCTGCTCAGCAGGTGCACCGACAACGGCGTGCCCTCTGCGTGGTTCGACACTTTGACCACCCGCCCCTGCGCCTCGCCGTAGCGGTATTCATGCGCATCGCGCTCATAGGACACGGTCACTTCGAACAACTGCGAGCGATCCTCGCGCAGCAAGCCGAGGGCACGGTTCATTTCGCTCAAGGGAAAACGCTGGTGGCGAAAGTCTTTTTTCAACTCGTCGTGAATCGCCTTGACCAGCGTCTTGAATGACAACTCGCGGCCAAACCCCATGCGCACCGCGCTGACCTGGGTGAACAGCCCCAGGGTCGATTTGAACCGGGCGCCGGAGCGGTTGAGCAGCGGCACGCCCACCACCCATTCGTCACGCTGGGCGCTGCGGCTGAAATACACATGGATCGCTGCCAGCAACACATGAAACGCCGACGCGCCGTACTCTCGGGCCACCTGCTTCATGCGCTCGTGCAAGCGAGCCGGAAAGACTTGCGAGAAAATCCGGGTCGGTGCCGCAGCGCTGGCAAAGCGTTCCTGATAGCGCGGCAACAACAGCGGCTCGGGCCGATGTTGGTATTTGTCCAGCCAATACGCCCGGTCACGGGCGTAACGGTCGGACTGAAAATACCGCGCATCGTCACGGATGAAATCGACATAGGACGGCGCCGAATCGGGCGGCAATTGCCCGAGCGCCAGCGCGTTGTAGATCTCGTCGAGGGATTTGAGCATCTCGCCGAAACCCCAGCCATCGACGATCAGGTGATGGGCCTGGAGTGACAGCCAATGGCAGTCGTCATCGAGCCAGAGCAGACGAAACCGGAACAACGGCCCGCCGTCCAGCGTAAACAGCTGCTCGATGTTTTCCTGCGTCAGTTGGCGCGCTGCGGCGTATGGATCGGGATGGCTGCGTAAATCGTGCACCGGCATCGGCACCGGCATGGACCTGGCAAAACGCTGCAACGGCAGCCCATCATCGCCGGCCCCCGGCAGCAGGCTGGTGCGCATCGCGTCATGCCGGGCCACGAGACCTTCAAGCGCCGCCTGCATCAGCGCCGGATCCAGCGACCTGGTCAGTTCGACATAGCCACCGATGTTGTACATCGGCGAATTCCCCTGACGCAGTTGGTCGAGCCAGATGTCACGCTGCGCAGCGGTCAACGGGAAGGCCTCGGAGATCGCGGACAGACCGTCCGCCGCATCGGCAGCAAATTGGTTCATAAGATCCATCTCACGTGATTTGGCGCGTATTCAAGCATCGGCCCCGAAATCCGCGTGACACGAAAAACCCGGACAACACTCCCCACTTTGTACAGTTGTGCGAGCCAACAGGGCCTGAGAAGTCAGCGATTTCCCTAAAAGTTCGGAAAGAAATGACTGAAAATCCTGTAGGACAATCGCCACACTTGCGTGGCCGCTAGCGTCCCGCACTGAAGGGTGCGGCGGTCCGATCCCCGGATTTCGGGGTTCGTACTAGACCGTACAGTCACGGACTACGCGACCTTGCACATTCACCTGACAGAAACGTGACGCCATTTTTTCGGAAATAGTGGCACTTTGTGTCCCTGTTTTCCCCTACAGACGTAGGACAAATGCATAGGCTTAAATCCCGCTCCAGACGATTTCAAGGAGAAAAGACTGGGTGGGCGCTTCAGGGGTGCATGCACGGCAGACGATTCGGCAATGGCTCTAAATCAGGGATGACAAGGATATGAATCTGACCGGCAGTCTTCGCAACATGGAAAATCCGCACTTTTATTGGCAGCTGGGGGAGTTGATCGCCAGCACCGGCAACGAGCGTTTTGCCACGAACATGTTCCAGTTGGTCGACAACCTCGTACCCGTCAATCGCGTCCATCTCAGTGAATGGACCCTGGATGAACGGGACTCAAGCGTGGTCGAGATCAAGGCGTTGGGCAGTGCCGGTTTGCCGGACACCTTTCCGCCCCCGGATCCGTTGCAGCACCCGGACGACCACCCGTTGCTGCAACAGATGATCGAGATGAACGACTCGCTACTGATTCAACTGAAAGCCTCGCTCCAGCATCGACACCCGCACCACAGCGTCCACCAATGCAATCTGGTGTCTCGCACGTCCAATCGCCGTTGCGTCATTTCGTTCTACCGTCCCCACACGCATCGGGTGTTTTCCCTGCCGGAGCTGTCGTTTCTCAAGCGCCTGTCCGACACCCTGTTGCCCTTGATCGAGCGCCACGCGCACATCAGTCGACAAGCCATCGCCCGCCAACCCCGCGCGCCACAAGCCGATCAACCCCAGACGCCGTTGCAACAGGTGTTCGACGAACGCCTGGCGTTGGGCGACATCACATTGTCGGTGCGCGAGAAAGAAGTCTGCCTGGGTCTGCTGACCGGCGGCACCGTGCCGCAGATGGCGGAAAAGCTGCGAGTCAAGAACAGCTCGATCGAGACCTACCTCAAGCGCGCGGCCGCCAAGCTTGGGGTCAGCGGGCGACACGGTCTGGCGAAATGGATGGCCGGGGCCTGATCCGGCGTTTTTCTCATCACGGGCGCCCGGCGTCCGCTCTCATTCGTGAACGAGGCTGTTTGATGTTCAGATTGCCGATTTCCCTGCTGTCCGCTGCGCTGCTGCTGGGCGGTTGCTCACTGATTCCCGATTACCAGCGACCGGCATCGCCGAGCGCTGCGCAGTATCCGCAAGGTCCGGCGTATGCCGCGCAATCCCCGGTCACGCCCCGGGTGGAAGACTGGCGCGCGCTGTTCAATGACCCGGCGTTGCAGCAATTGATTGAAAGCGCGCTGGTCAACAATCGCGATCTGCGGGTAGCTGCCCTGAATGTCGAGGCGTTTCAGGCGCAATACCGCATCCAGCGCGCCGACCTGCTGCCGGCGGTGTCGGCCAACGCCAACGAGCTGCGTCAGCGGCTGCCGTCCAGCGTGACTCGCACCCAAGCGGCAATCACCTCGACCTACTCGGTGAATCTGGGCATCAGCGCCTATGAACTGGACTTCTTCGGCCGGGTGCGCAGCCTCAGCGAGCAGGCGCTGCTGACCTGGCTGTCCACCGAAGAGGCCCGGCGCAGTGCGCAATTGAGTCTGGTGGCCAACGTCGCCAACGCGTACCTGACCTGGCGCGCCGATCAGGAGTTGTTGGCGCTGGCTCGGGAAACGTTGGCCGCCGACGAGCGCAGCCTGCACCTGACCACTCGTAACCGCGAGGCCGGCAAGTCCTCGGCGCTGGATCAGATTCAGGCGCAGACCAGTGTCGACAGCACCCGCGCGAGCCTGGCCCGTTATCAGCGCCAAGTCGCCCAGGACTTGAACAGCCTGACGCTGCTGGTGGGCGCGCCGGTGCCCGAGCACCTGCCAGCGCGTCCGCTGGACAGTGATCTGGTGGCAACCGTGCCGGCCGGGTTGCCGTCGGATTTGTTGCAACGCCGGCCGGACATTCTCCAGGCCGAATACAAGCTGCGTGCCGCCAATGCAAACATCGGCGCGGCGCGGGCGGCGTTTTTCCCGAGTGTCAGCCTGACCGCCAATGCCGGGACGTCCAGCCGTGATCTGTCCGGGCTGTTCAAGGGCGGCTCCGGGGCCTGGACGTTCCAGCCGCAGATCAACCTTCCGATCTTCAATGCCGGCAGTCTGCGCGCCAGCCTGGATTACGCGAAGCTGCAAAAAGACATCACCATCGCCGAGTACGAAAAGACCATTCAGACGGCATTCCAGGAAGTGTCCGACGGCCTCGCGGCGCGCCAGACCTACGAACAGCAACTCCAGGCCCAGCGCGACCTGGTGCAGGCGACCCAGGATTATTACGACATGGCGCAGCACCGTTACCGGAGCGGCGTCGACAGTAGCCTGACGTTCCTCGATGCCCAGCGTTCGCTGTTCAGTTCCCAGGAAGGACTGATTACCGATCGGTTGGCGCAACTGGTCGCGCAAGTGAACCTGTACACCGCGCTGGGTGGTGGCTGGAGCCCGGTCGAGCCGCTTCCACCATCGCCTTGAGTCATTTTTTCTTACACCTTTTGTCGCCTGTTCCGACATTGACAGGTGATCAAAAACCGACCTGCCGGATCATTTTGGTATCATGCGCCGCTTTTACGGTTAACCCCCCCGCCTGTCCTGCCGACCGGCGGGCTCCAAAGGGCGGTATGAAATGACGGCTTTGTTGACTCGCCGCAAGGTGCTTGCGGGAATGGGCGTACTCGGTCTCGGCCTGCTCGCCGGCTGCGACACCCGCGGCGAACTGTCGTACAAGTACGGCAAGGATCTGAGCGACAAGATCCTCGGACGCACCTTCAAGCTCAAGGACACCGAAGGCAACACCGTGACGCTGTCGAGCTTTCGCGGCCTGATGCCGATGATCTTCTTCGGTTTCACCCAGTGCCCGGCGATTTGCCCGACGACGCTGGCCCGCGCCGCAAAAATCAAGAAGTTGATGGGCAAGGACGGTGACATCCTGCAAGTGGTGTTCATCACCCTTGACCCGGAACGCGATACCCCGGAAATCCTCGACGCCTACGTCAAGACCTTCGACCCGAGCTTCGTCGCGCTGTACGGCACCCTCGAAGAAACCAAGGCCACCGCCAAGGAATTCGACGTGTTCTACGAAAAAGTCCCGGCCGGCGACACCTATACCCTCTCCCACACCGCCACCAGTTATGTCTACGACACCCGGGGCAACTTGCGTGTGGGCCTGTCTCAATCGCTTTCTGCACAAGAGTGCACGGAAGATTTGCTTACCGTCATGGAGGTCTGCTGATGAACCCTTTTCTGAACCACATCAAACGTGCCGCACTGGGCCTGTCCCTGCTGGGCCTGGCTTTCCAGGTATCGGCGCAGACAAAGGTCGACGACGCCTGGGTGCGCGCGACCGTGCCAAACCAGTCGGCCAGCGGCGCGTTCATGACCGTCACCGCCGACAGCGACAGCAAGCTGCTCAGCGTTGCCTCGCCAGCGGCCAAGGACGTGCAGATTCATGAGATGACCATGAAGAACGACGTGATGAGCATGGGCCCGGTGAAATCGGTGGACCTGCCGGCGGGCAAAGCCGTCAACTTCGACCCGAATGGCTACCACGTAATGCTGATGGGCCTGACCGCTCAACTGAAGGAAGGCGACAGCGTGCCGCTGACCCTGACCGTGGAAAACGCCAAGGGCGAAAAGGAAACCGTTGAAGTGAAAGCGCCGGTCAAGGCGCTGACCATGGAAGGCCACGATCACAGCAAGATGCATTGATCGTCGACGGACAGATTTACGGCCTCAAAAAACAAAAGGGGCGGCATGATCGACGATCATGCCGCCCCTTTTGCATCTGGATATCAGACCAGTTTCAATTCGACCTCGATATTGTTGCGCGTGGCCTTGGAGTACGGGCACACCTGATGCGCCGCATCCACCAGCTGCTGCGCCGCGCCGCGCTCCATGCCCGGCAGGCTTACATTCAGTCGCGCCTGCAGGAGATACCCTCCCGAATTAGTGCCCAGGTCCACTTCGGCATCCACCGCGAGGTCCGCTGGCAGGCTGATTTTCTGCTGCCCCGCCACCGCTTTCATCGCGCCGATGAAACATGCCGACCAGCCTGCGGCGAACAATTGTTCCGGATTGGTCCCGCCGCCACTGGAACCGGGCGACGACAGTTTTACATCGAGGATCCCGTCGGAACTGCGCGATGCGCCGTCACGTCCGCCGGTGGTGTGGGTTTTCGCGGTGTAGAGGACTTTTTCGATCTGACTCATGGCGATCTCCTGAATGAAAAACAGCAGATTGTTCACTCGGCGCCTCCCGTCGCAGCCTTGAGGTGCGCCACCCGTTTCACACAGCCCTCTCACTATAGACACGGGTTTGTCGCTCACCCGGCGAACGGACGTGCGGACTGTTCAGAAAAGACGAGTGTTCAACTCCCCGCCCCGCCATGCGCCTCTTCAAAGAAATAATCCTTCCAGCTGTCCGCCTTGTTTTTCAGCACGCCCAGCTCCTGCAATTTCTCTGCATAGATAAAGGTGCGCTGCGGCACCACGGTGAAATCGATTTCCGGATCGGTGACGATTTTCTCCACCAGCGCCAGCGGCAGCTTTGACTGTTCAACCCGAATGTAAGCTTGAGCCGCCGCAGGCTTGTCGGCCTTGATGATTTTCTCCGCCTCGGCCAGCGCGTCGTAGAACGCCTTGTAGGTTTTCGGGTTTTCGTCGTGGAATTTTTCCGTGGTGTAGAGCACGTTGAACGTGGCCTGGCCGCCGAGCACGTCGTAGGAACTCAGCACTTTATGCACGTTAGGATTCTGCAGTGCCTGATACTGGAACGGTGGGCTGGAGAAATGCGCGTTGATTTCCGAGCCGCCAGCGATCAGTGCAGCCGTCGCATCCGGGTGCGGCAGGCTGACGGAGATGTCGTCGAATTTCTTGTATTGGTCATTGCCGAATTCCTTGGCCGTTTCGATCTGCAGCGTGCGTGACTGGAAGCCCACACCCGCCGCCGGTACGGCGATGCGATCCTTGTCGCTGAAGTCCTTGAGGGTTTTCACGTTCGGGTTATTGGTCAGCAGATAATTGGGCATCGAACCCAGCGAAGCGATGGCTTTGACGTTCTGCTTGCCCTTGGTGCGATCCCACACGGTAAGCATCGGCGGCACACCGGCCGAGACCACGTCCAGCGATCCGGTGAGCAGCGCTTCGTTCATGGCGGTGGCGCCGGAAATGCTGTTCCAGTCGACCTTGATGTCCAGGCCCTGGGCCTTGCCGTGCTTCTCGATCAAGTGCTGATCGCGCACCACATCCAGAATCAGATAACCGATGCCGAATTGCTGAGCGATGCTGATCTTGCCTTCGGCTTGAGCGGTGTTGCCGAGCAATGCGCCGGCCAGCGAGGCCGCCAGCAGCGTCAGTGCAGAACGTTTGAACGGTAGGGCCATGACAACCTCGCAGTGATTTCCAGGAAAATCTGTGAGGCCGGACTTTATCGCTATAAAAAACGAAATTTAAATACCGTTATCGCATATTGATATCACTGGAAAACCAGCTTCGAAAAACTGATGAACAGGCTGATGCCGACGTTCAAGGCGTACGCTGGTTGAACCGGGTTCTAAGACCGTCGGCGTTCAATGACAGGCGCTTCGCGGTTTCCACGAACGGGGTGACGGTCAGGCTGTACAGCGTCAGATAACGCGTGCGGTCCTGCTCGCCCGTGCCGAAGCGCAAGGCTTCGGGCTTTGAGGTGGTGACGTACAGCGTGCCGAACAGCCAGTCCCACAGTGACAGATTGATCGCGAAATTCTTGTTGAAATGGCGCGGTGCGTCGCTGTGATGAATCTGGTGCTGGGCCGGGCTGCTGAGCACATGCTCGACCGCCGGCCCGAACGACAGCCAGACATGGCTGTGCCGCAGATTGGAGCCCAGGCTGTTGATAATCAGCGCCAGCCAGGTCACGCCGAACAGCGTGTAGCGGCTGATCTCGCCGCCGCAGGCATACCAGACCGTCCCGGCAAACGCGCCGAGGCCGGCGGTGATGACGATTCTTTCAACGATCGATTCGGCAATGTGAATCCGGCTGGCGGTGGCCGGCACCAGCACCGGCGCCGAATGATGAACCTTGTGAAATTCCCACAGATAGCGGGAATGGAAAGCGCGGTGAATCCAGTAATGCAGAAAATCCCTGAACAGGAACACGCCCAGTCCGTAGAACAACGCGATCAACGGGTGTTCCGGCACTTGCTCGCGCGCGCCCCACAACTGAGTGAAAAACTGTGCGTAGTCGCCCGAACGCAGAATATGCGGGTCGACGAGGCCGACCACGGGCAACACCAGCGTCACCCGAAGAATCGCCTTGATGAAGTAATAACGGTAATCCAGCCAGGCCGAACGATGCCCGTGAACACGACCGCCGCCGACAAATTGCCAGAAGGATCGGGCTTGCGTCAGGTGCCGGGATTTTCGGTGGCGATAAAGGCCGTATGCCACGCCGTAGGATGTGAGCAGAAACACCACACCGAGGCGGCCGTTCAAATCGAACAGGCCAAGGAACCGTTCGGTGACCGGATCGATCACCCAGCGGCTGAGCTGCGCGTGAAGTTGCGCGAGTAAATCCACGACGAACGACTCCATCAGAAGTCGCGCATTGTAAATCGCACTGGTTCGCAAATGCAGCAGGAACGGATCAAAGGCCGGTTAAACAGCCTGAAACAATAAAACCGCCGCCTCGCTTAAGCCGCAAAACCGCCAGGACAGTCGCCGATCAAGGCCCCAGCTCATCCGGTTGGCTGAGAGTGCCTCCCGGGACCGGATCACCCAGCCGTTTAAAAAGGCGATCAGACAGCCCACCCTTGGTATCATCGCCCACACTTTTATGACGGTTTAATGGCTGGAAGGTCTTTTTTGTGAGCGCTCTTTTTCAACGGCTGCGGCGCCTGGATGCCCGCCTTCTTTCTCTGGTTTTCCTGGTACTGATCGTGCCGGTGTGCCTTCGCGCGGCGCTCGGCTGGTCGAGCCTGTTCGGTTATCTGTCGGATCTGTCCATCGGCAGTCTGCTGGTGGTGCTGTTGCATCGTCGTCCCTGGTGGCTGGCGCTACCGGTGCTGCTGTTCTGGGGATTGCTGGCGGTGGCGACCGCGGAACTGGTCAGCGCGGTCGGGCGCCTGCCGACCGTGGCAGACCTGCATTACCTGATCGACCCGCAGTTCGTGGAGAACTCCACCGGCGGCGGCTTCGCCCACCCCGGTGTGGCGGTTGCGCTGCTGGTGGCTTTGACCCTGTGGTTGCTGAGTCACTGGACTCGACGCGCGACAAAGTTCCCCGCTCTGCCCCGCGCAGCCTGGGCGACGCCGGTACTGCTGTTCTCCGCGTACTGGGGCGCGCAGCACTTAAACCCGAGCGATGCCGACCCGTGGCGTCTGTACAACCTGCCGCACCAACTGCTCGCCGCGCAGGTCGCCGACGTGCAGATGCAGGCCGAAGAATGGCTGGACGGCGACACCCAGGTCGCGCCCCCACCGATGGCCGGGCTCACCGATGTCGATCTGAACGGTCACTCGTTGCTGGCAGCCAAGGGCCAGGCGCGCAACGTGCTGATCGTCGCCCTCGAAGGCATTCCGGGCGCCTACATCGGCGCCAATCGCCAAGCTATCGGCAGCCATTATCAGGAAGACCTGATGCCCAACCTCAGCCGCTGGGCCGAGCGCGGCATGAACACTCCGGATTACGTGCTGCACACCCATCAGACCATTCGCGGTCTGTACGCCATGCTCTGCGGCGATTACGACAAGCTCGACAACGGCACGCCCAAAGGCGTGGAAATGCTGACCCAGCACGAGCGCAATCAGGCGTGCCTGCCGGCCCAGTTGCGTCAGCACGGTTTTGCCACTCACTACCTGCAAGGCGCAGGGCTGCGGTTCATGGCCAAAGACAAGATCATGCCGCACATCGGGTTCGATGCGACCCATGGCCTGGAATGGTTCACCAACGCCAACTACCTGGAGTTCCCGTGGGGCAAGGATGACAAGGCGTTCTTTGAAGGCGCGCTGAAATACGTCGGCGAACTGAAGAAGCAGAAACAGCCGTGGATGCTCACGCTGCTGACCGTCGGCACCCACCAGCCCTACTCCGCGCCGGAGGATTACCTGCAACGCTACGACACGCCCAAGCAGGCCGCCGTCGGTTATCTGGACGATGCACTGGAACAGTTTCTCAGCGGCCTCGAACGCCAGGGCGTGCTGAAAGACACGCTGGTGGTGATCACTTCGGACGAGTCCCACGGCATCGACGGCGTACGCCTCGCGTCGTCCTGGGGCTTCAACCTGACCCTCGCGCCGGAGCAGGCGCAACTGCCGCGCCTGAACGCCGGGGTCTACGGTCACGTCGATCTGAGCGCGTCGATTCTGGATTACTTCGATTTTCCGGTGCCTTCCGCCCTCAGCGGGCGCTCGTTGTTTCGCGATTACGATTCGGGCCGCGAAATCATGTCGTTCACCAACGGCAAGCTGCGCTATCACGACGGTCGCGGCCTGCTGACTGAATGCGACATGCCGCGCCGTTGCCGCAATTACGCCAGCGAAGGGTTCATCGCCGAAAGCGCCACGTTCAAGGGCAATGCCAGCGGCCAGAATGCCCGGGACATCGCTGCCCGCGCCTCGGCCCTGGACCTGTCGCTGCTGCGCACCCCGCTGAACCAGCGCTATCAGTTCGGCAGCGCCAACGTCATCCCGCTGCAAGCGCAGATCAAGGACGACTGGGCAGACAACCTGATCGGCGCGCAATACCTGGAAATGCCCAAGGGCTCCCACACCCGCGTGCGCCTGACCGTGCGTTCGGTCGATCCGCAGCAGGCGGCGTATATTCAGCTCAAGGCCAAGGAGTTCGAACAGGACGTGCAACTGGGCCTGCCGACCGAGATGGTCGCCACGGCGGATCAGCCGCTGGAGATGGATTTCAGTTTCGACAACCCGCAACCGCGCAAGGCGTTTTCGTTTCACTTGTTGGGGTATGGGCTGGGCGCCGTGGAAGTCAGTGATTTCAGCGTGATCACCGAACTGCCGGGGCAACAGGATCTGCTGGACGAGATCCCGGAAGAAGACACCGCTCAATCGAGTTGAGGTCGACGCCAGCGTCGCAACGACGCTGGCGCCCGTCCGGTGTGAACGATCAGAAGGTGGTACGCAGTCCGACCTGAATGCTGCGCCCTTCTGCCGGTGCAATATCGCGCAGGATCGAGCTGGCGTAACGCACGGTCTGGTTGGTCAGGTTCTCGGCATTGACGAAGGCCAGCCATTTGCTCTGGCCAACATCAAAGTGATAACCCACATTAGCCCCCAGCGTGGTGTAGCCGTCGGTGCTGCTTTCGTTGTCCGGCACCCGGTGCTGGGAACTGGCGTGTTCCACATCGATCCGTGCCTCCCAGCGATCCAGCTCCCACAACAGACCGGTGTTCAACCGCAGTGGTGCGATGCGCGGCAGGTCCTGGCCGTTGTCGAGGTTCTTGGCGCGGGTGTAGTCGCCCGACAGCTCCAGCGCAAACTTGCCGTAGGCATTTTCGCCAAGGGTCCAGCGATCCTGCGCTTCGATACCGCTGAAGCGCGCCCGCACGCCGGAGTAGGTGTATTCGGGGATGCCGTCGGCGTCCTCCTCCCCTTCGTCATTCAGCGTGCGTCCGGTGCTGAGCAAGCCGATGTAATTAGAGAAGTGGCTATAGAACACGCCCACGCTGCCCTTGTGCGTACCGTTGTCAAAACGCAGGGCCAGGTCGCTGGAGACGGCTTTCTCTTTCGACAGCCCCGCATCCCCGACTTCATAAGTGCCGGTGGCGACGTGGGCGCCGTTGGCGTAAAGCTCATAGAACGTCGGCGCGCGTTCGGTGTAGCCCAGCGTGGCGGCGACCGACCAGACCGGCGTCAGCGTGTACACCGCGCCGGATGACAGGCTGCCGGCGGTGAAGCTGCTGGAGCGATCGGCATTGGCGAAACGCTCGTTGCCTTTGGCGTCCGGGTCGACCGTGGTGTGTTCAAGGCGTCCGCCGAGGGTGAACAGCAGGCGATCCGTGGCTTGCAGCTCTTCGAGAATGAACAGTGCACCGGCATCGGTATCGGTGTGCGGCACGAAGGCTTCTTCGCCCAGCGCCGAGAATTCGTTGCGACTGACCTGCGCACCAATCACCCCGTTGAACGGCCCCAACGGCTGATGCCGGGCCTCGACCCGCGCCTCGTAGCCCTTGTTCTTGAACGTGGTGCCGACCTCGCCGCCCTCGATTTCGCGGTGCTGGTAATCGGTGTAGCCGGCGTCGAACTTCACCGAGCTGAACGGGCCGTCGAGGTTGCGAATTTCCGAGGCAAACGCGTAGTGCTCCTGCTCCATGCGGATGCGCACGTCGTCTTCGGCCGGCGAGCCGTAGTTCGAATCGTAATTGCTGTACGACAGCCCCGCGTAACCGTCATCCCAGGTGTACGACCCGCCCACCGCACCGCCGTCCTGACGACCATCGCTGTTGGCCAGCCGATGCTTCTTCGAATCGCCATCGTCGTTCGCCCGCTCACGACTGGTCTTGGCGTAGCCGGGGATTTTCAGGTCATTGAATTCGCGGGCGCTGGCGTCCAGGTGCAAGGCGAACTGGCCGTTGCCGGCTTCGAGCTTACCGGCGCTGCTGCGGGTGGTGTCGGCGCCGCCGTAGCGCAACTCGCCGGCACCGTGAATGCCGTCGATGGCTTCGGTCGGGATGCGGTTGTCGAAGGTGTTGACCACCCCGCCGATGGCGCTGCCGCCGTACAGCAAGGCCGCCGGGCCACGGACGATTTCGATGCGCTCGACGTTGACCGGATCCAGCGGCACCGCGTGATCGTAGGACAGCGACGAGGCGTCCAGCGCGCCGACGCCGTTGCGCAGGATGCGAATGCGATCGCCGTCCTGCCCACGAATGATCGGGCGACTGGCACCCGGGCCAAAGTAGGACGACGACACGCCCGGCTGCCTGTTCAGGGTTTCGCCGAGGCTGCCCTTTTGTTGCAGCGTCAGGCTGTCGCCGCTCAACACGGTCGAGGGCGAAGCCAGGGTCTGACTGCCCAGCGGATTGCCGGTGATGACTTGCGGTTGCAGTTCCAGCGGGTCGGCGGCGAATGCGGGCAAAGCGATCAGCAGCGCCGAGGCCATGAGCGTCAGGCGAGGTTGGAAGGTGTGGAAACGGGAAGGCATTTCAGAGATCCGTCAGGCAGAAAAGTGAGGATCAATGCCGGCGCTACAGAGGGTGTATTACTGGCATCGATCAGATGAAATCATTTTTATGTTATACAATAACATTTCCAATGGCCATCACGTTTCTTCCCCACAATTGCAAACCATCGCTCAAGCACGGGCATTTCAGCGCCCTGCCCGGCCCACGCTCCCGGCTCGTCGCGTAAGAGACTGCGCCTATCACGCTCCAATAGTCGGCCTATTAGCTGACTCGCCGAGTCGGGTCTAGCCTTACTACTCCGAAGTCGGCACGAGCCGGCCGCAGAAGACCTGATAAGGACCCGAACATGGCAAATGAATCGAAATGCCCGTTCAATCACGCCGCCGGCGGTGGCACGACGAACCGCGATTGGTGGCCGAATCAACTGAACCTGAAAATCCTGAGTCAGCACTCGCCCGCATCCGATCCGATGGGCAAGGACTTCGACTACGCCAAGGCTTTCAAAAGCCTGGATTTCCAGGCCCTCAAACGCGACCTGACGGCGCTGATGACCGACTCCCAGGAGTGGTGGCCAGCGGACTTCGGCCACTACGGCCCGCTCTTCATCCGCATGGCCTGGCACAGCGCCGGCACCTATCGCACCGCTGATGGCCGTGGCGGCGCCGGCTCCGGCCAGCAACGCTTCGCCCCACTCAACAGCTGGCCGGACAACGTCAGCCTCGACAAGGCCCGACGTCTGCTGTGGCCGATCAAGCAGAAATACGGCCGCAACATTTCCTGGGCCGATCTGATCGTGCTCACCGGCAACGTCGCGCTGGAATCGATGGGCTTCAAGACCTTCGGTTTCTCCGGTGGCCGCGCGGACGTCTGGGAACCGGATGAAGACGTGTACTGGGGCTCGGAAAACAAGTGGCTGGGCGGCGACAACCGCTACGGCAAGGACCCGGAATCCATGCAGCCGCCGGGCGAAGGAACACTGGTCGCGGAACCTGCCGAACACGGCAATGAGGAAAGCCGCACCAACCAGGGCGAACGCAACCTCGAGAACCCGCTCGCCGCCGTGCAGATGGGCCTGATCTACGTGAACCCGGAAGGCCCGGAAGGCAATCCCGACCCGGTGGCCTCGGCCAAGGATATCCGCGAAACCTTCGGCCGCATGGCCATGAACGACGAGGAAACCGTCGCCCTGATCGCCGGCGGCCACGCCTTCGGCAAGACCCACGGCGCCGGCCCCGCCGATAACGTCGGCCCGGAACCGGAAGCCGCCGGCCTCGAAGAACAAGGCCTGGGCTGGAAAAACAGCTTCGGCACCGGCAAAGGCGCCGACACCATCACCAGCGGCCTGGAAGTGACCTGGACCACCACCCCGACAAAGTGGAGCAACAACTATCTGGAAAACCTGTTCGGCTTCGAATGGGAACTGACCAAGAGCCCGGCCGGTGCCCATCAGTGGAAACCGAAAAACGGCGCCGGGGCCGGCACCATTCCCCACGCCCACGACCCGAACAAACGCATCGACCCGACCATGCTTACCTCCGACCTGGCCCTGCGTTTCGACCCGGCCTACGAGAAGATTTCGCGGCGCTTCCTGGCCAATCCCGATCAACTGGCCGACGCCTTCGCCCGCGCCTGGTACAAGCTGATTCACCGTGACATGGGCCCGCTGTCGCGTTATCTCGGCCCGGAATTGCCCCAGGAAGAACTGCTGTGGCAAGACCCGATTCCCGAGGCCAAGCATCCACTGGTGGACGACAGCGATATCAGGGCTCTGAAAGGCAAAGTACTGGCCTCGGGGCTGTCCGTTTCGGAACTGGTTTCCACTGCCTGGGCGGCCGCATCGACCTTCCGGGGCTCGGACAAACGCGGCGGTGCCAATGGCGGACGTCTGCGTCTGGCACCGCAAAAGTTCTGGCAGGCCAACCAGCCGGAGCAACTGGACAAGGTGCTGAAAGTCCTCGAAGGCATTCAGAACGAGTTCAACGCCGGGGCGGCAGGCAAGCAAGTCTCGCTGGCGGACCTGATCGTGCTGGCGGGTAATGCCGGTGTCGAACAAGCGGCGAAAAACGCCGGGCACACGGTGACCGTGCCGTTCAATCCGGGGCGCACCGATGCGACTCAGGAGCAAACCGACGTCGAGTCGTTCGGTTTCCTTGAACCGCACACCGACGGCTTCCGCAACTACGCCGCCAACACCTACCGCGTGCCGGCCGAAGCGTTGCTGATCGACAAGGCGCAACTGCTGACCCTTTCGGCGCCGGAAATGACCGTGTTGATCGGCGGCCTGCGCGTGCTGGACACCAACGTCGGCAAGACGAAACACGGGGTCTTTACCGACAAGCCCGGATCACTGACCAACGATTTCTTCCGCAACCTGCTGGACATGGGCGTGGAATGGAAACCGACGTCGAAAACCGAGTTCGAAGGCCGCGACCGTAAAACCGGCAGCGTGAAGTGGACGGCGACCCGGGTCGATCTGGTGTTCGGTTCCAACTCGGTGCTGCGGGCGCTGGCAGAGGTGTATGCCAGCTCCGATGCGAAGGAAAAGTTCGTCAACGACTTCGTTGCCGCTTGGGCGAAGGTGATGGATCTGGATCGGTTTGATTTGCGCCAATAAACCTTTTTCATCCACCCACAAAAAACGCCGCTCATCGAGCGGCGTTTTTTATAGCCGGTTCTGCGGAAGTAATGCGGTGGAGCTGAAACCCAACCCCCTCACCCCAGCCCTCTCCCCGAGGGAGAGGGAGCCGACCGAGGTGTATTGCGCGATACATCGACCTGAAGAATCGAGTCGATTATAGATTCGGTAAAGCAGGATCAGGTCGGCGTAAATCTGAAGCATCCCGCAATCAGTCCCCTCTCCCTCCGGGAGAGGGTTAGGGTGAGGGCTGGATCTAAAGTTGAAACACCATCTCAAGACCAACCCCAAACGACCAGCCTCAAGCCAAGCTCTTGCTAACCACCTCATAAACATCACTAGACAGCTGCCCCGAAGCCAGAATCCGCTCCAGCTCCGCCTTCATCAGCGCCTGACGAGCACCGTCATACTTGCGCCAGCGCGTCAGCGGCGCCAATTGACGCGACGCGATCTGCGGGTTGAAGCCGTTCAGTTCGATCACCAGATCCGCCAGGAAGCGATAACCCGAACCGTCCGCCGCGTGGAAGTTGATCAGGTTCTGTCCGGCGAACGCACCGACCAGCGCACGCACCTTGTTCGGGTTCTTGATGTTGAACGCCGGGTGCTGCATCAGTGCCTTCACACGCTCCAGACCGCCCGGCAAGGTGCTGCCGGCCTGCACGCTGAACCACTGATCCATGACCAGCGGATTGTCCTTGAAGTGCTCGGCGAAACTGGCCAGCGCGGTCGCTTTCTGCTCGTCGAACGGCGAGTTGACCAGCACCGCCAGCGCGGTCAGGCGCTCGGTCATGTTGTCGCAGGTGTCGAACTGTTCCAGAGTTGCCGCCAGCACTTCCGGCTTGCCGCTGAGCATCAGGTAAGACAGCGCGATGTTCTGCAACGCGCGACGGGCGAAGTGCTCGGCCTCGGCCACGTACGGGGTTTGCTTCGACAGGTCGCGGTTGGCCTGATAACGCAGCCACAGCGCCTCGAACAGATTGTCCGCCAGTTGCTGACGGGCGAATTCGCGGGCGATATGGATCGCGTCCACGTCGGCGACTTCGCTGATTTCGGTCAGGTAGGCTTCGCTTGGCAGCGAAAGCATTTCCGCGACCATCGCCTGATCCAGCGACTCGTCCGACAGCACCGTGCGCAAAGCGGAAACCAGACGTGGGTCGAGCACCAGGCTTTCGCCCTTCTGCTGCTGGCCGATCAACTCTTGCAGCACCTGCACCGACAGTTGCTGGCCGGCATCCCAACGATTGAAACCATCGGTGTCATGCTGCATCAGGAACATCAACTGATCGCGGTTGTACGGGAAGCTCAGTTTCACCGGCGCCGAGAAGCCACGCAGCAACGACGGCAGCGGCTGTTCGGCGATGTCGACGAAGGTGAACGTCTGTTCGGCTTCGGTCACCGAGATCACTCGGCTAGTGCCTTGGGCCGAGGCTTCGCCGGACAGACGCAGGGCAATCTCGTTGCCCTGACTGTCGAGCAAGCCCAGCTCCACCGGGATCACGAACGGCAGTTTTTCAACCTTGTCCGGCGTTTCCGGGCAGCTCTGGCGGAAGGTCAGGCTGTAGGTTTTCGCAGCGGCGTCGTAAGACTCGCTCACCGCCAGACGTGGTGTGCCGGCCTGGCTGTACCAGCGCTTGAACTGGGTCAGGTCGACGCCGTTGGCATCTTCCATGGCCTTGATGAAGTCATCGCAGGTCACGGCCTGGCCGTCATGGCGTTCAAAGTACAGGTCGCTGCCTTTGCGGAAGCCTTCGGCGCCCAGCAGGGTGTGGATCATGCCGACCACTTCCGAGCCCTTTTCGTACACGGTCAGGGTGTAGAAGTTGGAAATCTCGATGAAGCTGTCCGGGCGCACCGCGTGGGCCATGGGACCTGCATCTTCGGCGAACTGGTGGGTACGCAGGTACGCCACGTCCTGAATGCGCTTGACCGTGGCCGAGTTCATGTCAGAGGAGAAACCGGCATCGCGGAACACCGTGAAGCCTTCCTTGAGCGACAGCTGGAACCAGTCGCGGCAGGTCACGCGGTTGCCCGACCAGTTGTGGAAGTATTCGTGAGCGACGATCGCTTCAACGCGCTGGTGCGCGGCGTCGGTAGCGGTTTCGGCACGGGCCAGCACGGCGCTGGAGTTGAAGATGTTGAGGCCCTTGTTCTCCATCGCGCCCATGTTGAAGTCGTTCACGGCGACGATCATGAAGATGTCCAGATCGTACTCGCGACCGTAGACCTCTTCGTCCCAGCGCATCGACTTCTTCAGGCTGTTCATGGCGTGCTGGCACTTGTCGATGTTTTCCGGCTCGACGTAGATGCGCAGCGCCACGTTGCGGTTGGTCATGGTGGTGAAGCTGTCTTCAACGCACCACAAGTCACCGGCCACCAGCGCAAACAGGTACGCCGGTTTCATGAACGGGTCTTCCCAGGTCGCCCAGTGTCGGCCGTCTTCGCCGGGGCCGCTGGCGATCGGGTTGCCGTTGGACAGCAGCACCGGATAGCTGTGCTGCTCGGCGACCACGGTGGTGGTGAACTTGCTCATCACGTCCGGGCGGTCGAGGTAATAGGTAATCTTGCGGAAGCCTTCGGCCTCGCACTGGGTGCAGAACATCGTGCCGGACTTGTACAGGCCTTCCAGTGCGGTGTTGGTTTCCGGGTGGATCCTGACGCTGGTGTCGACCGTGAAGGTTTCGCTGGCCGGTTGCAGGGTCAGGTGGTTTTCAGTCAGTTGGTAATCGCTCGCGCTCAGTTCCTGGTCTGCCAGGGTCACCGAGAGCAATTCCAGCTGCTGGCCATCGAGCACCAGCGGCGGCAGGCCCGGGCCACGGGCCGGGTTGCGGCGCATCACCAGTTGCGCGTGGACCAGACTGTGGTCCTCGAACAACTCGAAGGTCAGGTGTGTTTCATCGATCAGGTACTCGGGCGCCTGATAGTCCTTCAGGTAAATCATCTTCGGTTGTTCGGTGCGCATGCTGAAGTCCTTATTGATGCACGGCGAGCTGATAGGCCGTGTACTTGCGAATGTTGATCACGCCGGTGTCGAAGATCAGGTACTGGCCCTTGATCCCCAGCAGCGTGCCTTCGGCAATCGGGTTCTTGTCCAGGTTGAAGCTGACGATCTTGGCCGGGTACTGCTCGACCGGGTAGCGGATTTCCAACGGCTCGACATCGGCAATTGTCTGAATGGCCTGGAGACCGAATCGCTCCTGCAAACCTTGCAGACCCGGGGCGCAGCTTTCGAACAGTTGATCGCGCACCTGCGCCAGATCCACCGCCGCCGCGTCGCCTTTGAGCAAGGCGCGCCAGTTGGTCTTGTCCGCCACCTGGCTGCGGAACAGGTCTTCGACGAAACCCGACTGCTGCCGCGTCGAAACGCGCATGATCGGCAGCGCCTGACTGGCGCCCTGGTCGAGCCAGCGGGTCGGCAACTGGGTGGCGCGGGTGATGCCGACCTTGATCCCCGACGAATTGGCCAGGTAGACGACGTGGTCGGTCATGCAGAATTTCTCGCCCCACTCCGGCTCACGGCAGGTGCCGGCCTCGAAGTGACAGCGCTCCGGGCTCATGATGCAAATGTCGCACTGGGCGAGTTTGGTCATGCACGGGTAGCAGTAACCCTGACTGAAACTGGTCTTGGTCTTGCGCCCGCAATGGGTGCAGTGAATCGCCCCCAGGTATTCCAGACGCACCGTGCTGCCGATCAACGGGTTGACCGGCACCTCGACGTCATCCAGACGAAACGCGTACTGCACGTTCGGCCCGTCCAGGCGCGCCGACATTTTGCTGATTGCACCGCGGCCGATCTCGATCAATGGAGGGCGTCCGACTTGAACAGGATGTTCGGCACTTCGATCGACTTCGACGCGCATTCCTGCGGGCCCATGTAACCGGTGCGCTCTTCCTCGGGCAGGTTCTGCATTTCCCAGGCGATCATCGCCTGCAACGACAGTTCACGCTGCTCGGCGGTGAGCTTGCCACCGTCCGACCATTTGCCGATTTCTACCGCCAGTTTCAGGCTCTGGTAGATGTCCGGGGTGATGTTCTTGATCAAATCGTTAAAAGAGGACATCAGGGTCTCCGTGCTCTTTATTCAAAAAATTCAGGCGGCCAGTTTACGGCGGTTGTACAAACCGCCCAACAAACCGGTTAAGCATCCGATGAGTAACCCGCTGACGTGGGCAGCGTTGGCGATTTCGCCGAAACCGATCATCGAGATCAGCCCGGACATGCAGATCACCAGCCACACCAGCATCATCACCAGCACGCCGCGCGGCAGGCGATAGGCCGGGTTCGGCGCAAGCAACTGGAAGATCCAGCAGTGACCGAGCAATCCGTAAAGTACGCCGGACAGGCCGCCGAACAGGCTCGGGCCGCTCCACGCGAATTGCGCATAGTTGGAAACCAGGCCGAACAGCAACGTCAGGCCGATCAGGTTGACGCTGCCCTGGCGCGACTCGATGCGCCGCCCCAGCTCCCAGTACCACATGCCGTTCATGGCCAGGTGCAGGACGCCGAAGTGGATCAGCATCGGCGTAAACAGGCGCCACCACTGCCCCGCTGCCAGGCTGTCGGCCAGTGGTGTGAAGTGGATGTAGTCGCCGACCACGCGGAAATCGAGGAAGGTCAGCCAACGCATGGTGTCGAGGTTATCGCCAAGGAAGGTCAACCCGCCGACGATCAGGCTCAGCAGCAGAATGAATCCGGTGGCTTTGGCATGTTTCAGTTGCTCGGCAAAGCTCGGGCGCTTGAACGTCGGCACCACCGGGATTTCCAGCTGCTGATCGGGGTCCCCCGCCGGGAAACGCTCGTACAGCGAACGTACGTCGTCGCTGATTTCCGAGGGCACCCACAATACCTGCTCGCCCGCCTCTTCGCTGACACGATGGGGCACTTGCATGCGTTGCAGCAGTTTGACGAAACCACTCAGGTCCGCCGCCAACGGCACACGCAAGACCGCTATGGCACTCATCGCAGCACCTCCGGCCGCTCGACGTCGACCCAGACAAATTTATGCGGATCGAGGCGGGTTTCCTGATCCAGACGATAGGCGACCAGTTTGCCGTAGAGCACCGCGCTGTAATCCAGGCACGCGAGGTTCGGCCGGATCGGCGCCGGTTTGCCGCTGCGCCAGTAGTGGCCGACGAACAGCAACGGCTCATCGACGCCGTAGCGCAGCAGGGAATTCTTTTCGCTGGAGGTCAGCGGCTTTTGCGCCACCGGTTCCGGCAATGCATCGGGTTGGAACACGATGTCGCCGTAGGTTTGCGGGTCGTCTTCCCAGAACTTGGTGCGGAAGAACGAGCGCACCAGGCCATCGCCGCTGGTCATGGTCAGGCCATCCGGCAGGCGCATGTCGGTGCCGCGCAGCAGGCGATCGAATACGGTGCAGGCGAAACTGCCTGGCACCGCCGACGCCTGGAGGAAGTGTTCATCGATGCAGCCATCGGGGAACAGCGCGCGCAGCGGCTCTATCAGGCCGGCATCCCAGCAGGCATGCACCACGCGGAAACGTCCGGCGTCGACGAACAGCGGCAGTTGGTAGAACCACTGCTGGAAGTCGTGCCAGTCGCCCGGATGGTCTTCGAACTGGGTCAGGGTTTCGTGCAGCAATCGGGCATGGCGCGGGGTGTGTTCACGCACGAACTGCTTGCCGCTGCCCGGAGGCGCCGGGGTGCTCCAGCCGAGGGCGTTGAACTCGTGGTTGCCCATGATACACAACGCCTGACCGGCCTCGACCATGTCGTGGACGATGTGCAGCGCCTCGCGAATCCGCGGGCCACGGTCGATGATGTCGCCGACGAACACGGCCATGCGCGACGGATGCCGCCAGACCCCGCCCTGCTTGTGGTAACCGAGACGGTCCAGCAAGTGTTCCAGGGTCAGGGCGCATCCGTGCACGTCACCAATCAGGTCATAACTGCGCGCGGGATCGAGCATCAGTCGCCTCCACCACCCAACTTGCTGCCCCAGCCGAGCTTGGTCCGGCAGACTTCGTAGTAGTTGTGGTCGAGCGGATGGATCAGCCGCAGCTTCTGCGCTTTCTTGCTGACGGTGATGGTGTCGCCCGGCGCGCAGGTGAAGTGGTTCTGCCCGTCGCAGGAGACCTGCGGGTAGATCTGCATATCTTTGGACACGACGATTTTCAGCTCACTGTTGCCATCGACCACGATCGGTCTGCCCGACAAGGTATGGGGGTACATCGGCACAATCACAATAGCGTCAAGCTTGGGATGCATGATCGGGCCGCCGGCGGAAAGCGCGTATGCGGTAGAACCGGTCGGGGTCGACACGATCAGGCCGTCGGCCTTCTGGCTGCAGACGAACTGGCCGTCGATGTACAGCTCGAACTCGATCATCCGCGTCGATTTGCCCGGGTGCAGCACCACGTCGTTCAGCGCGTCGCCCTGGCCGATGGCCTCGGCATGGCGACGGACTTCGGCCTGCAGCAGGAAGCGGTTTTCCACCAGATAATGGCCGTCGAGCACTTCGGCGACCTTGATTTCCAGCTCGTCGGGGCGGATGTCGGTGAGGAAACCGAGGCTGCCACGGTTGATCCCGAGCACCGGAATATTGTGTTTGGCCAGTGCCCGCGCCGCGCCGAGCAGGCTGCCGTCACCGCCGACCACGATGACCATGTCGCAGACTTCGCCGAGCATCTTGCGTGACGAAGTTTGCAGGCCATGGCCCGGCAGGACTTCGGCGATGGTGTCTTCGAGAATCACATGCAGGTGACGATCGAGCAGGAAGCGTTTCAGTCGGCGGACGGTATCCAGCACCTGGGAGCTGCCCAGGCGACCGATGATGCCGATATTACGAAATTGCTCCATGGGACTCCTGCGGGGGACTGAGACGGCGAAAAGTACGATTATGGGCGAAAGCGCCGGATAGACAAAATCCTTTCACCCCCGAGGATGCGCCTGTGTTTGAGGCTATGCTCGCAAGATGATCCTATTTTCCGATTTGCTTCAGCTGCCCCACCAGTTACGCCACCCCGAGGTGCGCGATCTGGCGTGGGTGATCCTCGCCCCGCCGATGCTCGCCGCAACCCCATGGCCGCAGCGCCATCCGCTGGCGGGCAGCGACTGGGTCAGCGACCCCGAACGCCTGGAACACTGGTTGCGCCAGCTCGACCGCGACAGTTACGGCCTGCTGCACTGGCTGTCCCAGGCCCGCACCCGGCGCCTGGGCCTGTATTACGAGCGGTTGTGGCAATTTGCGGTGAAACACGCGCCGGGCATCGAACTGATCGCCGCCAACCTGCCGATCCGCCGCGAAGGCCACACCCTCGGCGAGCTGGACATGCTGCTGCGCGATCGCGACGGCGTGCACCACCTGGAACTGGCCATCAAGCTCTACCTCGGCCCGCAGAACGGCGACGGTCATGATCCGGCGTCGTGGCTGGGGCCGGGCTGTCATGATCGACTGGATCGCAAACTGGCGCACCTGAGCGAACATCAGCTGCCGATCTCCGCGCGCCCGGAAAGCCGCGAAGTGCTGGCGGCGCTGGATGTCAGGTCGTTCAGCGCGCAACTGTGGCTGGGCGGATACTTGCTGTATCCGTGGCCCGGTCAGTCCGTGCCGCCCAGCGGCGCCCACCCGCAGCATTTGCGTGGCAGTTGGCTGCATCAGAAAGACTGGCCGGCGTTTGTCGCCCAGCGCCCGGACGGACGCTGGCAACCCCTGCCCCGCCACGCCTGGCTGGCGCCGGCGCACTACCCGGCGGACCAGACCTGGAGCAACGGCCATTTGCAGGCCTGGCTCGATGAACTCGAACCACTGGCCCCGGCGCAACTGATGGTGCGCCTGACCGAAAACGCCCGGGGCGAATGGGAAGAAGCCGAGCGGCTGTTTCTGGTGTCGGACCTGTGGCCGAACGTGCCGGGGCAGAATTAAACCGACAACCGCACCGCCAGTGCGGCCAGCGTCACCAACAACACCGGCACCGTCAGCACGATCCCGACCTTGAAGTAATACCCCCAGCCGATCCGGATGTTCTTGCGCTCCAGCACATGCAGCCAGAGCAAGGTCGCGAGACTGCCGATCGGGGTGATTTTCGGCCCCAGGTCGCTGCCGATCACGTTGGCGTAAATCATCGCTTCCTTCACCACACCCGTGGCCTGGCTGGCATCGATCGACAGCAAGCCGACCAGCACCGTCGGCAGGTTGTTCATGATCGAAGACAACAACGCCGTCAACACCCCGGTGCCCATCGCCGCGCCCCACACACCATGACCGGCAAACACATCGAGCCACCCGGCCAGATAGTCGGTGAGCCCGGCATTGCGCAGCCCGTAGACCACCAGGTACATGCCCAGCGAGAAAATCACGATCTGCCACGGCGCCTCTTTCATCACCTTGCGCGTGGAGATCTTGTGCCCGCGCGCGGCAATCGCCAGCAACAGCGCCGCGCACACCGCCGAGATCGCGCTGATCGGAATCCCCAGCGGTTCCAGCGCGAAACAGCCGATCAACAAAATCACCAACACCGCCCAACCGGCGTAGAACGTGGCTTTGTCGTGGATGGCGGTTTCCGGGTGTTCAAGCTGTTCCGGGTCGTAAGCCTTGGGAATATCACGGCGGAAGAACCACAGCAGCATGCCCAGCGTGGCGGCGACGCTGACGAAGTTGACCGGCACCATCACCGCCGCATAGCGGTTAAAACCGATGTGGAAAAAGTCGGCCGAGACGATGTTCACCAGGTTCGACACCACCAGCGGCAGGCTCGCGGTGTCGGCAATGAACCCCGCGCCCATGACGAACGCCAGAGTCGCCGCCGGGGAAAAGCGCAGGGCCAGCAGCATGGAAATCACGATCGGCGTGAGGATCAGCGCTGCGCCGTCATTGGCGAACAGCGCCGACACCAGCGCGCCGAGCAGCACCATAAAAGCAAACAGCTTGCGCCCGCTGCCCCGCCCCCAGCGCGCTACGTGCAAGGCGGCCCAGGCGAAGAATCCCGCTTCGTCGAGCAGCAGACTGATGATGATCAGCGCCACGAACGTGCCGGTGGCGTTCCAGATGATTTGCCACACCAGCGGGATATCGCTCAGGTGCACCACGCCGAAAATCAGCGCAATGATGGCGCCGAACGTTGCACTCCAGCCGACCCCGAGGCCTTTGGGTTGCCAGATCACCAGGGTAATGGTCAGCAGGAAAATCAGTGACGCAGCGAGCATTCGCGACAGCCTTCAGTCAGGTTAAGAAAACAAGCCACAACAAAAACCTGTGGGAGCGAGCCTGCTCGCGATTGCGATGTGTCATTCAACTGATGTGCCAGCTGATACACCGCCATCGCGAGCAGGCTCGCTCCCACAGGGTCGATATCTTGTCAGAAAAATCAGTGGATCACTTCTTGTGCTGCGCCACCCACTCACCAAAGGCATTGATGAAACTTTGCAGAAACGGCTTCACCGACTCGTTCAGTTTGCCCGCCTCGTCGAACGCCGTGCCCGCGCCGCCCAGGTAGGCTTCCGGCTGCTGCATGCAAGGCACGTTGAGGAAAACGAAGGACTGACGCAGATGCTGGTTGGCACCGAAACCGCCGATGGCACCCGGCGAAACGCTGATCACCGCCCCCGGTTTGCCGCTCCAGACACTCTTGCCATATGGCCGCGAACCGACATCGATCGCGTTCTTCAAAGGCGCCGGCACCGAGCGGTTGTACTCCGGGGTGACAAACAGCAGAGCGTCGGATGAACCCACTTTTTGCCGGAAAGTGCTGTAGGCTGCCGGCGGTGAATCGCCGTCGATGTCTTCGTTGTAGAGTGGCAGATCGCCAATTTCGACAATGTTCAGCTTGAGGTTGGCCGGTGCCAGTTCCGCCAGCGCCAGGGCGACCTTGCGGTTGATGGACGCCTTGCGCAGGCTGCCGACCACTACTGCGACGTTATAGACATTGCTCATTGGAAGACTCTCGACTGTCCGTGGGAGGAGCCACTAGTTATAGATGATCCGGTGACGATTTCACCAGACGCCGAAGGTTATTTCCCGCGTCTGGATTATTTTTTTCCTGTAGGAAAACTTACCAAGCTCGATGAAGGTCTACCAAGCCGCAAATCAAGCGTTTTATCTCCAGAGGTTCTAAGCAGATGGCAGCAGTACTCGTCGGTCAGTTCCATGCAAGAGATGCGGAAGGCCGCGTTTATTCCGTGCATGAGTTCCAGGAATCCAACCCGTCGGCAGACGGTTTCACCGGCACGGAGCCCGTTACCACCTACAAACTGGCGATTGGCGACCGCGTCAACAAGATCGACGACAACGAGTTTCTGCTGGTTCAGTCGGGCATCACCCTGATCCGCGAACCCGAGCCATCGGTCGCTTCATAACCGATCGTTATGAGCAGAAGTCATCCGCGCCGAGTTGGGGTAGGATTCAGCCACTGACCCCAACGGCCGGACATGGACTTCACGCATGCGTTTACGTCATATCGAGGTGATTCAGGCGCTTTTGCAGACCGGTCACGTGGGCACCGCCGCCGAATGGCTGCAACTAGCGGCGCCCGAGGTCGAGGAGCGTTTGCGCGAAGCCGAGAGTCAGCTCGGGTTCATGCTGTTCGCCAGCGTACGCGGACGACTTCAGCCAACCCCGGAGGCCCGGGCGCTGCAAGTCGAGATCGGCCACATCTATGAAGCGCTGGAACCGGTGCAACGGCTGGCCAGCAGTCTCAAGCAATACCTCGCCCCACCCCTGCGGATCATCGGCACCCCGCCGCTGGCCCAGCAACTGCTGCCGCAAAGCCTCGCCGCCCTGCGCCGGCGCCTGCCCGACGTGCCCTGCACCCTGCTCAGTGAACCGACCCGCGACATCGTCCGCCACCTGCTGCTGCGCGACAGCGATCTGGGCCTGAGCCTGCACGACCCACAACATCCCGACATTGATTGCCAGCCGCTGGCCCAAGGCAAATTGCAGTTGCTCGCGCCCCACGGCTGGCTGCAACCGAAGCAGAAGTACATTTCCCTGCAGGATCTGGCCGGTCAGGCGATGGTCGGCCTCGAAGGTCAGGACCCGTTGAGCCCGGCCCTGGAAAACAAGCTTCAGGCCCTGCGCCCGGCGCCGACCATCCAGACCCGGGTGCAGACCCACCAGATGATGCGCAGCATGGTCGAGGCCGGCGAAGGCCTGGCGATCGTCGACCCGTTCACCGCCCTCGGTGCACGGGCGGGCGGTCTCGATGTTTGCCCGCTGTCGCCGGCGGTGCCGATCAGCCTGTATGCCCTGACCTTCAAACACGCCACGCCGTCAGCGGCGATTCAGACGCTGCTCGGGATCGTCACGGAACAAGCCGAGGCGATGCTGGCGAACTGATCGGATGTTCCAGCGGGTTATCGAACAATCGATACCAGAACAACGCCACTTCGGCGGTGTTCGGATCGATGCCGCGATAGCGCAGGTGGTCGATGCCGCCGATCACATAGCCACAACGCTCATACAGACGGCAGGCGCCGAGGTTGTTGTTCTGGGTTTCCAGCATGATTCCCGGCAGCTTTTTCTTGCGGCTCCAGAACTGCGCCACGTCGAGCAAGGCCTTGGCCACACCATGGCGCCGCGCCGGGGCGTGCACCGCCAGTTCATCGATATGGGCGAAGCCGTTCCAGTTGGTGCTGATCACCAGATGACCGACCGGCTCGTCCTCCAGATACGCCATGAAGATCGCGCTGTCGGCGGCGTCGCGAAAACTGCTGAACTCCTCCGGATCGATGCCGTAGCACTTGCGATACGGCACGATGGCGGTCACGGCCCATTGCGCCACAGGCTTGCCGATTTCGGCCGCGCCGTAGGCGGCCACCTCGAAACTGAAATCGCTGCCCCAGATATATTCGGCAAAACTGTCGTCGGCGACCCGCACCGACAGCCCTGGGTATTTCGGATTCATGACCGGTTGCATACTCGGAAAAGCCCTCATTCCTTGACGCAATCGACGGTGTAGTGCCGCCCATTGCCCTCATCTTCGTGTTGCAGACCGTGCACATCGACTACGAACCCCGGAAACGTTGTGTCGAACGTGCGGGCAAACCTGAGGTATTCGATGATCGAGCGCGTGGATTCGGTAAAACGTTCGCCGGGCATGATCAGCGGAATGCCCGGCGGGTACGGCACCAGCATCACCGCTGCGACCCGGCCTTCCAGCTCATCGATCGGCACCGCCTCGACTTCGCCGCGCACCAGTTGGTCGTAGGCGTGGGCCGGTTTCATGGCGATTTCCGGCAGCACGGTGTACATGCGCTTGAGGTGTCTGGCGGTGGCGTTGCTGCGGTAGCAGGCGTGGAGCTGATCGCACAGATCGCGCAGGCCCATGCCGCGATAGCGCACAGGATCTTCCTGGGCGACGCACTTGAGGCAGGTATCGAGGCTGACGTTGGCGTCGTAGCTGCGCTTGAACTCCAGCAGTTCGGTCAACAGCGTGCTCCACTTGCCTTTGGTGATGCCCATGGAGAACAGCACCAGAAATGAATACAGGCCGGTTTTCTCCACCACCAGCCCGCGCTCCCAAAGGAAACGGCTGACCACTGCCGCAGGAATGCCCTTGTCGCTCAAAGCGCCCCCGGCGGTCAGGCCCGGCATGACCAAGGTGACCTTGATCGGGTCGAGCAGCACGTAGTCGTCGCTGACCTCGCCGAACCCGTGCCAGTCCGCATCCGGTTGCAGCAGCCAGTCCTCGGTCTGCACCCGGTCGATGCCTTCGACGCCCGGTGGCTGCCAGATCGAGAACCACCAATCGTCAGCGGCGATGTGCTGACGCAGATTGGCCAGCGCCCGGCGAAAACTCAGGGCTTCGTCGAAGGTTTCCTGTAGCAGCGAGCGGCCGGCCGGTCCTTCCATCATCGCCGACGCCACGTCCAGCGAGGCGATGATGCTGTACTGCGGCGACGTCGAAATGTGCATCATGAACGCTTCGTTGAACCGGTCGCGATCCAATTGCCGCGCGCCGCCGTCCTGCACATGAATCATCGAAGCCTGACTGAACGCCGCCAGCAGCTTGTGGGTGGAATGGGTGGTGAACACCAGCGGACTGTCCTCGCTGCGCGAGGTGGCCATGCCGTAACGGCCGGCAAAGAATTCGTGAAACGCCGCATAGGCGTACCAGGCTTCGTCGAAATGCAGGACTTCGACGCTGTTGCCCAGACTCTGCTTGATCAGCTCGGCGTTGTAACAGAGGCCGTCGTAGGTCGAGTTGGTGATCACCGCCAGTTTGACTTTCGGCTCGCGGCCCTTGGTCAGCGGGCTGGCATCGATCTTGGCCTGAATCGATTCGCGACTGAATTCACTGAGCGGAATCGGACCAATGATCCCCAGCTCATTGCGCTCCGGGCACAGGTACAGTGGAATCGCGCCGGTCATGATGATCGCGTGCAACACCGACTTGTGACAGTTGCGATCCACCAGCACCAGATCATCGCGCCCGACCATCGAATGCCAGACGATCTTGTTGGCGGTCGAGGTGCCATTGATCACGAAAAAGGTGTGATCGGCGCCGAAATTGCGCGCGGCTCGCGCTTCCGCCTCGGCGAGTGGCCCGGTGTGGTCGAGCAAGGAACCCAGCTCCGGCACCGACACCGATAAATCGGAGCGCAGGGTGTTTTCCCCGAAGAACTGGTGAAACGCCTGCCCCACCGGACTCTTGTGATACGCCACACCACCGCCATGACCGGGGGTGTGCCAGGAATAATTGGAATCGGCCGTATGCTGCACCAGCGCCTTGAAGAATGGCGGCAACAGCCCGTCCAGGTATTTGCGCGCCGCCCGCGCCACTTGCCGGGCGAGAAACGGCACGGTGTCTTCGAACAGGTAGAGAATGCCGCGCAACTGGTTGAGCTCGGCCATGGCATCGGCCGGGGCGTTTTCCAGGGTGACTTGCTCGCCAAGGGCAAAGATCGGCAGATCCGGCGCCCGCACCCGGGCCAGACCGATCAGTTCGGCCATGTTCTGCAACAGGTGGGAGTTGGTGCTGGCGTCTTCGGCGGCGATCAGCATGCACGCCAGACCATGGTGGGTTGACGCCACCAGCCGGCCTTCGGTGTAGTCCGTGGCCGAAACGATACTGAAACCTTCCAGCTCCAGCTCTCGGGCGATTCCGCGAATGCGGTCACCGGCAACCGTGTCGGCCTTGATGTCGCGGTGGACGATCAGCACCGGGAACTTCAAATCTTTGTACATGGGGCTCAGTGTCCTGAGGCGGCGGAGAGTGATCTGCCAATGTCCTCAGGGTAGAGGGTCGGAGCGGATGTGGCGAGGGTGGCCAGTTGTCAGTACTGCCAAAAACAAAGGATCGCCCGCACATGGCTTGGTGTTCGGACGATCCTTTAGTGCCTTACGCTTCAGCTTCAGCTTCAGCTTCCAGCAGCTGGGTCCACAGCGCCGGGGCGCCGGCCGACTTGGCGATGATTTCCAGACGCACCTGATGTTCGGCCAGCTCGGCTTCGGTGGCGCGAATGATTCGCCCCGGTTTGCGATCCGCCGGCAGACGGCGGATTTCGGTGGCGGAGTTGTCAGCGCCCTCGCCCGTGCCATTGCCGTCGGAGGCGTTGCCGGCCAGCGACAGGCTGGTCTGGCCACCGGTCATGGTCAGGTAGACGTCGGCGAGAATTTCCGAGTCGAGCAATGCGCCGTGCAGCTCACGGCCGGAGTTGTCGACGCCGTAGCGTTTGCACAGGGCATCGAGGCTGTTGCGCTGACCCGGGTGACGTTCCCGGGCCATCATCAGGGTGTCGAGGATCGTGCAGTGCTGCGTGATGTCCGCGCGATCCTGCTGGCCCATCAGCGCGAATTCGTTGTTGATGAAGCCAACGTCGAACGCCGCGTTATGGATGATCAGCTGCGCGCCGTTGATAAACTCGAAGAACTCGTCGGCCACTTCGGCGAAACGCGGCTTGCCGACCAGGAATTCATTGGTGATGCCGTGAACGGCAATCGCGCCTTCATCACTCTCGCGATCCGGTTGCAGGTAAACGTGAAAGTGTCGGCCCGTCAGGCGTCGACCGATCAGCTCGACACAACCGATTTCGATAATCCGGTGGCCGTCGGTCACCGGCATGCCGGTGGTTTCGGTATCGAGTACAACGGATCTGGTGGCCATCAGTGTTCAGCTCTCAACGGGGGTCAATCGTGCAAAAGCGGCGATGTTAACACGCTCGCCGGGAGTGTTTCAGTGGGAAGGATTCAGCTCTGCTTGTAACCGCGAACCTCATCCACCCCACGGTTGGCCAGCTGGTCGGCGCGTTCGTTGCCGTGGTGGCCGATGTGACCGCGGACCCATTTCCAGGTGACCTTGTGGCGGTTGACCTGCTCGTCGAGCTCTTTCCACAGGTCGGCGTTTTTCACTGGCTCCTTGGCGGCGGTTTTCCAGCCGCGCTTCTTCCAGTTGGCCATCCACTCGTTGATGCCTTTCATCACATATTGCGAGTCGGTCACCAGCAGCACTTCGCACGGACGCTTGAGGGCTTCCAGGCCGCGAATTGCGCCAAGCAGCTCCATGCGGTTGTTGGTGGTGTTGGCTTCGCCGCCCCACAGTTCCTTTTCAACGCCCTTGCACACCAACAGGGCGCCCCAGCCGCCCGGGCCGGGGTTGCCCTTGCAGGCGCCGTCAGTGAACAGTTCTACGCTATCGACGCTTTCGCTCATGCCAGTCTTTCCAGAAAAATACGTGGCCTCGCCGATCACGGATCGACAATGGCCGAGGCCGGGATACACCCGGCCATAAATAAAAGAAGGTTTACGGTTCGACGCGCCGGCGGTTGACCTTGGCCATCGGCAGCGGAATCAGCTTGCCCATCGGCTCGCGGCGTTCCTGACGCACCGGACGCAGGCCGACCACGATCTTGCGCGCAACCAGCAGATAGAAGCCGCCGCCCGACAGTTGCCAGTCGCCAGCCTTGCGTTCCCAGCCGGCCAGACGGGCCTGCCACTTGGGTGACGCGAGCGGCGGACGATAGCACCCGAAGCGGCGTTTCTCCAGCGCGAAGCCCAGCAGGTTGAGCCAGTCCGCCACCCGTGACGGCGAGATGCAGCGCGCCTGACGCAAAGCGTCATGGGCGAATACATGGCGCAGCCCCCAGGTACTCCAGGGGTTGATGCCGACGATCAGCAGATGCCCGCCGGGGCGCACGCTGCTGGCCGCTTCGCGCAAAAGTCCGTGGGGCGACAGGCAGAAATCCAGGCCGTGCTGCAACACCACCACGTCGGCGGCGTGCTCGCTCAACGGCCAGGCCTGTTCTTCGCAGACGATCTCCACGCCCGGCAACGGCGCGCCAAGCCGCACGTTGCGCTGCACCTGCGGCGCCGACGGCGGTGTTTCGGCGGACGGGCCGTAATGCACCAGATAGCCGCCGAAGAATCGGCCCAGCTCGTCTTCGAGCATGCGCCGTTCTTCGTCCAGCAGAAATTGCCCGAGGGGGCCGGACAGCCATTCACGGGCTGCACCGATCAGCGCGAGCCAGTCAGGATCGGCCTGAGCGAACGCTTTATCGATCATTGCATTCTCCAACACGCCAGGAACCTCTAAGATGCGCCAATGTTACCCGCTTGGCGAATTCGACGATGATACAGATCAGTGCCCTGCCCGCCTTCACCGACAACTACATCTGGTTGTTACAGGATCATGCCACCCAGCGTTGCGCAGTGGTCGATCCGGGGGATGCCGCCCCCGTGCAGGCGTGGCTCGACGCGCATCCGGGCTGGGTGCTCGGCGACATCCTCATCACCCACCATCACCACGACCATGTCGGCGGCGTCGAGACGCTGAAAAAGGCTACCGGCGCCACGGTCTACGGGCCGGCCAGCGAAAGCATCCCGGGGCGTGACGTGGCCCTCAAGGACAACGACACGGTGCGCGTGCTCGGCTGGGACTTCGACGTCTACGCCGTGCCTGGCCACACCCTGGGACACATCGCCTACTACCATCATGGCCTGCTGTTCTGTGGCGACACCCTGTTCGCTGCCGGTTGCGGCCGCCTGTTCGAAGGCACGCCGCAACAGATGCACCAGTCGTTGAGCCGTCTGGCGGCGCTGCCGGAAGACACGCTGGTCTACTGCACCCACGAATACACCCTGAGCAACCTGAAATTTGCCGCCGCCGTGGAGCCGGGCAACCGGGACATCGCCGCCCGTCTGGAAAAGGTCAGCCAGCAACGTGACAACGGTGTGATGACCCTGCCCTCGACTCTCGCGCTGGAAAAGCTCACAAACCCCTTTTTGCGCACCGGTGAAATATTAGTTACACAAAAAGTGGACGAACGGAACGGCCCTCAAAACCGGGCGCCGAGTGAGGTTTTTGCGGCTCTGCGGGCATGGAAAGATACGTTCTAAGTGGCTCACCGCTTGGTACAAAAATTCTGAATGGTTGACCGCAGGGGGTGCGCTTTCTAGAATCGCCCGACATTTTTGCCCGGAACTTACTTCCAGCCAATGTCGTCATCCATACGTAAGTCCGTCAATTCAGATGCTTTGACCCGCCTGGCGCAAGCCATCGCGGTGGCTGTGTCCGCCACACTGGCGGGCTGTTCCAGCCACGCTCCGCAGACTGAAGCGACACATACGCCGAACATTGCTGCGCGAGCCAAGCAGAAGCCTATCTGGTTGTCCGAAAAGCCCAGCCCGCAGGTGCCTCAGGACATCTGGGAGCGCATGCGCAGTGGTTTCCAGCTGCAGGAAGGTCTGGGCGTGAACCCGCGCATCGAGCAACAGCGCCTGTGGTTCGCCAGTAACCCTTCCTTCCTCGAGAACGCCGGCGAACGCGGCAGCCTCTACATTCATTACATCGTCGAGCGCCTCGAAGAACGCAACATGCCGCTGGAGCTGGCGCTGCTGCCGGTCATCGAAAGCGCCTACAACCCGATGGCCTATTCCCGGGCCGACGCAGTGGGCCTCTGGCAGTTCATCCCGTCCACCGGGCGCTACTTCAACCTGCGCCAGACCCGTTTCTACGATGGCCGTCGCGACATTACTGCCTCGACCACGGCAGCGATGGACTACCTGACCCGCCTGCACGACATGTTCAACGGTGACTGGCTGCTGGCCCTGGCCGCGTACAACGCCGGTGAAGGCACGGTCAGCCGCGCTATCGAGCGCAACGAAAAGCTCGGCCTGCCGACCGACTACTGGAACCTGCCGCTGCCGGCGGAAACCCAGGCTTACGTGCCGAAACTGCTGGCGCTCTCGCAAGTGGTACTGACGCCTGAAGCCTATGGCGTGAACCTCAACCCGATCGCCAACGAACCGTATTTCCAGGTCGTCGAAATCAACCAGCGCATGGACCTGTCCAAGGTCGCAGCGGCGGCCAACATCGACGAAGACGAGCTGTTCCAGCTCAACCCGGCGTTCAAGCAGCGCACCACCATCGACGGCCCGCAGCACCTGCTGGTGCCGACCTCGAAGGTGCAGCTGCTGACTGCCAGCCTGCAGACCATGCGTCCTGAAGAGCTGATCAGCCCGCGTTCGCTGAAACCGGTGTTCGAAGGCGCCGATCCGAGCGAGATCGCACAGGCCAAGCGCGCTTATCGGGTCAAGCGTGGCGACAACCTCGGCTCCATCGCCAAGGCCAACAAGGTCGAGGTCAAGGACCTGCAACGCTGGAACAAGCTGACCGGCAAGAACCTCAAGGTCGGCCAGACCCTGGTCATGCGCGACACTACCCAGCGCACGCCGACCCGCAAGAATGGCGGGCGCATCAATACGGTCGTCGCTGCCAACAGCAAGACCAGCAGCAAAGCTAAAGCCCAGGACGACAGCAAGCAGCAGACCCAGTACAAGGTCAAACGCGGCGACACGCTGTACGTGGTGGCCAAGCGCTTCAACGTCGAGATGCAACACCTCAAGCGCTGGAATCCGGGCGCCGGCAAGGCGCTCAAGCCTGGGCAGATGCTCACGGTCTACCAGCCGCACTGACAAAGAGCCCCTGAAATTTCAGGGGCTTTTTTTCGCCTGTCATTTTTTTGATATTTCCATAGATCGGCGCAGACAGCCCCCACAATTAACCGCGCATTAAGCACCTGTCTTTTTCCTGTCCATACAAGCTGTTACTGTACGGCCCACAAAGCCCAAGCCGCCTGGATCGGATCTGACTTGAAGCGTCCCCTCCTCCTGCTCCTGATCAGCCTGGCCTTGAGCTCCCCCGTCAGCGCGGCGATCACCGAAAGCCACGGTTATGCGCAGTTCGGCACGCTCAAGTACCCGGCCAGATTTACCCACTTCGACTGGGTCAACCCGCAAGCGCCCAAGGGCGGCACCTTGCGGGTGATGGCGTTTGGCACCTTCGATACGCTCAACCCCTACACCTTCAAGGGCACCAGCCCGGTCACCACGGCGAATTTCCTGCAATACGGCATCAACGAGCTGAACGAGCCGCTGATGGTCGGCACCGGGCAATACGCACCGTCCGGTGACGAACCGGCGTCCAGTTACGGCTTGATCGCCCAATCGGTGGAGTACAGCGAAGATCGCAGCTGGGTGGTGTTCAATCTGCGCCCGCAAGCGCGCTTCCACGACGGCACGCCGATTACCGCGTACGACGTGGCGTTCTCCTATCGCCTGCTGCTCAAGGAAGGTCATCCGCTATATCGCACCGCCCTTCAGGAAGTGCTGCGGGTTGATATCCTCAACCCGCAGCGCATCCGCTTTGTACTCAAGCGCAGCGGCAATCCGTTGCTGATCCTGCGTCTGGGTGAGTTGCCGGTACTGCCCCAGCATTACTGGAAAGGTCGCGACTTCAAGGCCACCACCTTCGAGCCGCCGCTGGGCAGCGGGCCGTACCGCATCACCTCGGTCACGCCGGGGCGGCAGTTGATTTTCGAGCGGGTCAAGGACTACTGGGGCAAGGACCTGCCAGTCAACCGCGGCAAATACAACTTCGATCGCATGGAAGTCGAGTTCTACCGCGACAGCGATGTGGCCTTCGAAGCGTTCAAGGCCGGCGAGTTCGACATTTATATCGAGCATCAGGCCAAGAACTGGGCCAACGGTTACAACTTCCCGGCGATCCGTCGCGGCGACGTGATCAAGGCGCAGATCCCGCACCAGATCCCGACCCAGAGTCAGGGTCTGTTCATGAACACCCGGCGCGCGACCTTCGCTGACGTCAAGACCCGCGAAGCCCTCGGCCTGATGTTCGACTTCGAATGGACCAACCGCGCGCTGTTCAGCGACGCCTACAAACGCACTACCAGCTACTATCCCAACAGCGAATTCAGCGCCGTCGGCCTGCCGGTCGGCCATGAATGGCTGATGCTCAAGCCGTACAAGGATCAACTGCCGGCGCGCCTCTTCACCGACCCGTTCACGCTGCCCCAAACCGACGGTCGTGGCATACCCCGGGAAACAATGCGCAAAGCCCTGGCGCTGCTGGCCGAGGCCGGCTGGAAGCTCAATGGCCAGCGCTTGCAGAACACCGCCGGCCAGCCGCTGCGTTTCGAGCTGCTGCTGGTCAATCCGAACCTGGAGCGGATCCTCCAGCCGTACATTGAAAACCTCAACAGCATCGGCATCGACGCGCGCCTGCGCACCGTGGATCGTGCCCAGTACAAACAGCGTCTGGATCAGTTCGATTTCGACATGATCCTGATGACCCTCAACCAGACCCTCAGCCCGGGGCTGGAACAGTGGCAGTACTTCCACTCCAGCCAGGTCGGGGTCAAGGGCAGCAAGAATTACGCGGGCATCGCCAACCCGGTGGTCGATCATCTGCTCGAGCAACTGCTCGCCGCCCGCACCCGCGATGAACAGGTCGCCGCCGGCAAGGCGCTGGACCGCGTGCTGCTCTGGCAGCACTACAGCATTCCCAACTGGTACCTCAATTATCACCGTCTGGCGTACCGCAACCGGTTCGCCTTCGTCACCACGCCGCCCTACACCCTGGGCCTGAGCGCGTGGTGGCTGAAATCTTCGGAGAAAGATCGATGAAGCCTATCCGCGCCCTGCTCGTGCAGGCCAGCGGTCTGTTGTTCACCGGGCTGGCCTTGGCCGCCCCGCAACACGCCGTGACCCTGTACAACGAGCCGCCGAAGTACCCCGCCGACTTCAAGCACTTCGACTATGTAAACCCTGACGCGCCCAAGGGCGGGATCTTCCGCCAGGCCGGCTTCGGCGGCTTCGACAGCCTCAATCCGTTCATCAGCAAAGGCGTGCCGGCGGACGATATCGGCCTGATCTACGACACCCTGGCCAAACAGGGTCTGGACGAGCCGTTCACCGAATACGGCCTGATCGCCAGCAAGATCGAAAAGGCCCCGGACAACAGCTGGGTGCGCTTCTACCTGCGTCCCGAAGCGAAGTTTCACGACGGCCACCCGGTACGTGCCGACGACGTGGTGTTCAGCTTCCAGACGCTGACCAAGGAAGGCGCGCCGATGTATCGCGGCTACTACGCCGACGTCGAGGAAGTGATCGCCGAAGACCCGCTCAAGGTGCTGTTCAAGTTCAAGCACACCAACAACCGCGAACTGCCGCTGATCCTCGGTCAGTTGCCGGTGCTGCCGAAACACTGGTGGGCCGAGCGTGATTTCAACAAGGGCAACCTGGAAATCCCGCTGGGCAGCGGCCCGTACAAGGTTACGCAAGTGAAGGCCGGGCGTTCGGTGCGTTACGAGCGGGTCAAGGACTATTGGGGCAAGGATCTGCCGGTCAATCGCGGTTTCTACAACTTCGACGTAATGACCACCGACTATTACCGCGACAACACCGTCGCACTGGAAGCGTTGAAAGCCGGGCAGTTCGATTACTGGCTGGAAATGGCCGCAAAAAACTGGGCCAACGCCTACAACGTGCCGGCAGTGACCGAGGGGCGGCTGATCAAGGAACAGATTGCCAACAGCAACCCGACCGGCATGCAGGGCTTCGTCTTCAATCTGCGCCGCCCGGTGTTTCAGGACGTGCGGGTACGCCAGGCCCTCGGCCTGCTGTTCGACTTCGAATGGACCAACAAGCAACTGTTCAACGGCGCTTATGCGCGCACCCGCAGTTATTTTGAAAACTCGGAAATGGCCGCCACCGGCCTGCCTGATGCAGAACAGGTGGCGATCCTCGATCCGTTCCGCAGCCAGCTGCCGGCGCAGGTGTTCAGCGAAGCCTTCGAAAATCCGAAAACCGACGCCAGCGGCATGATCCGCACGCAACAGCGCGAGGCGTATCAGTTGCTGCAAGAGGCTGGCTGGAAAATCGTCGACGACAAAATGGTCGACGCGACCGGCAAACCGGTGGTCATCGAATTCCTCCTGGCGCAGACCGAATTCGAACGCGTGTTGTTGCCGTTCAAGCGCAACCTCAGCGACCTCGGCATCGACCTGGTGATCCGCCGCGTCGACGTCTCGCAATACGTCAATCGCGTGCGCTCGCGAGACTTCGACATGATGGTCGGCAGCTTTCCGCAGTCCAACTCGCCCGGCAACGAGCAGCGCGAATTCTGGATGAGCGCCGCCGCCGACAAGTCCAGCAGCCGAAATTCGATCGGCCTCAAGGACCCGGTGGTCGATCACCTGGTGGAGAACCTGATCAACGCCGATTCGCGCAAAAGCCTGGTGGCCCACGCCCGTGCCCTCGACCGTGTGCTGCAATGGGGCTACTACGTGATCCCCAACTGGCACATCAAGACCTGGCGCGTGGCGTACTGGAACCACATCGGCCACCCGAAAGTCTCCCCCAAGTACGACATCGGCATTAACACCTGGTGGGTCAAACCCGATGCGAAGCCGGCGGTAGAAGTCGAAACCCAACTGCAAGCCGACCCTGTGGGCACGGAGTAATCAGATGCTGGCGTACATTTTTCGGCGACTGCTGCTGATCATCCCGACCCTGTTCGGCATTCTGCTGATCAACTTCGTGATCATCCAGGCCGCGCCCGGCGGGCCGGTGGAACAGATGATCGCCAAGCTCGAAGGCTTCGAAGGCGCCACCAGCCGCATCGCCGGCGGCGGTGCCGAAGTGTCGGTGGCCGGCTCCTCCTATCGCGGTGCGCAGGGCCTGGACCCGGCGCTGATCAAGGAAATCGAGAAGATGTACGGGTTCGACAAGTCGGCCCCGGAACGTCTGTGGATCATGGTCAAGAACTACGCCCGGCTGGATTTCGGCGACAGCTTCTTCCGCGACGCCAAGGTCATCGACCTGATCAAGGAAAAGATGCCGGTGTCGATCTCGCTCGGATTGTGGAGCACGTTGATCATGTACCTGGTATCGATTCCGCTGGGGATCGCCAAGGCCACGCGGCACGGCAGTCATTTCGACGTCTGGACCAGTTCGGCGATCATCGTCGGTTATGCGATCCCGGCGTTCCTGTTTGCGATTCTGCTGATCGTGGTGTTTGCCGGCGGCAGTTATCTGGACTGGTTTCCTTTACGCGGCCTGACCTCGAACAATTTCGATGAGCTGAGCCTGGGCGGCAAGGTTCTCGATTACTTCTGGCACCTGGCGCTGCCAGTGACGGCGCTGGTGATCGGCAACTTCGCGACCATGACCCTGCTGACCAAAAACAGCTTCCTTGACGAGATCAACAAGCAATACGTGGTCACCGCCAAGGCCAAGGGCCTGACCCGCCACCGTGTGCTCTACGGCCATGTGTTCCGCAACGCGATGCTGCTGGTGATTGCCGGTTTCCCGTCGGCGTTCATCGGCATCTTCTTCACCGGCTCGTTGCTGGTGGAAGTGATCTTCTCCCTCGATGGCCTCGGCCTGATGAGCTTTGAAGCGGCGATCAACCGCGATTACCCGGTGGTGTTCGGCACCCTGTTCATCTTCACCCTGCTGGGGCTGGTGGTGAAACTGATCGGCGACCTCACCTACACCCTTGTCGATCCGCGCATCGACTTTGCCAGCCGGGAGCATTGAGATGAACCTGTCCCCTCTCAACCGCCGGCGCTTCGAACTGTTCAAGGCCAACAAGCGTGGCTGGTGGTCGCTGTGGCTGTTTCTGATCCTGTTCGGCCTGAGCCTCGGCGCCGAGCTGATCGCCAACGACAAGCCGCTGGTGGTGCATTACGACAACAACTGGTATTTCCCGGCGATCAAGCGCTACCCGGAAACCACCTTCGGCGGCGAATTTCCGCTGGAAGCCAACTACAAGAGCCCGTACATCCGCGAGCTGCTCAAGGCCAAGGACGCGTGGGTGCTGTGGGCGCCGATTCCGTTCAGCTACCAGAGCATCAACTACGACCTGAAAGTCCCGGCCCCCGCCCCGCCATCGGCGGACAACCTGCTGGGTACCGACGATCAGGGCCGCGATGTGCTGGCGCGGGTGATCTACGGCTTCCGTATCTCCGTGCTGTTCGCCCTGACCCTGACCGTGCTCAGCTCGATTATCGGCGTCATTGCCGGCGCCTTGCAGGGTTTCTACGGCGGCTGGGTCGATCTGGCCGGCCAGCGCTTTCTGGAGATCTGGTCGGGCTTGCCAGTGTTGTACTTGCTGATCATCCTCGCCAGTTTCGTCCAGCCGAACTTCTGGTGGCTGCTGGGAATCATGCTGCTGTTCTCGTGGATGAGCCTGGTGGACGTGGTGCGCGCCGAGTTCCTGCGCGGGCGTAACCTCGAATACGTGCGCGCAGCCAGAGCGCTGGGCATGCAGAACGGCGCGATCATGTTCCGCCACATTCTGCCCAACGCCATGGTTTCGACCATGACCTTCATGCCGTTCATCCTGACCGGCGCCATCGGCACCCTCACCGCCCTGGATTTCCTCGGTTTCGGCTTGCCGGCCGGCAGTCCGTCGCTGGGTGAGCTGGTGGCTCAGGGCAAATCCAACCTGCAGGCGCCGTGGCTGGGCATGAGCGCGTTTGCGGTGCTGGCGCTGATGTTGAGTTTGCTGGTGTTCATCGGCGAGTCCGCTCGCGATGCCTTCGACCCGAGGAAGTGACATGAATCAGGACAATCTGATCGAAATCCGCGACCTGGCCGTCGAGTTCGGCATCGGTGAGCGCGTGCAACGGGTGGTCGAAGGCGTGAGTTTCGACATCAAGCGCGGCGAAACCCTGGCGCTGGTCGGCGAGTCAGGCTCGGGCAAGTCGGTGACGGCGCATTCGATCCTGCGCCTGCTGCCCTATCCGCTGGCGCGGCATCCGGCCGGCAGCATCAATTATTCCGGGCAAAACCTGCTGGAGCTGGGCGAAAAGACCATCCGTCACATTCGTGGCAACCGGATCGCGATGATCTTTCAGGAGCCGATGACCTCGCTCAACCCGCTGCACTCGATCGAGAAGCAGATCAACGAGGTGCTGGGCATCCACAAGGGCCTGACCGGCAAGGTCGCGACCAAGCGCACGCTGGAGTTGCTGGAGATGGTCGGCATCCCCGAGCCGCACAAGCGCCTCAAGGCCCTGCCCCACGAATTGTCCGGCGGCCAGCGCCAGCGGGTGATGATCGCCATGGCCTTGGCCAACGAGCCGGAACTGCTGATCGCCGACGAACCGACCACTGCGCTGGACGTGACCGTTCAGCTGAAAATCCTCGACCTGCTCAAGGAATTGCAGGCTCGATTGGGCATGGCGCTGTTACTGATCAGTCACGATTTGAACCTCGTGCGAAGAATTGCGCATCGTGTATGTGTCATGCAGCGCGGTTGCATCGTCGAACAGGCATCGTGCGAAGAGCTGTTCCGTTCGCCGCAGCATCCGTACACTCGGGAACTGCTTGGCGCGGAGCCCAGCGGAGGCCCGGCGAGCAATAAAATCGGGGCGCCGCTGCTTGAAGTCGAGGATCTGAAAGTCTGGTTCCCGATCAAGAAAGGCCTGCTCAAGCGCACGGTGGATCACGTCAAGGCAGTGGACGGCATCAATTTCAGCCTGCCTCAGGGTCAGACCCTGGGGATCGTGGGGGAAAGCGGTTCCGGCAAATCCACCCTGGGTCTGGCGATCCTGCGGTTGATCGGCAGCAAAGGTGCGATCCGTTTTGAAGGCAAGCAGCTAGACTGCCTGACGCAAAGCGAAGTCCGGCCGTTGCGCCGGGAGATGCAGGTGGTGTTTCAGGATCCGTTTGGCAGCCTGAGCCCGCGGATGTGCGTGAATGACATCGTTGGCGAAGGCCTGCGGATCCACAAGATGGGCACCGCTGCCGAGCAGGAAGCGGCGATTATTGCGGCATTGAAGGAGGTAGGTCTGGATCCGGAAACCCGGCACCGCTACCCCCACGAATTTTCCGGTGGGCAACGGCAGCGAATTGCCATAGCCCGGGCCTTGGTGCTCAAGCCGGCGCTGATTCTGCTGGACGAGCCGACTTCGGCGCTCGACCGGACGGTGCAGCGGCAAGTGGTGGAGCTGTTGCGTTCACTGCAAGCCAAGTACAACCTGACGTATTTGTTCATCAGCCATGACCTGGCTGTCGTCAAAGCGCTGAGCCACCAGCTGATGGTGGTCAAGCATGGCCAAGTGGTCGAACAGGGAGACGCGCAAAGTATCTTTGCCGCCCCCCAACATCCGTATACACAGCAGTTGCTGGAGGCCGCTTTCCTGGCACCAGCCACTGCGCAATAACCTGAAAGAGGAGCAACACATGGGTTTTCTCGCCGGTAAGCGCGTACTGATCGTCGGTGTCGCCAGCAAGCTGTCCATCGCATCCGGCATCGCTGCCGCCATGCATCGCGAGGGCGCTGAGCTTGCCTTCACTTATCAGAACGACAAACTGAAAGGTCGCGTAGAAGAGTTCGCACAGGGCTGGGGTTCGAGCCCTGAGCTGTGCTTCCCGTGCGACGTGGCCAGCGATGAAGAAATCGCCAAGGTCTTCGAAGAACTGAGCAAGAAGTGGGACGGCCTGGACTGCATCGTGCACTCCGTCGGCTTCGCCCCGGGCGACCAACTGGACGGCGACTTCACCGAAGCCACCACCCGTGAAGGCTTCCGCATCGCTCACGACATCAGCGCCTACAGCTTCGTGGCCCTGGCCAAAGCTGGCCGTGAAATGATGAAAGGCCGCAACGGCAGCCTGCTGACCCTGTCGTACCTGGGCGCCGAGCGCACCATGCCGAACTACAACGTGATGGGCATGGCCAAGGCTTCGCTGGAAGCCGGCGTACGTTACCTGGCCGGTTCCCTGGGCCCGGACGGCACCCGCGTCAACTGCGTATCGGCCGGTCCGATCCGTACCCTGGCAGCTTCGGGCATCAAGAACTTCCGCAAGATGCTGGCCGCCAACGAAGCGCAAACTCCGCTGCGCCGCAACGTCACCATCGAAGAAGTCGGCAACGCCGGCGCCTTCCTGTGCTCCGACCTGGCGTCGGGCATCAGCGGTGAAATCATGTACGTGGACGGCGGCTTCAACACCACCGCCATGGGCAACATCGAAGAGTAATCTTCGCGCTGCCGATAAAAAGCCCGCCTATTCAGGCGGGCTTTTTCATGCCTGCGATTTCGTTAACATCGTCTTTTTCTGTGGGAGCCAGCCTGCTGGCGATAAGGCCAGAATCAACAACGCTTCAAGGCTTGCTTGTGCTCATACATCGCTGCATCCGCATCCGCCAGTAACTTGTCCACGGTGTCATGGCGCTGCGGGTTGTATTCGATCTGGCCGACGCTGAAGCGAATCGCATAACCGCGGTGCAAAGTGGCATTGCGCTCTTCGAGAATTTCCTTGAGTCGCGCCATGATCGCCGTGGTTTCGACATGGCTTGAACCGGTCAGCAGCGCCACGAATTCATCGCCGCCCAGCCGTCCCACCACATCGCTCTCGCGAAAGGCGATGCGCAGCACATCGGCGAAACTCTTCAGCGCGCTGTCGCCCTCGGCGTGCCCATAAAGGTCGTTGATCTGCTTGAAGTCATTGAGATCGAAAAACAGCAGCGTCGCCGGTTTTTGCAGGCGTGCGCAGGCGTCCAGCGCGTGCTGGGCCAGCATCTTGAAGCCGCGACGGTTGGACAGCAGCGTCAGCTCGTCCATGCTCGCCATCTGCACGGCCGTCAGCTCTTGCTCGGCCATGCCGGCCAGATCGCGCAGCAGGGCGCGCTCCTCTTCGTCGAGATCGCGGGGTTTGGTGTCGATCAGGCACAAGGTGCCCATCTTGTTGCCGCTGGGTACGGTCAGCGGATAACCGGCGTAGAACCGGATGTTCGGCTCCCCGGTAACTAAAGGGTTGTCGTGGAAACGCTCGTCCTCTCGGGCGTCAGGTACCAGCATGAGCTCGTCCTTGAGAATCGCATGGCCACAGAATGAAACAGAGCGTGGCGTTTCGGCCGTGTCCAGCCCCACGCAGGACTTGAACCATTGCCGCTCCTTGTCCACCAGCGTGACCAGCGCGATCGGCACGTTGAACAGACGCTTGGCCAGTCGCGTCAGCCGGTCGAAGCGCTCCTCCGGTGCGGTGTCGAGCAGCTTCAGGTCCTGCAGCGCTTGAATGCGCGCAGCTTCATTGGCGGGTTTGCCGGGTACCAGCATCACACACTCCTTTGTCGTCGATGCAGTTGAGCGTAGCCCGAATCAGCAATGACTCAACTTCTCATCCACCGGCCACCGGACACGGCCCGCCCGCATCGGCCCAGAGTTTGAACTGGGTCACGAAGATATCGTGCGGCACCGGCACCGGCGCGCGCCCTGCCCCGGGATTCCAGCCCCAGAGCACCAGTTTGTCCTCGCTGACGTGTTTGATCAGCGCGGCGAAGTCCCGGTCGCCGTTGCTGGCGCGGTCCTTGATCATTGCGCACAAGCGATCCGGCGGCAGACCGATCCAGGCCATCTTGTGGGCGGCAGGCGGCAGGCTCCAGTGAGGCGCGCCCGGTGGCGCATGGGGGCCGTAACTGGCCGGCGGATTGCTTTCGGCGTGACAGGTGGCGCACGGCAAACCGGCCGCGCCCTTGCCGTCCATGCCGCGCACCACGCTCATGGCGTGAGGAATGCCGGCGTCGAACTGCAACGGCGAATCGCCGGGAATGTGGCAGTTCTGGCAGCGCGGGCTCTGGAAGACTTTCTGCACCGTGCCGAAGGCCATCAAGGCTTCCTGATCGTCAGCGAACAGATCCGACGCGTAACCGCCCAGCCCAAGCAGAATCACCGTGCCCAACAACAAATGTCGTTTCATCTCACACCCCCGACAATTGCAGCGGCATTTCCCGCAGGCGCTGCCCGGTCAGGGCGAATACCGCGTTGGCCACCGCCGGCGCCGTGGGCGGTACACCGGCCTCGCCGATGCCGCCGGGTTTCTCGCTGCTGGGCACGATGTGCACCTCGACCAGCGGCATTTCATTGAGCCGCAACACCTGATAGTCGTGATAGTTGGACTGCACGACATGGCCGTCCTTGAGCGTCAGTTTGCTGTGCAGCGCCATGCCCAGGCCGAAGGTGATGCACGATTCCATCTGCGCAGCGATGCTCTGCGGGTTGACCGCAATCCCGCAGTCCACCGCGCAGACCACGCGATGCACGCGGATCGCCAGATTGTCCTGTGACACCTCCGCCACCTGCGCCACGTAACTGCCGAACGATTCGTGCACCGCCACGCCCAGCGCATGGCCGTCCGGCAGCGGGGCTTTCCAGTTGGCCTTCTCCACCGCCAGATTCAACACGCCGAGATGCCGGGCATGATCCTTGAGCAGCGTTCTTCGGTACTCCACCGGGTCCTTGCCCGCCGCCGTGGCCATTTCATCGATCAGCGACTCCATGACAAACGCGGTGTGGCTATGACCCACCGAACGCAGCCACAGCACGTTGATCCCGGTGGTCGGCGAGTGCAGATCGACCTGATGATGGGCCAGGCCCTTGATGTACGGGCTGTCCGAAACGCCTTCGACCGACGTCTGGTCGACGCCGTTCTTGACCATGGTTTTCTCGAGCATGGTGCCGGCCATGATCGATTGCCCGACCAGCACATGCTGCCAGGCCAGCGGCAGGCCGTCGGCGCCGAGGCCGATCTTCGCCTGATGCAGAAACATCGAGCGGTAGTAGCCACCGCGAATATCGTCTTCGCGCGACCACACGGTTTTCACCGGCATCGCCGCAGCCTTGGCCACTTGCACCGCTTCGGCGACAAAGTCCGAGGTCGGGTTGGCCCGCCGGCCGAAACCACCACCGAGAAATTCGGTGTGAATCTCCACCTGCTCCGGCTTGAGCCCGGTGATCTTGCCGGCAACCATCTGATCCAGCGTCTGGAACTGGGTGCCGGTCCAGATCTCGCACTTGTCGGCGCTGATCTTCACCGTGCAGTTGAGCGGCTCCATCGGCGCGTGGGCCAGGTATGGCACGCTGTATTCAACATCGATTTTCTTCGCTGCCTTGCCGAAGTTGCCCTTGGCATCGCCGGCCTGCGCCGCCGAAGTGCCCGGCGTGGCCGCCAGTTTGCGGAAACTCGCCAACAGCTTTTCACTGCTCAGATCAGCGTTCGGCCCCAGGTCCCAATCGACCTTCAACGCATCGCGACCGAGTTTTGCCGCCCAGTAATGCTCGGCGACCACCGCCACACCGGTCGGCACTTGCACCACTTTGTGCACGCCGGGGATCGCCAACGCCTCAGCGCCTTCGAAGGATTTCACCGTGGCGCCGAACGCCGGCGCCCGCGCCACCATCGCCGTCATCAATCCGTCGAACTGCACGTCCATGCCGAACTTGGCGCGACCGGTGATTTTCTCCGGGGTGTCGAGGCGTTTGGTGGGTTTGCCGATGACTTTCCAGTCCTTGGCTTCTTTAAAGGTGATCGACTTCGGATCCGGCACCGGCAGTTGCCCGGCGGCGTCCGCCAGTTCGCCGTAGGTGGCGCGGTTGTCGCCGGCAATCACCACGCCGGATTCGGTGCGGATCGTCGACGGTGCCACGTTGAAACGCTTGGCCGCCGCTTCGATCAGCATCTGCCGCGCGGTGGCACCAGCGAGGCGGTAGCGGTCGAACTCCATCCAGGTTGAAGTCGATCCGCCGGTAATCTGCATCCCGCCAAAACCGGGCATGCCGTAATCGGCTGCCGAAGCTGGCGAGTGCTCGACGCGGATCTTCGACCAGTCGGCGTCCAGCTCTTCGGCGATCAACATGGTCAGCCCGGTCCAGATGCCCTGGCCCATTTCCGAATGGCCGAGCAGCACGGTCACGCTGTTGTCCGCTGCAATACGCAGGAACGCGTTCGGCGCAAACACCTTGCCTTCGTTCTCGGCTGCCTTGGCAAAGCGATTGCCGCCGGGCACCACGAACGCCACCACCAGACCACCGCCAAGCACGGCGCTGCCCTTGAGAAATCCGCGACGGGATACAGGACTGTTCATCACTCACCTCCCCCTCGCTCAGCCGATGTCGGCCGCGCGTTTGACCGCCGCGCGGATTCTTGGGTACGTGCCGCAGCGGCAGATATTGCCGGAGAGCGCCTGATCGATATCGCTGTCGGTGGGTTTGGGGATTTTCGCCAGCAACGCGGCGGCGGACATGATCTGCCCGGACTGGCAGTAGCCGCATTGCACCACGTCCAGTTCGGCCCAGGCCTGCTGTACCGGGTGCGAACCGTCGCTCGACAGGCCTTCGATGGTGAGGATCTTCTGGCCATGGGCGACGGCCGTGGCCGGGGTGATGCAGGAGCGCAGCGGTGCGCCATCGACGTGCACGGTACAAGCACCGCACTGGGCCATGCCACAACCGAATTTGGTACCGGTCAGGTGCGCGACATCGCGCAGGACCCAGAGCAACGGCATGTCCGCGGGGACATCGAGCTCCTGATCCTTGCCATTGATGTTCAAGGTCAGCATCGGGGACTTCCTCAGACTCACAGTGTTCTGAAGGGCGCTGCTCCGGCTCTCGATGTCCGTGCGCGCCTCGGCTTATCCCTTTCAGCTAAGCGCATTTTGACCCGACGACCAGCCGCAGCGACCACCGGTCACGCAGCACCGTTCGGGAATTCTTCGATCAAAGTGCCGACTTTGCTCCTACAGTTGATCCGGTTGTCATCGCAAGACCTGCCCTTTCACACTTTCCAGGAGTCGCGAACATGGGATTTGTCACAACGAAAGACGGCGTCGAAATCTTCTACAAGGACTGGGGCCCGAAAGACGCTCCGGTGATCCACTTCCACCACGGCTGGCCGCTCAGCGCGGACGACTGGGATGCGCAGATGCTGTTTTTCCTGGCACAGGGCTTCCGGGTCGTGGCCCATGATCGACGGGGTCACGGGCGTTCGAGCCAGGTCTGGGACGGCCACGACATGGATCACTACGCCGACGATGTGGCGGCGGTAGTCAATCATCTGGGGACGCAGAAAGCCGTGCACGTCGGCCACTCCACCGGTGGCGGCGAGGTGATTCACTACATCGCCCGGCATGGCGAGGATCGGGTATCGAAAGCCGCGATCATCAGCGCCGTGCCGCCGCTGATGGTGAAAACCGAGAGCAGCCCCGGCGGTTTGCCCAAGTCAGTGTTCGACGATCTTCAGGCGCAACTGGCGGCCAATCGTGCGCAGTTCTATCGCGACGTGCCCAGTGGGCCGTTTTACGGCTACAACCGCCCTGGCGCCAAGCCATCGGAAGGGATCATTGCGAACTGGTGGCGTCAGGGCATGATGGGCGGCGCCAAGGCGCACTACGACGGCATCGTTGCCTTCTCACAGACCGACTTCACCGCCGACCTGAAAAGCATCTCGATCCCGGTGCTGGTGATGCACGGCGACGACGACCAGATCGTGCCCTATGAAAACGCCGGTGTGCTGTCGGCGAAGCTGCTGAAAAACAGCACGCTGAAGATTTATCCGGGCTTCCCCCACGGAATGCCGACCACCGAGGCGCCGACGATCAACGCGGATCTGCTGGCGTTCATTCGCGGCTAATAGTGGCCGGGGTCAGGCGCCCTGCCTGACCCCGGTTACTCTTCGGTTCGCCCCGTTCTCTCGCGATCACGCACGTAGTGTCGGGCCAGCGGAAAGGCCGGTAGCCACGACTCGCGACGCACCGTCCACAGCTCATAGGTGGGCAGGAATTGATCCGGCGCATCCAGCGCGCCCAGATTCACTTCGACTTCATCGCCACTGCGGCCAAACACCGATGAGCCACAGCGCGGGCAGAAATGTCGCCCGGCATAGTCACGGGTCTCGCCGCTGATCGTCACCGCGTCCTCGGCAAAGATCGCCGACGCGGCAAACAGCGCGCCATGGTGTTTGCGGCAATCCAGGCAGTGGCAAACGCCAACCCTGTAGGGTCGCCCCGACGCCTCGATCCGCACCTCGCCGCACAGACAACCGCCGGTCAATCGGTCCATGAAACACCTCGTCTGAAAATGGAATATCCGGTGAGTGAAAATAGCAGCCCACTGGGGGAACGCTTACAATCGTGGCCCATTAATACTATTCAGGCAGAACCGTTCTTTCATGGCGCTCGATCCTCTCACGATGCTCACCATTTCCACCGCCCTGGCCGCGGCGGCCGCCCTGTATCTGGCGGTCGAATGGCGCAGCATCCGCGAACCTTCCCTGCTGTTCTGGAGCGCCGGTTTCGCCACCATCACCGTCGGTTCGAGCCTGGCCCTGTTGCGCGCCAATGGTTATCCGCTGATCGGCATCTGGTTCGCCAACGGCCTGCTGGTGGTCGCGCACTGGCTGTTTCTGCTTGGGGTCGCGCGGTTTACCCAGCAGCGCTTGTCACGCGCCTGGTACTTGATGTTCCTGCTCTGGCTGGCGTTGCTGCTGCTACCGGAAGATCCGTCGTGGTCGAAGATCATGCTGATGGCCAACTCGCTGCTGGTGGCCGCGCTGATGCTGCGGGCCAGCCTGTTGCTGCGTCCGCACGGCAAATCGTTGAGCGTCGGCGCAGTGCAGTTGCGTTATGTGCTGCTGATCCACGGCGCGTTCTATTTCGCCAAGGCGATCATCGCGGTGATTCCCGGCACGCTGATCGATCTGGCGTCGCTGCGCGGCGAAATCATTCAGATTTCCCTGGTCGAGGGTGCGATGGCGATCATGCTGATCGCGCTGTCGATGACCGGCACCGAGCGCTACCGGCGTGAAAAGCAGATTGCCGAACTGGCCGCCCGGGATCCGCTGACCGCGCTGTACAACCGCCGCGCCCTGGAAGTCCGCGCACCGCGCCTGCTTGATGAAGTGTCCAGCGCCCGCCCCGGCGCGCTGCTGCTGATCGACATCGACAACTTCAAACTGATCAACGACCTCTACGGCCACACTGCCGGCGACCGCTTGCTCATCGCCCTCAGCGAAATGATCCGCGCGGTACTGCCCAAAGATGCGCTGGCAGCACGGCTGGGCGGTGACGAATTCGTGATGCTGCTGGGCGATGCGTCGCACGCACAGATCATGGTGCTGGGCAGCGAGCTGCGCGAACAGTTTCAGCAGATGACTTCCCAGACCTACACCACCCCGCAGGCCGTCACCCTGAGCATCGGCGCCAAGGTGTTCGATCAGCCGCCAGCCAGCCTCGCGGCGTTGATCGAACAGGGCGACAGCGCGCTCTACGAATCCAAGCGCGGCGGTCGCAACCGGATTCAACTGGCCGACTACACCTGACCTATCCTTGCCTGCATCCCGCGATCCCGGAGCCCGTCATGTCCTCGCCTGAATCCACCCTCCTCCAGAGCTGGCATCACAACGCCCGGGCCTGGACCGAAGCCGTGCGCAGCGGCGCCATCGAGAGTCGCCGGCAGGTCACCGATCAGGCCATTCTGCTGGCGGTGATGGGGCGCCAGCCGGAGCGCGTGCTCGATCTGGGATGCGGCGAAGGCTGGCTGTTGCGTGCGCTGGCCGAGCGAGGATTCGATGCGGTCGGCGTCGACGGCGATGCGACGCTGGTCGAGGCCGCGCGGGTGGCCGGTTCATCGCGCGTGCATGTCGCCAGCTACGAAGAACTGGTTGAGGCGAAGGTCGAAATTGGCCGCGATTACGACCTGATCTGCGCCAATTTTTCCCTGCTGCATCAGGACATCATTCCGCTGCTCGCGGCGATGAATGCCCTGCTCGTACCGGGCGGTGCGCTGGTGATCCAGACGCTGCATCCGTGGTCGGTGGCCGCCGGTGATTATCAGGACGGCTGGCGGGAAGAAACTTTCGAAGGATTTCAGGGCGAGTGGTCGCCAATGCCATGGTATTTCCGCACCCTGTCCAGCTGGCTGAATGCGCTGGACATGGCCGGCCTGCAATTGACCGGCCTGCGCGAACCGCAGCATCCGCAAAGCCCGGTGCCGCAATCGTTGCTGATGATTGCCGAGCGTCGCGGTTAAAACGCTACAGCCTCGGCTTGAGCAGAAACCCGGTGTAATGCCGCAAAAACAGCGCGAACCCCGCGCACCAGAGCACCACGGACAGCCCCAGCCCCAGACTGGAAAACGGCACCAGCAACACCCGGCAACCCGCAGCGATCAGCACCAGCGCAAAGCCCAGCACCATGCCTTTCGAGGGCTGTAACAACCGGCCGGTATGCCCAAGGCTGACCCGCGCAATCATCGCCAGAATCAACCCACCCACCCCGCCGACCGCCAGCGCATGGGTCGCCAGGCTTTGCTGGCCGATCAAACCCAGATGCCACAGCGCCATGGCCCAGGTTGCCAGCGCCATCCAGCCGTAAGCCAGATACAGCGACCACAGCAGCGGCACCCGCCACATCCCGCGATCATGCCAGCGGATCAGCCGCATCAACTGCAAACTGCCGGTCAGCACAAACAGGCCCGCCAGCCACAGCCGCGGCGAATCATTGAGGCCTGCCGCAAAAGTGACAGCGGTCAGCAGGCTGCCGATCAACAGCAATCGGGTTGGCAGTGGATTGGCGACGGGTGCCGGCGGACGGTTCAAGCCGCGCTGAATAAAGAACGGAATCACCCGCCCGCCAATCACGGTCATCAACGCCGCCACCAGCCACAATGCGCCCAGCACACCCTGGCGTTGCAGGCCGGCATCGTCGTTGTACAGGCCGATCAAAGTCAGCGCCTGACAACCCGCCATCAGCCCAAGCACCAACACAATCGGGTAGTTATCACGTTTGCGGGCAGCGACCAGATCCCGTCCCAGCATCACCGCCAGCAGCGGCAGAAAACCCCATTGCAGCGCCAGAATCAGCCCGGTCGGCAACGGCAGCCACCAGGCTACACGCCCGAGCAGCCAGACCGAGACCAGCGCGATCAGCGCCCCGCCGCGCACTCCGGGAATGCCGGTCCAGTTGGGAACCGCCGTCAGCAGAAACCCGGCAACGATCGCCGCCGCGAAACCGAAGGGCATTTCATGTCGATGCCACGCAAGCATGCCGCCCGCCGGTTGCAGATCGAACCAATGTCCGTAAAGCCACAGACCCCAGATCAGGATCGCCAGCGCGGCGAATCCTGCCCCGGCCAGAAACAGCGGCCGGAAGCCCAGGCTGAACAGCGGCGCATCGGCGAGTCTGCGCATGTTCAAACCACCACGGCGGCGTGATGTGGGCCCAGCCGATATTGAGACAGGAGCCGCATCACATAGCCGATCTTGATCAGCGTCGGGCCAACGATGGTCATGGCATGCATCGCCACCAGCAACGCAATCGGCATGTGGCCCTGATACAGATAAGCGCCGTAGATCCCGGCCAGCAACATGACCAGACCGGCGACGAGCACTTTGCTCGACAGGTGCAGAACGTTCAGCGGATTCTCGAAGAAAGTGAACATGTTTCGTACTCCTGAGCGGATCAGTTTGTACGATTGATATATCAACTCTTGTGCCAGATTTTTTATCGTTATAAATCAGCTAGATAATTCGTAAGAAGTCAATATGACTCCACCAGAAAAGAGTCATATTGACTTCTATGTTTGTCATAACGACAACATTCGCCTTCAGGGTTGCTTTGCGTAGGCCCCTCTGAAATCAGAAAACTCACCGGCCCCCTCCACTTGCACCGCTCCGTCGAGCAGCCGCAATCGATAGAGTGGCTCGGCGATCTGATCCTGACCAATCACCAGATTGCCCGCCTGCAACGGCCACTGCCGGTTCTCCTGACGGGGTGGCTTGCCCGGTTGCGTCACGGCCATCTGGATCAACGCCTGCTCACCCGCACCCGTCTCGGTGGCCGGCACGATTTTGATCGTCAGCCACGCCGATCGCTCGTCCGGCGCCATCATCACGTAACGGCCTTCACGCTGATCGCCCGTGGGCGTCTGAAACTTTTGCGGTGCAACCCGGAACGCCGTCGGTCGCGCTTCGAAGATCAGAGACTTGTCGCCGTCGTGCCATGTTCCGCCCTGAAAGCCGTGCTCATCAGGCTCACCTGCCACGTACCAGTCGCCGGTGACACGGCCCTGGGCGTCCAGCTCATGCAGCAACACAGCTCCGTCATCGTAGGTCTCGCCCACCAGTCGGATCGGTTGGCCATTGCCCGTTTTCGTGTAACGAACCTCGCCAATGTAGACGCCACCCAGCATCTGCCACCACAGCTCGAATGGGATCTTGCCATCGAGCTTGCCCCGCAGCATCACCGGCGCTTCACCCACTGGCCCTTCAAGGCGACGCTGTTCCCGCCATTTGCCTTCCTTCAATTCCCGCTGCGTGACGTCGGTATAACCCGCCGGCATCAGCGGGCTGCCTTCGGAAGGCCGCTGCGCCACCTCGATGGTTTCTGTCACCTTGAGCGGCGAATTGTTCTGCACCTGCCAGGTATGGCTCTGGCGCCAGCAGCAACCGCTTTTCGCGTGAGTGACCAAGCGACGAGCGGCGGAATCGACTTCGAACAACCCCAGATACGGTTCGCGAGTCAGCGCCGACAAAGCCTTGTTCGGCACCAGCACCGGGCTCGACGGCTTAAACAGATAGACGTCGTAGGATGCCGCGCCGTAGCCACCGTCGTTACCGTTACGGAGCGCCAGATCCTGGTGTCCATCGAAATTGAAGTCGCCAAACACCACCAGACGTTGCTCGTCGCATCGCAAGGCCTTGGCTGAATCGTTGAGCGGAACCAGATCGACGGCATCGGCCGTGTCGATTCGTTGCAACACTTCGCCACTGGACTTGTCGCGCAGGATGACTTGTGCCGCCACTGGTTCGAAGTTCTGCGTCGGTGGATGCTCGATGGTCACATCGACGCTGTACCTGTTTGCCGGATCCGAGAGCTGACAGCTCAAAGATTCGGCACTGGCCGACGCGGCGGCAAACAGGCAGAAAAAAATCCATGTACGAGAGGCAACCATGATGCAGAGCGTCCTTGCGGCAAAATCGGGGCGGCAAGTCTAACGACAAACGTTTTTGGGCGCACTTGTCGATCTATGGCGCCTACGACCCGCTTCGGACTGACTACGCTTTTAATCCAGCGTGTCTAACCTGCCGAGGATGACTGCCATGCAACGCTTTCAAAAGCTGACCCCGTGCCTGTGGTTCGACGATCAGGCCGAGGCGGCGGCCAAGTTCTACTGCTCGATCTTCGATCACTCGAAAATCACCGCCCTCACCCACTACAGCAAGGTCGGCCAGGAATTCCACGGGCGCCCGGAAGGCTCGGTGATGACCGTCAGTTTCGAACTCGACGGCCATACCTTCACCGGGCTCAATGGCGGGCCGATGTTCAAGTTCAATGAGGCGATCTCGTTTCAGGTCAATTGCCAGAATCAGGAAGAAGTCGACCATTTCTGGGGCAACCTCAGCGCCGGCGGGCCGGTGGAAGCCCAGCAATGCGGCTGGCTCAAGGACAAGTTCGGCGTATCGTGGCAGATCGTGCCGGTGGCCTTCATGCACATGATGACCGACCCCGACCAGACCAAGGTCCAACGGGCGATGCAGGCCATGTTCCGGATGAAAAAACTCGACATTGCCGAACTCGAACGAGCCTTCGCCGGCCAGAGCTAATACACTCGGGCACTGGTCTGCCGAGAACCACAACGATGAAAGCTGCCGCCAATAACCCCGAACAAGCCCCGCGCTTCTGGCGCGACGACGCCCTGCCCTTCATCGAAGCGCGGGCCATCGCCGATGGGCGCGAGGTCTGCTATTCACGGCACTCCCACGCGCACTTTTCCATCGGCGCGATCACCGCCGGGCGCAGTACTTACGTGCATGAGCAATCATCTTTCGAAGTGACGGCCGGCACCGTGGTGCTGATGAATCCGGGGGACGTGCACGCGTGCAACCCGATCGATGACCAGCCGTGGTCGTATTTGATGTTGTATGTGGAAACGCCGTGGCTGACGGATCTGCAGCATCAGCTGGGGTTCAGTGCGGAACTTGAGTTTCGGCGGTTTTCCGATACCCATTTGAATGATGCCCGCCTGTTTCGCGACTTGAATGCGTTGTACGCGATATTGGTCGACGAGCAGCAAGACGTGCTGCGCAAACAGAGCGCTGCGGTGGAGTTTTTCAGCGACCTGCAACTGCGCCTGAACCCTATCGAACAACCTCTGCGAGAGCCGAACTTCAAACTCGAACGCGCCGCCGACTTCATTCGCCATCATTGCACCGACCTGCTCAGCCTCGACGACATTTGCGCCGCCGCCGAGCTGTCACCGTCCTATTTGATTCGCGCCTTCAAACAGCATTTCGGCATGACGCCCCATGCGTTTTTGGTCAACCAGCGCATTCAGTTTGCCCGAGAGTGTCTGAGGCGCGGGCAGTTGATTGCGGATGTGGCGCTGGAGGCGGGGTTTGCCGATCAGGCGCATTTTCAGCGGGCGTTCAAGCAGCATCTGGCGGCTACGCCGGGGCAGTATCGGGGTTAAACGAAAAAACGGCCCGCATTGGGCCGTCTCGGTTTGGAAGGGACGCGGAGCGTCCCGGGCTGCATTCCCACGCAAAGCGTGGGAACGATCAGGTTACAGAGGCGCCTCGGCCTTCAACTCCAGATTATCCAGCGCCCGATTCACCGCCAGTTCACCCAGCATGATCAATTGCGCAATCCCCAACAGCACATGCCGATTCGAGCCGTCCACCAGTCCGGCGAAGTCGGTGGCCATGGTTTTGGCCGAGGTCAGGGTTTCGCAGGCGTCGGCCAGCAGTTCTTCGCTGTCGATGCCGGGGGCGATGAGGTAGCGGGTGTTGGGTTTGAGCATCGGTTTTCTGGGGTGGAACGGATTGAGGTAGTGGTCGAGAGCGCGGTCGGCGGCTTCGTGGAATTTCTTGGAGTCGAGGGTTTCTTAGGGCGAGGTCGGGTCGGTTTCGGGTGGGTTTGGTGTTGGTTTGATCATGATTGAATCTCCAGAGTCATGGAGCCGCCACGATTCGCTGCGATACGAAGAGGTGGCAGCTATACGCGGGTCGCAGACCGGGACTCTAGAACCGGCAGACCCGAGGGTCTCCCACGTACAGCCGCCATAAAACTGGAGGGTGTTGTGCGTCTAGAGATCGCGGGCTGCGAGACCCGATCGCTGATTCGTCAGCGACCGGCAAACAATAGAACCCGCTCCCAAGGCGCACAAGCCGGCGGATTCTGGCGGATGCGTAGGCAATGGCGCAAGTTCGCGTGGTTTGTCGGACGCATCCTTAAACACCTTTAAACCCAAGCCCCGTCACACTCACGGCAGCAACAGATACCCCGCACTCACCGCCAACAGCAACGCCATCACCCGGTTGAACAAGCGCATCCCCGCCGGGTTGCCAAGATAACCGCGCAAGAACGTCCCGGCATACGCCCAACAGCCGACCGACAGATAACAGATCACCAGATACACCGCCGCAAACTGCCACACAAGCCGCGCCTCGCCATCGGCGACAAACGCGCCCATGCCCGCCACGCAGGCCAGCCAGGCCTTGGGATTGAGCCACTGCATCACTGCGCCGTAGAGCATCGACGGCGCCCTGCCCGATTCTCCCGCATTCAACTGGCCGTCATCCGTGGCCAGTTTCCAAGCCATGAACAGCAAAAACGCCACCCCGGCCAGTTGCACCACGCGGTTCAGCGCCGGCCACAGCTTGAGCACTTCGTGCAGCCCCAGCCCCATCAACACCAGCAACAACACAAACCCCAGCGTCGCCCCGGCCACATGCCGCTGGCTGGCGCGAAAGCCGAACTGCGCCCCCGAGCTCAACGCCACGATATTCACCGGCCCCGGGGTAATGGACGCGGCCAGGGCAAACGCCGCCATCGACACAATCAGACTCATCGCACACCTGCTTCAAATCGAGGAACAAGGCGCCCACAGTAGCCAGCACACAACGGTCGGTATTGAAGGAAATTACCCCCGCACGCGCAGACCCACTACGCTCTGGCTATGCGATCACTTTTGACCAGGAAGTCTGCCCTCGATGATCTTGATTCTGCTGCCCTGCGCCGATTACGACCCCACCGAAAGCAGCGTGCCCTGGCAGGCCATGCGCGACGCGGGGATCGAGGTACGTTTTGCCACCCCGCAAGGCTTGCCCGCCCACGCCGATCCACGGCTGGTGGATATCGGCTTCGGCCTGTTGAGTTCGATGCTGATGACGCGCAAGGCCGATCTGGACAGTTACACGCAGATGATCGAGTCCGAAGCGTTCAGGCAGCCGCTGGCGTATGCCGATGTCGACACGAATCGATTCGATGGTCTGCTGATCCCCGGCGGGCATGCCAAAGGCATGCGCACGTTGTTGGAATCCACGCAGGCCCAGCAGATTGCCCTGCAATTTTTCAAAGCCGAAAAACCCGTGGCGGCGGTGTGTCATGGAGTGCTGTTGCTGGCGAGGACGCTCGACCCCGATACCGGGCGGTCGGTGTTGTTCGGGCGCAAAGTGACGGCATTGCTCGCGGCCACCATGGAGTTGCCGGCGTGGCTGATGACAGCTGCGTGGCTGGGGCGCTACTACCGCACCTACAAGCAGACCGTCGAAGCGGAAGTAAAAACCGCGCTGGCCCGCAAAGCCGACTTCAAACGCGGACCGCTGATCGCCAAGCGCGATTGTGTGCAGAAACTGCAAACAGGATTTGTGGTGCGCGACGGCCAACTGCTGACGGCGCGCTGGCCCGGCGATTGCCATCGATTCGCCGCCGAGTGGGTGGCCATATTGCAGCCACCCGAGCGCTGATCCGCGTTTCAGTCCAGACGCGGCACGGTGAAGCGGAATTCACTGCCCTGCCCCGGCTCACTCTCGGCAACGATCTGCCCGCCATGGGCCTCGACGATGCCCTGCGTGATGTACAGGCCCAGCCCGGTGCCGGTCGGATTGCCTTCCTTCACCGTCCAGTAACGGTCGAACACGTGCGGCAAGTGATCCTTGGGAATGCCTTCGCCGCTGTCGCGCACCGTGAAGACGATGTCGTCACCGACCGATTTGGCATACACGTCGACCGTACCCAGGCGCGGGGTGAATTTGATCGCGTTGCCGACCAGATTCGACAGCACCTGAAACAACCGCTCGGGGTCGGCATGGATGCTCAGGTCGGGATCGGCCTCGAACGAGATGCTGATGTCCTTGTCCAGCGCCAGCGGCGCCAGCAGCGATTGCGCCTCCTCGAACATCTGCGCGACATCGAGTTTCTGCGGCGCGATGGTGTAGCGGCCGGCGTCGATTTTCGAAGTGTCGAGCAAGTCTTCCAGCAGCGTGTTCATGCGCCCGGCGGCTTGTTGCATGGTGTCGATCGCAGTCGAGATGCGCCGCGAAGTGTGCGGCCCGTCGGAGCTGAAAGCCTTCTGCATCATGCCGCACAGCATCGAGATCACGGTCATCGGGTTGCGCAGGTCGTGGGAAACCACAGCAACCAACTCATCGCGAGCACGCACCGCTTCCTGCTCGCGGCGTACCTGGCGGGCCAGATCGTTTTCCAGGGCCGAGCGACGCAGATCGTTGGCGGCGAACAGATCACCGTGGCTCCACTTGGTGGAAATCCCGGCCATCTCGACCTTCCAGATTTCGAACGAGGTACGCGGCCGCAGACGAAGGCCGGCGTCGGAGTTTTCCAGGTCCAGAGGCTTGCGCGGATCGCCGCTCCAGTTGATGTTCTCTTTGACTTCGGGGCGGAACCACAGCACGCCGTTGTCCACCGGTTTGGGCAGGCTCATGGCGAGCACGCCGCTGGCGACCTGCTGATAGTGCGCGGCCGGCGGGTAGACGCTGGCCAGGTGATGACTGGCAAACACCGGCTCGCCGCGCTCCTGCAACCACTTGTGCAGGGCACGAATTTCTTCCGGCTCCGGGCAGTTGCCGTAGCGGTGCAATTGCTTGTCTTCGATGATCGCGATGCCGCCGGCATTGGCCAGTGCCATCAGGACTTGCGGCTGGTTGGCCAGGCCATCGAAGACGTTCTGTGGCGAGTCGATCATCGCCTGATTGAGCAGCGCCAGCGCCTCGACCTTTTCCTCGCGTTGACGGCTGACTTCCAGCGCTTCCATCGCACTGATCTGCAACGACAGCACCTGGCCGATGGTCTGGCATGCCGTGCGCAACTCGTGCGGCACGTGCAGCGGCTGACGATTGCCGCAACTGATCAGGCCCCAGAGCTTGTCGCCCTTGAGCAGGGAAATGCTCATCGAGGACAGCACGCCCATGTTCTTCATGTACTGGCAGTGGATCGGCGACACGCTGCGCAGCGTCGCGAAACTCAGGTCCAGCGGGGTCTGGGTGTCCGGGCGCAACTTGGGCACCAGCGGCACCGGTTGGTAGTCGGCATTCGGAATGATCCGCAGCCAGTTGGTGCGGTACAGCTCGCGGGCCTGCTCGGGGATGTCCGAGGCCGGGAAAAACAGACCGTTGAAGACTTCCATCGACGGATCGGACGCTTCGGCGATGACCTGACCGTGGCCCTCTTCCTCAAAACGGTAGATCAATACCCGGTCGTAACCGGTCATGGCCTGGATTTCCTTGACGCTGATGTCGTAAAGCGCCTGCAGGCTCTGGGCCTTTTGCAGGCGCGCGAGCATCCGCCCGAGGTGAGTTTCGGTGCCGGCGACATTGCGCGGCTGGAAATTTTCGACGTGGATTTCCAGCTCCAGAATCAGCACATCCTGATGCCGGTGCACCAAGCCCTCGAACGCGGTGCCGTTGAGGCGAAAGTGCAGCGGCGGCGCATCGGACAAGGCCGGTTGCTGCAAGGCCTCGCGAACCTGCGCGGCATGGGTATCGCCGATCAGGCTTTGCAATGGCTGGCCGATCAGTTCTTGTGCCGGTCGGGCGAGCAAGGTCTCGACGTTGGCGCTGATCTGAATGATCGAAAGGTCCGGCTCGCTCAGGGTCAGCAGCAAACCGTGCGGCTGGATCGCGCCGGGAAAGCGGATCGGCTCGTCGGCGCAGTTGGCCAGCAACTCTTCAAAGGCTTCTTTGTCTTGCGGGTTCATACCAGAACCTCCTGACTTTCGAGCCACTGCTCGAAACAACTGAATGTAGTGTGGGCCGCCGCCACGACGGCTTTACGCTCGTCGGTGTCCATCGGGCGACTGCCCAGGTATTCGATGAAATCGAGCCAGCGCCGGCCGGTGGCGGCACCGTAAACGTCCAGAAACGCCGCGCCGTTTTCCGCGCCCAGGCTCAGCCGTGTGGCGATCTCCCGGCGCAGGATTTGCCCGCCGAGGGTTGCACCTTCCAGTACGTACAGCACACCCAGGCACGCGGCGGCGGAGTCGATGACGGGCAACCGGCGGCAGATCGGAAAATCGCCACCATTTGCGCCCAGCGCTTGCAGATCGCGTTGCAGGGTCGGTGCCTTGAGGCGGGAAGCCAGATCAAAATCAGCGGGAATCGCGTCGCTGTCCTGCAGCACGGCTTCCAATGGCTGATAGAAGCCGTAATAGGCGCGCATCAGTCGCTCGAAAGCGTGCAGATCAAGGGTGTCGGAGAAGAAAGGAAGGCGTTTTTCCAGTGCAATGTGCAGTTCGGCCGTGCCGGCGCGCAGATCCTGCAACACCGGTGGTACATGAACCTCGCGGGCCTTTGCTTGCATGTAGTCGCTCGTACAGTGGGCCGCCTGGGGCCATGGGGGAATGGAGAAGCATGGCGCGAAAGCTTACACGGCAATGGTAGTTTCTGACCCGGCAGATGGGATTCTCTGATGAATTCATCAACCTGTGAAGGGTTAAGAGCTGACCGGACGGCAGAAAGTTCGAAGGAATTCACTGCCGATAGTCGCTGTACCGCGACTCTGGCGCCTGACTGTACGGTTCAGGCCCGCACACCCGCGTGATAAAAATACCGCTCCCGTCACCGGAGCCCGCACCATGGATCTCGCCACCCTCTCGCTGTTTCTGCCCGCCTGCTTTGCCTTGAACATGGCACCGGGGCCGAACAACCTGCTGTCGGTCAGCAACGCCACCCGTTACGGCTATCGGCGCGCCTGCGTGGCGGGTGTCGGGCGATTGCTGGCGTTTGCCGGGATGATCGCCCTCGCGGCGGCGGGGCTGGCGGTGGTGCTGCAAACGTCCGAGCTGTTGTTCTATGGGATCAAGATTGTTGGCGCGGGGTATCTACTGTATCTGGCGTGGCAGCTGTGGCGGGCCAATCCTGCCGCCGAAGACGCGGTTACTGCGCCGGCGAATGGGCTTCTGGCCCTGGCGCGTCAGGAGTTTTTAGTGGCGGCGGGCAATCCCAAGGCAATCCTGATCTTCACCGCCTTCCTGCCGCAATTCGTCGACCCGAACCGCGCCATTACTCCGCAGTTCATGCTGCTGGGCGTGCTGTTCCTGCTGCTGGAATGGATTGCCATCAGCGCCTACGCCTACATGGGCCTGCACATGCGCCGCTGGTTTGCCGAGCCGCGCGGCAAACGGATTTTCAACCGTTGCTGCGCGGGGCTGCTGTCGGCAGCGGCTTCGGTGTTGTTGATGGCCAAGCGGGCCTAAGCTTCGGACGGGCCTTTGAGTTCGACCTGATTGCCGTCCGGATCGAAGCAGTACAGCGACAAGCCGTAGCCCTCGGCGCCAAAACGGGTGGCGGCTTTTTCGACGGTCAGGCCGCAGGCTTGCAAATGGCTGACCAGCGCCGCTTCATCGAACGGCTCGATGCGCAGGCAGAAGTGATCGACATTGCGCCGCTCGCTGCCGGCAGCGGCGCCGCCCTTGCGGCCGATTTCGCCGTCGAGGTCGACCAGATCGATCATCGACGTGCCGGCGCGCAGGTGCACCAGACCGAACTTTTCGTTGCGCTTGACCACTTCGGCGCCGAAGACCCGGTCGTAGAAATCAATGCTGCGTTGCAGATCGGCGACGCGCAGCACGATGTGATCGATGTGTTGAATCGTGAACGGTGGCATACCTTCATTTCCCGAGTTGTAGCGACCCGATCACTGTAGTGCAGCGGCCCGAAAATTCACTGTCGATTTTTCGGTGGAGCCATCGAATAACTGGTTTTATCCTCGGCCCATGAACATACAGACCGCTGTCCTGCCCCCTCACGCCGAAATGGTTCGCGCCATGCTCGCAAGCGACACTGCCTATGAAGGCGTGTTTTTCACGGCCGTGAAAACCACCGGGATCTTTTGCCGCCCGACCTGCACGGCGCGCAAGCCGAAACCGGAAAACGTCGAGTTCTTCGCCCACGCTGACGACTGCCTGTCCGCCGGTTATCGCGCCTGTTTGCGCTGCAAACCGCTGGACGCTGCGGCCATCGCTCCGGACTGGGTGCAGCGACTATTGAAAGCTGTCGACGCCGATCCCGAGGTGCGCTGGAGCGATGCGCAATTGCTCGCCGAGGGCATCGAACCGTTGAAGTTGCGGCGCTGGTTCAAACAGCATTTCGGCATGACCTTCCATGCGTGGCTGCGCACGCGCCGGCTCGGTGTGGCATTGGGCGGGATCAAGCAAGGCACGTCCATCGACCATGCCGCGTTCGACTCCGGTTATGAATCCCTCAGTGGTTTTCGCGATGCGTTTCAGAAGTCGTTCCACATCACGCCGGGGCGCGCAGCGGCCAGTGAACCGCTGCTGTTCACCCGCCTGACCACCCCGCTGGGGCCGATGATCGCCATGGCCGAGCGTCGAGGGCTGGTACTACTGGAGTTTCTCGACCGTCCGGCACTGACCCGGGAAGTCGAGGAGCTGCAAAACCGCTACGGCTACGTGGTGGCACCGGGGCAGAACGCGCATTTGCAGCAGATCGACAACGAGCTGGCGCTGTACTTCGCCGGCAAACTGAGCGAATTCAGTGTTCCACTGCACCTGCCCGGCAGCGAGTTTGCCCGGCAGGTCTGGAGCGAACTGCGGCAAATCCCCTACGGCCATACCAGCACTTACGGCGCCATCGCCGCACGCTTGGGCAAACCCGGCGCCAGCCGAGCAGTGGGGCTGGCCAACGGGCACAATCGGCTGTCGATCGTGGTGCCGTGCCATCGGGTGATCGGTGCGGACGGCTCATTGACGGGCTATGGTGGTGGGCAACCGCGCAAGGCGTTTTTGCTCCGGCTGGAAAACGCCGCCGTGCAGCTGACGCAACAACTGGCTTTCTGACAAATCGACACCCACGCCCCTCCCGGCTTTCAAATCAACGGATCACCGAAGTTGCCGATACCCGATCCCTATCAACCGGCCAGCGAGTTTCTGGCCAGCCTCGACGCCGACTGGCAGCGCCACATTGCTGCGGTTGGCCCCTGCCTGCATCAGCCGCATCCGGCGCGCGATCCCTATGAGTCGCTGGTGCGGGCGATTGCCTATCAGCAACTGCATGCCAAGGCTGGCGATGCGATTGTCGGGCGGCTGGTGGGGTTGTTTCCCGGGCAGACGTTTCCGCGTCCGGAGCAGGTTCTGGCGACGGACTTCGACCGATTGCGCAGTTGCGGGTTTTCGGCGGGCAAGATTGCGACGATTCAGGGGATTGCCCAGGCGACTCTGGACGGCGTGGTGCCGGATTACTCGACCGCGCTGGCGATGGAGGATGAGGCGCTGATCGAGCGGTTGGTCAGCCTGCGCGGGGTTGGGCGCTGGACGGTGGAGATGTTGCTGATCTATAGCCTGGAGCGGCCGGATATTCTGCCGGCCGACGATTTTGGGGTGCGCGAGGGGTATCGGCGGTTGAAGGGGCTGGAGGTGCAGCCTGCACGCAAGCAGATGATTGAGATCGGGTTGGCGTGGAGTCCGTTTCGGACGGTGGCGGCGTGGTATTTGTGGCGGGTGCCGAAAAGCCCCTCACCCTAACCCTCTCCCGGAGGTAGAGGGAACCGATCGGGGGATATTGAAGAGCTCCGCCGACCTGAAACATCAACTCTGAATCCATAGGCGCCAAGACGTGGGCGAACCCATGGTTGCTAAGACTTTGGCGAATCCATAATCGACTCGGACGCTCAGGTCGATGTATAGCGTAAGACACCTCGGTCGGCTCCCTCTCCCTTTGGGAGAGGGCTGGGGTGAGGGGCTTGGGCTACAGACCGGATTTCAACCGACTGAACGCGCGAATCAAAGCCCGGTTGAACGCCTTGCCATTGTCATTCTTGCTGTACAGCGAAGCCCTCACCGCCTCCGGCGGATAAGTCCCCGGATCATTGCGTATCGCCGGATCAACCAACCCGTCCGCCGCCGTGATCGCATTGGCGTAATGAATCGTATCGGTAATCGGCGCGATCACCTCGGGCGTCATCAGGTAATCCATCAGCGCCAATCCGGCCTCGGGATGCGGTGCATCCTTGGGTATGACCATCGCGTCGAACCAGATCAACGTGCCCTCCTTCGGAATCCGGTAATTCAACTTGAACGGCTTTTTCGCCGCTTCAGCCTGACCTGCCGCGATGGCAACGTTGCCGTTCCACGACATCGCCACGCAGGTGTTGCCGTTGGCCAGGTCGCTGATGTTCAGGTCATTGTCGAAATAGCGGATGTACGGGCGGATCTTCGCCAGTTGCTGCTCGGCGAGTTTCAGGTCGTCGAGGCTCTGGCGGTTGATGTCCAGGCCCATGTACTTCATGACTGCCGCGAACACTTCGTTCGGGTCGTTGAGCAGGCTCACCCCGCAATCGGCGAATTTCGACACCACTGCCGGATCGAACAGCATCGCCCAACTGTCCCGTGGTGCCTCCGGCAGCCGCTGCTTCACGGCCTCCTCCTGATAACCGACGCCGGTGGTGCCCCAGGCGTAGATCCCGGCGTAGCGGTTGCCCGGATCGAACACCGCCATGTGCTGACGGAACTCCTCGCCGACCCCGGCAAAGTGCGGGAGCTGCTGCTTGTTCAGGGTCTGGATCGCGCCGCTCTCGATAGCCCGCGACAGGTGCTGACCGGCGGTCAGCACCAGGTCGTAACCGCTGCGCCCGGTGAGCAGTTTGGTCTCGACGGTTTCCAGTGAGTCGAAGTGATCGGCGACCACCCGAATCCCGGTTTTCGCCTCGAAATTCTTCAGGGTATCCGGGGCCAGGTACTCGCCCCAGATGTACAGGTTGACCACCGGTTTCGCCGTTTCGGCAGCCTGCACACACAGGGGTGCAAGCACCAGCAATAACGCTTTACTCAGTTTGTGCAGGCCCATGGTCAGACTCCTTTTTTCTGGCCGGCGTATTGCGGCATGGTGATGCACGCGACGTTGCCGCCACCGAGCAGGATTTCCCGGGAGTTCTCGATGCCGACGATCTTGTGCTGCGGGAACAGTTCGGCGAGGGTCGCCAGCGCCACCTGATCGTTGCGATCACCGAACAGCGGCACCACGATCGAGCTGTTGCCGGCGTAGTAGTTGATGTACGACGCACAGATTTTCGTGCCGGCCTGACGGGTGTGGGTGCTGTCCTGCTGATCGAGGCCTTCGGCTTCTTCAGCGGTCCACTCCAGCACGTCCGGTTGCGGCAGCTTGTGCACGATCAGCTCGCGGCCACGGCTGTCGCGGGTGCTGCGCAGGATGTCGTAGGCCTCTTGATAGATTTCCCATTGCGGATCGTCGCGGTTGTCGGTCCATTGCAGCACCACTTCGCCGGGGCGCACGAAGCACGCGAGGTCGTCGACATGGCCGTCGGTTTCGTCGAACTTGCAACCGCGTGGCAGCCAGATCACTTGCTCGGCGCCGAGGTAATCGGTCAGCCGGCGGGTGACTTCGTCCTTGCCCAGGTGCTGGTTGCGATTGCGGTTGAGCAGGCATTGCTCGGTGGTGAGGATGCTGCCCTGACCGTCACTCTGGATACCGCCAAGCTCGGCAATCAATGGCGCGCGATAGCGGTCGAAGCGTTCGATTTCGAGGATCTTGCTGGCGATCTGATCGTCCTTGTCCCACGGGTAGTAGAGCCCGCCGTCGAGGCCGCCGTAGGCGTTGAATTCAAAGTCGACACCACGCACTTCACCGCTCTGGTCGTTGACCACGAAGCACGGGCCGCTGTCGCGGAACCAGGTGTCGTTGCAGGTCATTTCCACCACCCGCACTTGTGGCGGCAACTGGCGGCGGGCCGTGGCGAACTGGGAGGCCGATGCGCAGACCGTCACCGGCTCGCTCTGGGAGATCGCGGTGACAATCTGCACCCAGACTTTCTGTGCAGGCTTGGCGCCGTTGCGCCAGACGTCGGTGCGCTCCGGCCAGCCGAGCCAGCAGCCGGACTTGGCTTCGAATTCGCCGGGCAGACGGAAGCCGTCCTGTTTCGGGGTGGTGTCGAGCAAACGTGCCATGGTCAAACCTCGTCGTCGGGATGGGAATGACCTCAGGCTACGGTCGCGAGCAGTCGGGCCGCCAACGATGATTATTTCGGAACAGTTGAATTCAACTCATCAATCCGCCAGTTGATCGTTGAACCATTCCAGCATCTGCGCCACCGCCGGACGCTCCAGCCGCACCCGCTCGCAGACCAGCGCGTATTGCCCCAGCGCGGTCATGCTGGAGGTGAACGGGCGCACCAGACGCCCGTTCTGCAAATCTTCCTGCGCGGTGAGGTTGTCGCCCATCGCAACGCCCTGCCCTTGTGCCGCCGCTTCCAGCGCCAGACCGGCGTGGGCGAAATACAACTGGCGTTCCGGGCGCAGGTCGCCGGCATGGCTGGTGAGCCACGCGGTCCAGGTCTTGCCGTCCTGATCGTCGTGCAGCAGGCAGTGCCGGGCCAGATCCTTGGGGGTTTTCAGGTTGCCCTGGTTGAACAGCCCGGGGCTGCACACCGGGAAAAACTGCAGCGCCGGCAATGGGCGAACGAAGTACGCGCTGCTGTCCACCGGGCCGGTGCCGTAGGTGATCGCCAGATCAATGTCTTCGCCGGGTGCGGTGGCGTCGATTGGCTGCTCGTAAAGATGCAAGGTGATGTGCGGATAACGCGCGTAGAAATCGGTGAGACGGTTCATCAGCCACTTCTGCGCCAACTCCGCCGTGACCGCCAGCCGCAACACGGCGAGCGAGGACGGGTCGCGCAACTCGTCGCAGGCATCGCCGATCAGTTCGAAGGCCTGTTGCAGGCTCTGCATCAAGCGCCCGGCGGCGATGGTCGGGCGAATCTGTCGGCCCTCGCGGATGAACAGCGACACGCCCAGTTGCTCTTCGAGCTGGCGGATCTGATGGCTGACGGCGCTGTCGGTGACGCACAGCTCAGCGGCGGCGCGGCCGAAATGCGCGTGGCGGGCGGCACACTCGAAAGTTCGCAGGGCGGCCAGGGAAGGTAGTCGGCGCATGGGTGTGGATCCCTTTTTTGCGGACATGCTGACCGGGCTTTTCGCAGGCGTCCATAGCGGCGGCACGGGCAAGAGATCTCTTCTAGGCTGAATCGCACCAACAAAAAACACCGGAGGCCACTCATGCACCTCGAAGGCTCCTGCCACTGCGGCGCGGTTTCATTCACCCTCGACAGCGCCCACCCCTACCCTTATCAGCGCTGCTACTGCTCGATCTGCCGCAAGACCCAGGGCGGTGGCGGCTTTGCGATCAACCTCGGCGGCGACGCAGCCAGCCTCAAGGTGCGCGGGCGCAAACACATCACGATCTACCACGCGAAAATGAAAGACGAAGGCGATGCCCGCGCCCACCGCAGCAGCGCCGAGCGACACTTCTGCTCGTTGTGCGGCAGCGGACTGTGGCTGTTCAGCCCGGAATGGCCGGCGCTGATCCACCCGTTCGCCTCGGCCATCGACACGCCGCTGCCGGTGCCGCCGGAACACACTCATTTGATGCTCGGTTCGAAGGCACCGTGGGTCGAAGTGCAGGCGAGCAAGAAAGATCAACAATTCGAGGTCTATCCCGAAGAATCCATCGCCCAATGGCATGAACGGCTGGGATTGACCCGATAGCCGTCTTCACAGTCTTCGACAGTTTCCCGGCAAGCGGTTTGCACCTTTTAATCGCGCTCAGAACAGCTCGCTGAACGGAATGAAACGCAGCGGGTCGCCAATCTGCAAGGTGCTGTTCTCGGGGATTTCCACCAGTCCATCGGCCCAGGTCGCGCCGAGCAGAACCCCGGAACTCTGGTTCGGATACAGCGCCGCCTGCCCGCCCTCCAGACGTACCCGCAGATACTCCCGACGGCTGCCAGGTTTCGGCCAATCGAAGCCGGCGTTGACCGTGAAGCTCAGCGGCATCACCTCTTCCACGCCTTGAATGCGCAGCAGGTACGGGCGCGCCAGCAGGCCGAAGGTCACCAGCGCCGAGGTCGGATTGCCCGGCAGGCCGATCACCGGCACCGAGCCAAAATGCCCGACCGTCAGCGGTTTACCGGGTTTGATCGCGAGTTTCCACAGCAGCGGTTTGCCGTTGTCGCGCAGCACCTGACCGAGGCAGTCGGCATCACCGGCAGACACGCCGCCCGTAGTCAGAATCAGATCGGCTGCCACTTGCAGTTGCTCGAGTTTGAGCCGGGTCTGCGCCGGGCGATCGGGCAGAATGCCGGCGTCGATCACTTCGCAACCCAGTTCGCGCAACCAGTGATCGAGCAAAGTGCGGTTGCTGTTGTAAATGCTGCCGGGGCGCAGCGGTTGCCCTGGTTCCACCAGTTCATCCCCGGTCGAGAGCAACGCCACGCGCGGACGACGCACCACCGGCAAATGGGTCATGCCCTGCCCTGCGGCGACGGCCAGTTCGAACGGGCCGAGGCGTTTGCCGGCGCGCAGCAAGGTGTCGCCGACGCGGTTTTCCTGGCCCTGGGCGCGGATGTTCTGCCCGACCTTCAGCGGTTGCAGGAAACGGACGCGGCCGTCTTCAAGCACCTCAACGTTTTCCTGCATCTCCACGCAATTGGCGCCCATGGGCAACGGCGCACCGGTGAAAATCCTTGCGCAGGTGCCGGATAGCAAGGCGTCCGGCGCCATCCCGGCATAGACCCGTTGCGACACGCTCAACGGCTGGCGATGCAGGTCGGCAAGGTTGAAGGCGTAACCGTCCATGGCGCTGTTCGGCCACGGCGGCAGATCGAGGGTGGCGACCAGATCGCTCGCCAGCACGCGTCCGCGCGCTTCATTGAGCGGCACCGATTCGCTGTCCGGCAGACGTTGTTCATCAGCCATCGCCAACAGTTGGTCAAGGGCGTCCTCGACCGGCATCAAACCCGGCTTGCTCATCCGCGCGGCCCGCAGGCTTGCACCGGTTTGAGGTGCGGAACGAAGTTGCACGGGCGATGACGGTTATCCAGTTGTTCGGCGAGGATGCCTTCCCACGCGGTGCGGCAAGCGCCGGTGGAACCCGGCAGGCAGCACACCAGCGTGCCGTTGGACAGGCCGGCCAGCGCACGGCTTTGTACGGTCGAGGTGCCGATGTCGAGAATCGAGATGGCGCGGAACAGTTCACCGAAACCGTCGATCTGCTTGTCCAGCAGGCAGGCCACGGCTTCCGGGGTGCTGTCACGCCCGGTGAAACCGGTGCCACCGGTGATCAGCACCACTTGAATGCCGTCGTCGGCGATCCACTGCGCGACCTGGGCGCGGATCTTGTACAGGTCGTCCTTGAGCAGGTTGCGTTCGCTCAAGGTGTGGCCGGCCTCCAGCAGGCGGCTGACCAGCAACTGGCCGGAGGTGTCGCTGGCGTAATCGCGGGTATCGCTGACCGTCAGCACGGCAATATTCAGGGGAACGAACAAGGCATCCGATTTCACACTCATGGCACTCTCCGGCCGTCGTCAATTCAATGGGTGACGAGCCTAAGTGCCGCCTGCGAGGACTGTCTAATCACTCTGGCCAACCACACTATCGACCTGCTCTATCGGTGATTTTTTTCAGCCCCTCGACCACTGTCCGGCCCAATGAAACCGGGCGTCATCGAAATCCTCGATAGGCTCTTAGACACTGCCGATTGGACGAAAAAAACCATCAGTGGGATCGTCGATCCCTGCGCTTTCCGTGCGCCGTACGCATCTGCGTCAATACTCAATCAAAATTCTCAATCGAGCAGGTGCCGTCGTGGACATCAAACAACTCAAGTTTCTGATCGCGCTGGACGAAACCCGCCACTTCGGCCAGGCCGCCGCGCGCTGTCACATCACCCAGCCGACCCTGTCGATGCGCCTGCGCAATCTGGAAGACGAGCTGGATCTGGTGCTGGTCAATCGCGGCCAGCGCTTCGAAGGGTTCACCCAGGCCGGCGAGCGCGTATTGGCCTGGGCCCGCACGTTGCTGGCGGCCCACGACGGGCTGTTTGCAGAAGCTGCAGCCTGCCGCGGGCAACTGGTCGGTAGCCTGCGCCTGGGGCTGGTGCCGCTGAGCAACTTCAACCCGGTGAATTACATTCAGGGTTTGTCCGGGACTTACCCGGAGCTGAAATACAGCCTGTCGTCGCTGAGTTCGGACGAGATCATCGAAGGTCTGGGTAACAATCAGCTGGACCTGGGCGTGTGTTATCTGGACCACGTCAACCCGAACTATTTCGAGTTTTTCGAGATCGGCGAGACCCGCGTCGGCCTGCTCTACGACACCCGTCACTTCCAGTTCGAAGGCCCGGAAATGAGCTGGGAAGACGCCGCCGAACTGCCGCTGGGGATGATCACCACTGGCATGCACTACCGCAAATCCATCGACCTGAGTTTCCGCAGTCGCGGGTTGAATCCGCAGCCGATCCTGGAAAGCGACTCGACCTACCAACTGCTGCAGGCGATTCACCAGGGCTTCTGTTGCTCGATCATGCCGCTGGACAGCGGCCTGGAAGAGCCGATCGAGCACCTGGCCTTCATCAACCTGCCGGATGCCAGCGTGCTCGCGCCGCTGGGGCTGGTGATGCGCAAGACCGAACCGCGCTCGGCGATTGCCGAGAAGTGTTTTGCCGAGGCGCGCAAGATGTTCGGAATCGAGGCGCCAGCCGAATAAATGTGTTGAATGTCAGGCCGCCATCGCTGGCAAGCCAGCTCCCACAGTGATTGAGTTAGTCACAAATTCTGTGTTTGACACGAAACCTTGTGGGAGCTGGCTTGCCAGCGATGAGGCCTTATCAGTCAACACCTATTCTCGGCCTGAAAGCGGTCATCGACCAATCCAATCACTGCATCGGAACAAGCGATTGGACGCACTTTTCCCTGCCCCGTAGCCTGAACCCACTTCAGCGCTTCGGAGATTTTCAGGATGCTGTGCCAAGTTGAACAACTCATCGAACCGGGCGACGCCAACGCCCCCGCGCCACAACCGGCGCAAGTGGCCTACCGCGAATACCTCGACGACGCGCCGGTGTCCCACGCGAAGCTGGCGGCGGAAATCGCCCTGGCCATCAGCTACAACGGACTGAATCAAGCCGTGATGATGGTCTCGCCAGGCAACATCGAGGACTTCATTCGCGGCTTCAGCCTGAGCAACGCCATCGTCGACCGCCTCGACGATATCCACGACATCCGCCTGACCCATTTCGACCAGGCCTGCCAAGCCGACGTGCAGATTTCCAGCCGTGCGTTCTGGGCTCTGAAAGATCACCGGCGGCAGATGGCGGGCACCAGCGGTTGCGGCCTCTGCGGCGTGGAAGCCCTTGAGCAGGCGCTGCCGCAACTGGAGATCCTGACCCCGACGCCGCTGCCACCCGCCGCGCATTTCGAAGGTATCCGCCAGCGCATCGAACAGGCCCAGCAACTGGCCCGCAGCAGCGGCGCCCTGCACGCGGCGTTGTACTTCGACGCCGACGGCGAAGCACTGCTGTGCCGCGAAGACATCGGCCGCCACAACGCCCTCGACAAGCTGATCGGCGCACTGCAGTTCGAAGGCCTCGATGCGCGTCAGGGTTTCGTCGTGGTCACCAGCCGTTGCAGCCTCGAACTGATCCACAAAGCCGTGCGCGCCCGCCTCGGCACCCTCGTCAGCCTGTCCGCCCCCACCGCGCTGACCGTGCGCTGGGCGCTCAAGCACCGCCTGAACCTGATCCACGTCCCGCACCGCAATGCCCCGCGAATCTACAGCCCGATCCAGGAGCAAACCCCATGAGCAACACCCTCACCCACCTCGACGATCAGGGCCGCGCCAACATGGTTGACGTCAGCGACAAAACCGCGACCCGCCGTGAAGCCACCGCCCAGGCCTGGGTGCAGATGCGCCCGGAAACCCTGCAAATGATCCAGTCCAACGGCCACCCCAAGGGCGATGTGTTCGCCGTGGCGCGGATCGCCGGGATTCAGGCCGCCAAGCGCACCCACGAGTTGATTCCGCTGTGTCATGCGCTGCTGCTCAGTTCGATCCACGTCGAGCTCAAGGCCTGCGAGCCGGACCGCGTGCAAATCACCAGCACCTGCCGCCTCACCGGCCAGACCGGCGTCGAACTCGAAGCCCTGACCGCCGCCAGCGTCGCCGCGCTGACTATCTACGACATGTGCAAGGCGGTGGACCGGGCGATGGTGATCGGCGACATCCGCCTGCTGAGCAAACAGGGCGGCCGCTCCGGCCACTTTCAATGGGAGAACCCGCAATGATTCTGATCAACTACTTCGCCAGCTACCGTGACCGGCTCAATCTGGGCGGTGAAAAGATTCCGGCCAGCGACACCCTCGCTTGTGTTGAAGACGTGCGGCAGATGCTGATGCAACGTGGCGATGTGTGGCGTGAAGTGCTCGGCGCCGGCAACCTGATGTGCGCGGTGAATCAGGAGCTGTGTCAGCCGGATCAGGCGATCGAGGATTTCGACGAGATCGCGTTTTTCCCGCCAGTTACGGGGGGCTGAAGCATGGGTGTTCGAGTCCAGCGTAAAGGCTTCGATGCCGGTCAGTTGATTGCCGACCTGCATGCGCGCAATCCACGGGTGGGCGCGGTGGTGAACTTCATTGGTTATGTGCGGGATCTGAACGTCGGGCAGTCGGTGACCGAGCTGTTTCTGGAGCATTATCCGGGCATGACCGAGAAGGCTCTGGAGCAGATAGCCGAACAGGCTCGCGAGCGGTGGCCGCTGATGGCGGTGGAGATCGTGCATCGGGTCGGCGCGCTGTCGGTGAGCGAGCCGATCGTGTTTGTTGGCGTCTGCAGCAAGCATCGGCATGCGGCGTTCGAGGCCTGCGCGTTCATCATGGATGTGCTGAAAACGCGGGCGCCGTTCTGGAAGCGTGAGACTACGCAGGAGGGTTCGCATTGGGTCGAGGCGCGGGAGAGTGATCAGAATGCGGCGGTTCGCTGGAGTCTGGCGCATGCCTGAAGACCGAAAGCCCTCACCCTAGCCCTCTCCCAGAGGGAGAGGGAACCGACCCGGGGATATTGCAGTACTACGCCGACCTGAACCTATAGCGTTGAATCCGGATGCCGGTCTGAACGCATAGGACTGGATCCGAATGCCAGTCTGAGGGCAGTTTGCCGAATCCGAATACTGAACTGAACTGAACGCATAGTGTTGAATCCGGATGCCGGTCTGAGGGCGGTGTGCTGAATCCATAATCGACTCGATTCTTCAGGTCGATGTATGACGCAAGAGACCTCGGTCGGCCCCCTCTCCCTCCGGGAGAGGGCTGGGGTGAGGGCTGCAATCTCGATACCACTCCTTAACAAAAGCCTGATTAGATAGCCGCTCCACCACAACTCAACTCGGGAGCCACACTTGAGCCAAACGCCAAAAGACTTGCCCCGTCCTCAACCCATCACCCTGCGCCAGGCCTGGCCGTTCTGGCTCAAACTCGGCTGCATCGGCTTCGGCGGGCCCGCCGGGCAGATCGCGATCATGCATCAGGAACTGGTGGAGCGCCGGCGCTGGATCTCGGAGCGACGTTTCCTGCATGCGCTCAACTACTGCATGTTGCTGCCAGGCCCCGAGGCCCAACAACTGGCGACTTACATCGGCTGGCTGCTGCACCGAACCCCTGGCGGCATATTGGCCGGAGTGCTGTTTGTATTGCCTTCGCTGCTGATTCTGATCGCTCTGTCGTGGGTCTACATCGCGTTCGGCGACGTGCCAGCGGTGGCCGGAGTGTTTTACGGAATCAAACCGGCGGTGACCGCAATTGTGCTGCACGCGGCCCATCGCATCGGCTCCCGAGCCTTGAAGAACAGCTGGCTGTGGGCGATCGCCGGGGCAGCGTTCGTGGCGATTTTTGCCTTCAACGTACCGTTCCCGCTGATCGTGCTCGGCGCGGCATTGATCGGCTATTTCGGCGGACGCTGGGCGCCACAGCGGTTCAGCAACGGCGGCCATCGCGGCGGCGAAAAATCCTTCGGCCCGGCGCTGATCGATGACGACACTCCGCCGCCCGAACATGCACGGTTCAGCCTGCCGAGGCTGCTGCGTCTGCTGCTGATCGGCGCGTTGCTGTGGTGCCTGCCGATGGCGTTGCTGACCGCGTTGTTCGGTTGGGACGGCACCTTCACGCAGATGGGCTGGTTCTTCACCAAAGCGGCGCTGCTCACCTTCGGCGGCGCTTACGCTGTGCTGCCTTACGTGTATCAGGGCGCGGTCGGACATTACGGCTGGCTGACGCCAACGCAGATGATCGACGGCCTGGCCTTGGGCGAAACCACGCCGGGGCCGCTGATCATGGTGGTGGCGTTTGTCGGGTTCGTCGGGGCCTATGTGCAACCGACATTCGGCCCGGAACATGCGTTCGCCGCCGGCGCGCTGGCCGCGACGCTGGTGACCTGGTTCACCTTTCTGCCCTCGTTCCTGTTCATCCTCGCTGGCGGCCCGTTGGTGGAGTCGACGCACAACGAACTGAAATTCACTGCGCCACTGACCGCGATCACGGCAGCGGTGGTCGGGGTGATCCTCAATCTGGCGTGTTTCTTTGCTTGGCACGTGTTCTGGCCCAATGGATTCGCCGGGCAACCGGACGTTTTCTCGATCCTGCTGGCCCTGGCTGCCGCCGTCGCCCTGTTCTTTTTCAAGCGCGGCGTGATCGAGGTGTTGATCGTTTGCGCCCTCGTCGGGCTGGGGTTTTACCTGCTGCGCTGAACCGGGGGGCACGCCACCGCTCGCGGAATCAGGCGTTTACTTATCCGGGGATTCCCCCTTACTATCCAGCCACACCGGCAGGGCGGGACTCTCCCGCCGCCGACGTTTTCCGCCAACGGAAACACGCGTCATGAGCACGTCACTCCAACAATCAGAATCGTTGAACGTCTCTGCACTGTGCGCCCTCCTTCACAGGGGCCGCGCATGAATCGCATCGTCAATCTCCCCATGGCCCTGAGCCGTTCCAAGCTGCGTCACTCCGCACGCCCGCCGGATATCTGCCTGCCCGTCTGATCGCGCCGGTAAAAAATCGCGACAGCTCCCCCTCTTTTTTCGATATCCCTGCCAGGACGCCCGCGCCTTTTGCCGAGCTGCGTCCGGCCCGAATCTGCGCGCCTGTGCGGCGCCATCGTGAGTGATTGATTATGAAATTCGCAGCCATTGAAGACGCTCGTAACTTTCTTGAGCAGAACCCCGACATCGACATGATCGAGCTGTTCATCCTCGACGCCAACGGCGTGCCGCGCGGCAAGCTGTTGCACCGCGAAGAACTGCTCGCCGTATACGAAAGCGGACGCCCGCTGCCAAGCACCATTCTCGGCCTGACGGTGCACGGCGAAGACGTGGAAAACTCCGGTCTGGTGTGGGACGTCGGCGATATCGACTGCCGCGCCTACCCGCTGGAAGGCAGTCTGGTGCGCTTGCCGTGGCGGCAGATTCCGACCGCTGCAGTGCAGGTCAGCATGCACCCGGAACAAGGCATGCCGGCGAGCATTGCCGACCCGCGTCACCTGTTGATCAAGGTCATCGACCGTTTGAAAGCCGAGGGATACCACCCGGTAATGGCCTGCGAGCTGGAGTTCTATCTGCTCGACGCCAAACGCGATCACAACGGTCGCCCGCAACCGGCGCTGGATGCCGACGGTGGTCGACCGAGACACACGCAGGTCTACGGGTTGCGTGAGCTGGAGCAGATCGAACCGTTCCTCGCCGACCTCTACAGCGCCTGCAAGCTGCACGGCATTCCGGCGCGCACGGCGATCTCGGAATACGCGCCGGGCCAGGTGGAAATTACCCTCGAACACGGCGATGCACTGGAGGCGATGGACCAGGCCGTGCGCTACAAACGACTGGTCAAAGCCGTGGCGCACAAGCACGGGATGCAGGCGACGTTCATGGCCAAGCCGTTCGATCACCTGGCTGGCACCGGCATGCACATGCACGTCAGTCTCGCCGATGCCGAGGGGCGCAATCTGTTTGCCTCCGAAGATCCGGCAGGCACCCCGCTGCTGCGCACGGCGATTGGCGGGATGCTCGCCTCGTTGCTCGATTCGCTGCTGCTGTTCTGCCCGAACGCCAACTCCTACCGGCGTTTTCAGGCCAACAGCTACGCGCCTCTGGCACCGACCTGGGGCGTCGACAACCGCACCGTCAGCCTGCGCGTTCCGGGCGGCCCGGCCAACACCCGACACATCGAACACCGCATCTGCGGCGCCGATGCCAACCCGTATCTGGCAGCGGCGGCGATCCTGGCGGGCATTCATCGCGGGATAAAAGAAGACATCGATCCGGGTGAGCCGGTGGAAGGCAACGGTTACGCGCAGGCGAAAGAATTGCTGCCGACCGACTGGCTGACGTCGCTCACAGCACTGGAAAATTCGGTGTGGGCGCGGGACGCGCTGGGGCAGGAATTCCTCGGGGTGTATCTGGCGGTAAAACGTGCGGAATACCGGCAGTTCATGGCCGAAGTGGGTGAGCAGGACTGGCGCTGGTATTTGACCGAAGCCTGATCCTTTTTTCCTCTTTTTGCCTTGGATACTGAAATGACTGAACGCAGCAATTCCTACTACACCGCGACCCTCAACCGCGACACCGACTACCCGACCCTGCAAGGCCGGCACAAGGTCGATGTGGTGATCATCGGCGGCGGTTTCACCGGTGTCGCCACCGCCGTGGAACTCGCCGAAAAAGGCCTGAAAGTCGCCATCGTCGAAAGCCACAAGATCGGCTGGGGCGCCACCGGGCGCAATGGTGGGCAGGTCACCGGCAGCCTGTCCGGCGACGGTGCGATGCGCAAACAGATGCGCAACACCTTGGGCGATGAGGTCGATGATTTCATCTGGCACCTGCGCTGGCGCGGCCACGAAATCATCAAGCAGCGGGTCGAGAAATACGCCATCGATTGCGACCTCAAGCACGGCCACTTGCACGCCGCGTACAAGCCGAGCCACATGGCCGGTTTGCGCAGCGACTACGACGAAGCCGTGCGTCGCGGCATGGGTGATGAAGTCAGCCTGCTCGACCGCAGCCAGGTGCGCGACCTGTTGCAAAGCGATCTCTACCACGGCGCAATCAAGAACACCCGCAACATGCATTTGCACCCACTCAACCTGTGCATCGGCGAAGCGCGGGCGGCGGAAAGCCTCGGCGCGCTGATCTTCGAAAACAGTGAAGTGCTGGAGATCATTCACGGCGACAGCCCTGGCGTACGCACCGCACACGGCCAGATCGACGCCAATCAGGTGCTACTGGCGGGCGACGTCTATCACAAACTCGAACCAGGCCAACTCAAGGGCAAAATCTTCCCGGCCATGGGCGGCATCGTCACCACCGAACCGCTGGGGGATCTGGCCAAGCAGATCAACCCTGAAGACCTCGCCGTTTACGACTGCCGCTTCGTCCTCGATTACTACCGCCTCACCGCCGACGGCCGCCTGCTGTTCGGCGGCGGCGCCAACTACAGCGGCAAGGATTCACGGGACATCGCCGGCGAACTGCGGCCGTGCATCGAACAGACCTTCCCGGCGCTCAAAGGGGTGAAGATCGATTACCAGTGGAGCTGCGCGATGGGCATCGTCATCAACCGCATCCCGCAACTGGGCAAGCTTTCGGACAACGTCTGGTATTGCCAGGGCTACTCCGGCCACGGCATCGCCACGACCCACATCATGGGCGAGATCATGAGCCGCGCGATCACCGGGCAGATGCAGCAGTTCGACACGTTTGCCGCGTGCACGCACATTCGCGTGCCAATGGGCGATCTGCTGGGTAATCCGATGCTCGCGGCCGGCATGTGGTACTACCAGATGCTGGAAAAACTGCGCTGATCGAACAGGCCCCATCGCCAGTGATGGGGCCTTTTTTTGCCACAAATCCTCAGTCGGGCAACTGCTCCACCTCAATCCCCAACCGCCGATAATCCTCGACACTCCCCGACGCCACATGCCGTTCGGTGATCAGCGTGTGCAAGCGCTCGCACGGCGCCACCACAAACGGCTCCACCGCGCCGAGCTTGTCCGCCGTGGTCACGGCAATCACCCGCGCCGCACAGTCGAGCAGCGCCTGCTTGACCGGCACCTCATCGAAATGCAGCGAGGTGATGCCCACCTCCGGATGAATCGCGCAGACCCCGGTGATCGCCAGATCCGCCTTGATCCCCGACAGCAGCCGCAGCGCCTCGTGACCGCCGGCGGCCATGGTTTTCGGATTGAGCTGCCCGCCCGCCAGAATCACCTTGATGCCCGGGTATTCGGATAGCGCGATCGCCGTCATCGGTGACGCCGTGACCGCCGTGAGGCTGATGTCCCTGGGCAACGAGCGCGCCACCTGCAACGAGGTGGAACCAGAGTCGAACATCACCGTTTGCCCATTCCGAATCTGCTGCGCCGCCAATTGCGCCAGACGAATCTTCACCTCGTCGATCTCGTCCAGCCGGGTGAAGTAATCCTTGCCAGTGTCCTTGGGCCTCGGCAGCGCGCCGCCGTGCACTCGCTGCACCAGTCCGGCGTTGTCCAGCTCGGCGAGATCGCGGCGGATGGTGTCTTCGGACACCGCAAAATGCTGGCTCAACTCGGACGCCATGACCTTGCCGTCACGTTCGAGGATCAGAAGGATTTTCTGCCGGCGCAGGGAGGGAAGCTCGGATGCGGAATGATCGTGCATGGTTTTGCCTGTTTGTGCTTGTCGTTGCAGGTTTGGCGAGATTAGCCAAGCCGGTCGGTAAACACAACGCAGGTATCAACGGCTTCGATCATTGGAATCACGAAGCCGAATTTTTTCTTTTGACCCGCCCCCGGCAGAATGGCCCCACTTTCAAAAGGACCAGGATGAACACCCCATGAACCTCAATTTCGCTTTTGCCTGCATGGTCGTCGTATCGTTTGCCATCGCGCTCGGGCACGCCTGATCGAAGTCAGTGCTCAGTTGGCGGTCATTCCGCCACCACCCGCGCCTTGCGCACGAACAGCGCATGCACCTTGTCCCAGAAATTGCCGCCCAGCACGAAGAAGCTGCCGATGAACATCAAGTCGCCGAGCGCCTGCAACTGCCAGAGGTTGGGCCGCACGCCCGGAAAGAAGTTATCGAAATACGGTTCCAGGAAGGACGACAGCAGCGGCAGGCAGAACATCACCACGCCGATCTTGTGGCGCAGCGGGCTGACTTCGGCCACCGGGGTCGGAATCACGCCGGAAATATAGTGGCCGATCGTGCGCTTGAGTTCGGCGAACCCGGCCTTGCCCATCACCGCGATCACCAGCAGCAACAGCACTTTATTGCTGATGAACAGCACCCCGGTCAGCGCCGCGACTTTCGAGCCCGGCACGTCGAGGGCGGCGGCAATCGGCACCATCAGCCATGAACCGAGCATCAGGCAGATGATTGCCACGCCGACCTTGAAACGCCAGCTGGCGCTGGTGGGGACAAGCGGTTCTTGAGCAGTGTCCATGGCTTCCTACCTTTTCGTCGGGGGCGGTTCAGGGGAGTTCGCCTGAAAAAGCGTAGCAGCTGATTGCTTCGATCAACCCGCAATCTGCGGTCTATGCTCCAGTGACATTTCCCGCTGGGGCCTCCCGGTATGCCTGCAACGCCAGCCCTGCTGATCCGTCCCGGCCACCTGCTGCTGCTCGGTGCGCTGAGCCTTGGCGGCTGCCTGCGGCTGGGCCCGGATTTCCAGCCACCGGCCGAAGCCTGGAGCAAGCAGTGGCAAAGCCCGGCACTGGAGCAGGCCAGCGAACGCGGCACCGTGCCGGATCTGCGCCAGTGGTGGCAGGTGTTTGCCGACCCGATCCTCGACCGTTTGATCAGCGACGCCGAAGCCCGCAACAGCAGCCTGAAAATCGCCGGCCTGCGGGTGCTCGAAGCCCGTGCGCAACTGGGCATCGCCGACAGCGGTCGCTACCCGCAACTGCAACAGGCCAGCGCCGACAGCCTGTACATCGACCGCCACCAGTCCGGCGGCAGCAATCCGCAGGACTTGCACTTCTGGCAGCACAGCGCCGCGTTCGATGTCGGCTGGGAACTGGATTTCTGGGGGCGCTTCAGCCGTGCCATCGAGTCCGCCGACGCCAGCTACTTCGCCGCCCAAGCCAACTACGAAGACGCCCTCGTTCTATTACGCGCTCAAGTGGCTGACACCTACTTTGCCCTGCGCACCACCGAAGCCCGGCTACGGGTCGCCCGGGAAAACGCCGCCCAGCAAAAGCGCAACTTCGAGATCACCGAAAAGCTCTTTCGCAGCGGCCAGACCGCCGAACTCGATTTGCAACAAGCCAGAACCCAATACCTCGGCACCCTGAGCAGCATTCCGGCGTTCGAAGATCAGTTGCTGCGCACCCGCAATGCGCTGGCGGTGTTGGTCGGCCAGCCGCCCGGTGGCGCGGCGTTTCTGGCGGAACAGCCGGGGCTGATTCCGCTGGTGGATCGCGCCGTGTTGCAGGACGTCCCGGCCAACCTGCTGCTGCGCCGTCCCGATGTGCGCGCGGCGGAGCTGAACGTGGCCGCGCAATCGGCGCTGGTCGGCGTGGCGGAAACCGATCTGTACCCCTCGCTGACTCTGCTCGGCAGCATCGTCTGGTCCAGCGACACCCTCGGCGCCACCCCGCGCAGCTTCGACCTGATCGGCGGCCCGAGCCTGCGCTGGAACCTGTTCGACTACGGCCGCATCCACAACAACATCCGTGTGCAGGACGCGCGCTTGCAGCAACTGATCGAAGCCTATCGCGACAAAGTCCGCCAGGCTGCCCGCGAGGCCGACGACGCCGCCAGCGGCCTGACCAAAGCGCTGGAACGCGAGCGCATTCTCGGCGAGGCCGAAGGTGCGGCGCGGCGTTCGCTGGTGCTGGCCAACACCCAATACCGCGAAGGCTATTCGGACTTTCAGCGGGTGCTCGATGCCCAGCGTGCGTTGCTGGAGCTACAGGACAACTATCTCGTCAGCCGCAGCAACGCCGTGAGCAACCTCATTGCTTTGTACCGCGCCGTCGGTGGCGGCTGGCAAAGCGCCGGGCCGCAGATTGATTCAGCGACCCAGCAGCAGATGCAGCAACGCACCGACTGGGGCGATCTGCTGAGCGCCCCGCCGCCCCAACCGACCTATCCGATTCCCTCGCAGGTAGACCGCCATGAGTGATGAAGCGCCGCCGGATCCGGCGAAAAAAGGCATCCGCTGGGTGCTGCTGGTGATTGTGCTGAGCCTGGTCTGGTATCTGCTGGCCGACCGTTTTACGCCCTACACGCAGCAGGCGCGGGTCGGCGCGTTCGTGATTCCGGTGGCGGCGGAAGTCGCGGGCCGGGTGATCAAGGTCAACGTGCGCAACAATCAGGACGTGCAGGCCGGCGACATCCTCTTCGAGCTCGATCCGCAGCCGCTGCAGATCGCCGTCGACCGGGCCCGCGCCGATCTGGAAAACACCCGGCGCACGGTCGGCGCCAGCACCGCCGGCATCGCGTCGGCCCAGGCGTCGTTGCGGGCCGCGCAAGCCAATGAACTCAAAACGCGCCAGGACAATCGGCGGCTTGAAGGCTTGTACAAAGAGGATCCGGGCACGGTTTCGGTTCGGCTTCTCGAAGTGTCCCGCGCCAACCACGAGGCCGCCGTCAGCCAAGTCGCCGCCGCCCGGGCCGAAGTGCTGCGCGCGCAGGAGCAGGAAGGCGGCAACACCGACACCAACGCCAAGCTGCTCAGCGCCGCCGCCACGCTAGCCAAGGCCGAACTCGATCTGGCCAATACCCGCATTGGTGCGCGTTCGGCGGGTCTGATCACCGACCTGCGCACCGACGTCGGCCAGTTCGCCGCTGCCGGCAGTCCGGTGATGACGCTGATCACGATCCAGGACGTGTGGGTCAGCGCCGACCTCACCGAAAACAACCTCGGCCGGATCAAGCCCGGCACACCGGTGTCGATCATCCTCGACGCCCTGCCCGGCGAAGTGCTCGACGGCCGGGTGCGCAGCGTCGGTTATGGCGTCAGCGTCGGCCAGACGCCGCCGCCCGGCACCCTGCCGACGATCCAGAACAGCCGCGACTGGCTGCGTCCGGCCCAGCGTTTTCCGGTGATCATCGAGTTCAGCGAAGAGGCGAAAAAGCGCCTGTTCGAGAGCCGTTCGATTCGTGCCGGCGGTCAGGCGGAAGTCATGGCATTTCCCAGCGAAGGCAATCTGCTCAATCCGCTGGGCCGGGTGTTTGTCTGGCTGATGAGTTGGCTGTCGTATGCCTATTGAACGCAGCGTTCCAGCGCAACGGGCCTTGCGTCTGGCCTACGGCACGGCGTTGTGCACCGCCGCCAGTTACGGGCTCGGCTTGCCACTGTCGTTTCTGTCGCCGGTGCTCGCGGTGTTGCTGCTGGCCAGCATGCCCCGGCCGTTGCCAGTCAAAATGGCGCTGGTGCTGACATTGGTCGCCGCGTTCACCACCAGTCTCGGCCTGTTGCTGGTGCCGTTGCTGCGTTATTACCCGGTGTGCGGCGTGCTGCTGATCGGTGTCGGGCTGTTTCTGGTTTTCACCTACGGACTGCGCGGCGGCAACGTGCTGATCATGACGTTTCTGGTGATCGGCATGACCATGATTTCTGCCGCCGGTTTCGCCTCATTCGAGCTGGCGATGGCGGTGATCGGCGCGCTGGTCAAAGGCCTGTTGCTGGCCGTCGTCATGGTCGGACTGAGCCACGTCCTGTTCCCGGAACCGGCCAACAGCCCCGGGCCACCACCCGCTCCCGCCCTGCTCGCCGAAGACGTGCCCCGCGTAGCGATGCGCGCAACGCTGATCGTGCTGCCGACCTTCCTGCTGGTGCTGATCGACCCGGCCAGCTACCTGCCGATCATCCTCAAAGCCGTCAGCCTCGGCCAGCAGAGCACCACGACTCGCACCCACCATGCCGGGCGCGAACTGCTCGGCTCGACCTTGCTCGGCGGACTGCTGGCGGTGCTGTTCTGGTGTGCGTTGAGTCTGTTCGTTCACCTGTGGATGTTCTTTCTGTGGATGCTGCTGTTCGGGTTGTTGCTGGCGCGCAAACTCTATCGACTGCACCCGACACAACTGACGCCGGGGTTCTGGCTCAACACTCTGATCACCATGATCATCCTGCTTGGCCAATCCGTTGAAGACAGCGCAGCGGGCAAGGACGTCTACACCGCGTTCGCGGTGCGCATGGGCTTGTTCATTCTGGTGACGCTCTACAGCGGCGTGATGATGCACCTGCTCGTCGCGCACCGGGAAAGCCGTCAGGGCGTGACCTGATAACCCCGCCCTTGCAGGCAACCGGTGTAGGCGCTTGAACTGGCTGAAGCATCGGTCCGCCGCTGCTCGCGCCGATCCTGCCGCTGCCGCGCACCGCCAACCACCGCACCCGCCGCAGCCGTCTCTTTGGCGCGGTTCTGGCGGTAATCCTGCTTGCGGTCATCGTCCACGGCTTCATAGAACTCGTCGTGTTGACGGCCGCGCACTTCGGCGGCGGTGGCGCCGGCAGCGGCTCCCACTGCGGCGCCCTTCAACCGACCGCCGGCCTGGGGTGTCGACGTGGTTGAGGTGGACGCGATGGAATGGCAATCGTTGATGTCGATCTGGGTTTGCTGGGAAGTCTGGCCCTTGAGCGGGACGACGGATTCGGCGCTGGCCTGTGTGGCACACAGGAACGCTGCGATGAACAGTGAATGGCGGAACATGATGACCTCCGACGCGGCGGGGTTTGCCTGGGGGGCGGGGTAATCTGGGAGTGTAGTTCACGGGGGTTCACAACTCCGGGCGAACGCATCAATGGTTCATACCCCGCTTGTTGGGTACCATCCCGGCACGCCAATCTCTTTGTGTCCCCCATCCCGATGAATCTACTCAGCCGAATCATGGCTTTCGTGAAACCCGCAAGACGAAAGCTTTTTGCCGGTTACAGCGAGCAAGCGCTCAAGACCCGATTCGCCTCACCGTTACCAAGCGCCAGCCTGCCGAAACTATCGACGGTGGTATCTGTAGCGGCGTCCGGGATCAATGCTTATTACAGCTCCCTTCTGATGGTCGCCGATGACTTTTGCAAGTTTCAGCGACTGGTGGAATCACATTTCCAAAAGATCGACGAGCGCAGATTCAAAGACCTGACCGTTTTTGAATACGAAGATGTCACGAAGCAGGAGCTGTTGATTTACTTCCCCTCCACCACCGAGTTCAACGCGCTGACCATTCGTATCTTGACCAACAGCGTCGAGTTTCTGAGTAGCCTTGGAAATCAGACCTTTTGCGTGCCTCCGCCCTGGATTGCCTTCGACGATTACCCCGCCTCGTGGTGGGGCGGCAATATGCAGGGCACGCAGGGTTTCTATAACGACAACTACTTTCTTCCGTATTTCATCCGACTCGGTGACGCTGAGAAACAAGCGTACTTTGCAAGATTCCAAGCCCCTACCGAGTGGATTGAACAGTTAGCGCTGATGTATGCCGACGGATGTTGAACCCTGAAGGTGGCTATCGAAGTCCCGGTCAGACGCCCTCCCGCACCCGCCGAACCTGTACCAACAACGCCGGTGCAAAGTGCAACACCACCATTCGCGCCAGATGGTGAGTCAGGATAAACACCACATTCAGCCCGCCCGCGAACGCCACAATCGCGATGGTTTCGATGGCCCCCGGCATGTAGGCCAGCCACAGCGACAACGCATCGCTGCCCAGCAACCGTGCCGCCGCCAATGCAAAAATCGCCGCGACCAGAATCATCAACCCCACCGATACCAGAGCCGTGCGACCATGACGTCCCAGCTCCGCGAGGCCGAGCCCTTGGAATCGCGAGCCGATCCGCACACCGAGAATCAGCGCCGCCAGATTCAGGCTCCAGTCCGGCATATGAAAGCCCTGCAGCCATCCTGATTTCACGAACACGGCGGTGATGATGATTGCCGTCAACATGAACGGCGCCGGCACGCCAACGGCGAGCAGCAAACGCCCGACCACCACGCTCAAACCGATCACCGACAGCACGGTCAGCGCCATGCCCGTGGACAGGGGATCAACTTCGGTCACGGCAACCGGCGCCGTTCCGGGAATCAGCAAACTCACCAGCACCGTGATCAGCAGCAGGCGCATCAAGTGCACGATGATCACCTTGCTCGACGCCTGATGCGATTCCAGCAAATCGAACACCGCCGCCAACGCGCCCGGATACACGGCCAGCAGGGCATCCGTACGATTCCACCCTGCCCCGCGCGACAGCCACCACGCGGCCAGCGCGACCTGCACCGCCAGACACAACAGCAACACGCCGAGGCTCGGCAACATCGTCGAGACGGTCGCACTGTCCCACGCTTCGAACATCAACCCGGTGGCAATGCCCAGCGTGACCTGGATGTAGCCCAAACCATAGGGCGTCGCCGGCGCGAATTTGAATTGGGTGACGACCAGTGCCGTCACAAGAATCGAGCCCAACAGCAAACCGTGGGGCACGCCTTCGAACTGCAACAGCGCGCCGAACCCGGCAGCAATCAACAAACACAGAATGGATTTCATGGTCGCCTTCCTGGCTATTCAAGGTGCTTTTCAGTTAGGTCAGGCGCGCAGCCGTCCAATCGCCCGCCGATATTTTTCGATCCGCTCCAGATCCTCCCAGCTCGGCGAGGCAATCCGCGACAGGTCGCTGTTTTCTTCCAGATCCGCCAGTTTCACCACCCGCCCGATCGGGTTCTGCGCCGCCCGCTCGACGAAGTCCTCGTAGGATTCGCCGGGCACTTTGGTCACCGATTCGATGGCGGACAAAACGGATTCGCTGAAGCCTTCCTTGCGCAAATCCTCCAGGCTGATGCCGCAGTCCTCGACCACATCGTGCAGCACCGCGACGATGCGCTCTTCCAGGCTGCTCATGCGCAACATGACCTTCAGCGGATGCAAAATGTACGGCGCACCACCCTTGTCCACCTGCCCCGCGTGGGCTGTGGCGGCAATGGCGATGGCGCGTTCCAGAGTCTGAGTCATGGGCGTTTCCTCGGGTCAGACGCCGTACCGGCCGCCAATATAGAAGTGGCGCTTGAACCAGCGCCCGATCGCCTGCAATCGCCCGGCTGGCTGCGCCGGCTCGGCGTAGCGCTGGAGAATCAGCGAGACCAGATCAGCCTGACTCTTCCTCGGATGAGCATCCAGCAACTCGACCACCCAGGCGCATCCGGCCTTCTTCAGATGCTCACGCCATTCGCCGGGCCAGCCATCCAGCTCATCCAGCGCCAACCACCGCGCACCGCCCTGCTCGACATGCCCGCCGCCAATCGATTGCTCGAAGCAGAACGGGGTTGCCGGGCGGGACAGGTCGATGCTGAAGATGTAGATGTCCTGGGTTTTGTGCTGCGGCGTGGGGGCGTTGTTGCGGCTGCCGATTTGAATCATGTGCACTGTTCCAATCCTTGGGTGCTAGGTGTGTCCGATTGTTTCTCACTCTGTGCGCCCGGCGCAAATCAAAATCCTGATGGAACCTCCCGCGCCCGCCCAACCTCGAAACCATAAGCGCCCCGCTCACGATCAAACACGGGGCCATGGGAGAGTTCCGCGATGAACATCCGACTGTTGCTCCTGATCGCCACCTTCAGCTTCATCCCCACCTGCGTCATGGCCGAGGGCTGCGACGTCAAGACCCGCTCCTCCAGCCCCTCGGTGCCCGCCGTCGAGACGCACAGCTGCTACGAATACGAAGGGATGCCGGTCAACGCCATCGACTGGTCATGCAGCAACGAAAGCAAGGACATGCTCAATAGCAGCAAAACCAAGGTCGAACACTGCGCCGACCACTATCAAGCCTCGTGTATCGCCACCCTCACCCAGGAATCCCTGGCCAACCCGCACTCCACCAGCAAGGACAAAAACGCCAAGGCCCTGAACATTCCGGACAGCGCGCAAGTGACCACGTATTACTACGACGTGGAGCATCTGGCGCAGGCGCGGATTGATTGCGAGAACGGGGGTGGGCATTGGAAGGCGAAATAGCGGCGTTCAAGCGCGCATGAAAAAGGGACACCGATGGGTGTCCCTTTTGGTTCTAGATGGCGGGTGGATTCAGCGTTTCATGGCCTCACACTGACTGCGCAGATCATGATCGCCAATTGACGAACAACTACTGCCCTTCTTCGCTTCACAAAACGCCCGCTGGTCATGATCACCAATGCTTGAACATGAACTGCCTTTCTCCGCTTCACAGGCCGCGCGCAGGTCGTGATCGCCGATGGAAGAACAACTGCTGCCCTTTTTGGCTTCGCAATAAGCGCGCTGGTCATGGTCGCCAATGCTTGAGCACGAACTGCCTTTTTCCGCTTCGCAGGCCGAACGCAAATCGTGGTCGCCGATGGAAGAACAGCTGCTGCCTTCCTCCCTGGCCTGGCAGTAACTGCGTTTGTCGTGATCACTGATGCTGGAGCAACTGGCGGAAACGTAGCCGCTGAACAGCAACAACATCGCAAGAAACAGTTTCATCTCAAACTTCCTTGGGCTTGCCGGGAAACAGCCTGGCACTGGTTGACGCAATCAAAACCAGATCAACGCTTCATGGCCTCACACCGCGTACGCAAATCATGATTGTCGATGTTCCCGCAACTGCTGCCGCCCGTTGTGGCATTGCAGTAGGCACGCTGGTCATGGTCATCGATGTTGCCGCAGGAACTGCCACCCTGCTCCGCGTTGCACCGTGCACGCAGGTCATGATCATCGATGTTGCCGCAGCTGCTGCCGCTCTTTTTGGCGTTGCAATAGGCACGCTGGTCATGGTCGTCAATATTGCCGCAGGAACTGCCCCCCATTTCCGCGTTACACGCCGCTCGTAGATCGTGATTATCGATGTTGCCGCAACTGCTGCCGCTCTCCCTTGCATTGCAATAGGCACGCTGATCGTGGTCATCAATGTTGCCGCAACTGGCAAAGCTGTAGCCGCTGAACATCAACAACATTGCGAGTAATAGTCTCATCACACACTTCCATGGTTGACCAGGAACCAGCCTGGCACTGCTTGAGCCGATGAATGAGCGTCGCGACACGCCATCAAATTGACATCGGTTTTGAGGAAAGTTCCGGGGCAGGAATGCGTGATGGATTTTTTGATCTGAAAACGCCGTGGGAAATTACTCCGCGTGGTGAGGGAGCTTGTTCTTTTGGGGCTGCGAAGAGGGCCGAAACCTGGCAAGTCGTTTTCCCCTGATACGCCGCAGCCCTTGATTTACATGGGTCACGCCCCCGAACGGGAACGAACTCTCTCGCCAGACGTAGTGATTTTGCGTCCTACAGGCTGATTGCGACGCTGGGGATCGGTGCCTAGAGTGGGTCTGTCGCTGAACGAATTTGGCGATAGGGTTTCGCAGCTCTGACGATACGTGTAGTAACCTGACGCCCCCCAAAACGGTGGCGGTCGCAATCGCGTCCGACAACCACGCAATGGTGGCTGTGTGTGGGAGATCTTCGGATCTGCCGGGTTCCTCGTATCCTCGGTCTGCGAACCCGCACATGGCTACCACCCTTCGACTCGCAGCGAACGGTAGTAGCTCTTCTCACGGATACGAGGAAGCTTTACTTATGCCGATGGATAAAACGCTCCGCAATTACGCGAATATGTCCCACCCCGCCACCGATCAGCCCGTCCTGTTCATTGATGCTGATGCACCATTGCGCGACTTGCATGCATGTGCCAGTGAGCGTCTCAACGCAGTTCTCAAATACCTGGAACTGATAGCCTGCATCCACCTCCCTGACCACGCCGAACACGACATCAACACCGTCAGCACCATCGCCAGACTCATGGTGCAAGACGTAAGTGACGTGTTTCGAGTTATAGAGCAACGAGGGTTTGATGTTACTGGGTAGAACATTTGAAGGTGACAGATTCACATAAATAAATCTGAGAATCATCTGGCCGGCCTCCCCACCTCACGGAGGTGGCGCAAAATTCAAGGTGCGAACTTAGTCTTTTGCGTAGGAGGCCGTGATGAAATTCTGTGGCATAGACCTGCATTCGAA
>NZ_RRZJ01000073.1:0-599 GCF_004368175.1 Pseudomonas sp. CH235
TGGAGCCTGGCGCAAGTCAAGGTGATGGTGATGACCAGCACCGAAGGCAATGACGAGCTGCATGGTTATGGCACCGATGATCTGGTGAGCGGTGGCCTGGGTAACGACAGCCTGTACGGCGAGGGGGGCAACGATGTGTTGGTCGGCGGTGTGGGCAATGATGTCATGGATGGTGGCGCGGGTTCGGATATTTACCGGTTCGAGCGGGGTTGGGGGCAGGACACCATCAACAATTACGACACCACGGCTGGCAAAATTGATGCCCTAGAGTTTGGCGCCGACATCAAGCCCGAAGACCTGGTACTGACCCGCACCGACAGTCACCTGAACATTGCCTTGAAGGGGAGTTCGGACAAGATCACCGTGCGGTATTTCTTCAGTAGCGGCTATCAGCTGGAGGAGATCCGCTTCGCCAATGGCACGACCTGGAGCCTGGCGCAAGTCAAGGTGATGGTGATGACCAGCACCGATGGCAATGACGAGCTGCATGGTTATGGTACCGATGATCTGGTGAGCGGTGGCCTAGGTAACGACAGCCTGTACGGCGAGGGCGGCAACGATGTGTTGGTCGGTGGTGTGGGCAACGATGTACTGGATGG
>NZ_RRZJ01000022.1:0-94083 GCF_004368175.1 Pseudomonas sp. CH235
GAAGAAGCCAAGAAGGCTGCTGAAGAAGAGGCCAAGAAAGCGGCCGCTGAAGAAGCCAAGAAGAAGATCGTCGAAGACGCGAAGAAGAAAGCCGCCGAAGACGCCAAGAAGAAAGCTGAAGCTGAAGAGGCGAAGAAGAAAGTCGCCGAAGACGCGAAGAAGAAAGCTGCTGCCGATGCTGCGAAGAAGAAAGCGCAGGACGCGGCACGTAAATCCGCCGAAGACAAAAAGGCTCAGGCCCTGGCAGATTTGCTTTCCGACACGCCGCAGCGCCAGCAGGCCTTGGCCGATGAGCAGGGCGATGAAGTCGCGGGCAGTTTCGATGACCTGATTCGTGCGCGGGCAGCGGAAGGCTGGGCACGTCCACCTTCGGCACGCAAAGGCATGACGGTTGTGCTGCAGATCGGCATGTTGCCGGACGGTACGGTGACTTCGGTCAGCGTGGCCAAGTCCAGTGGCGACGGTCCGTTCGATGCGTCGGCAGTGGCAGCGGTCAAGAATATTGGACGTTTGACGGAAATGCAGGGAATGAAGCCGAGCGATTTCGCTCCGTATCGTTCATTCAAGATGACATTCACACCTGAGGATCTAGCCTTGTGAGAAACCTTCTTCGAGGAATGCTGGTCGTGATCTGCTGCATGGCAGGGATCGCGATGGCGGATGAAAAGAACATTCTGGTCACCAGCGGCAGCGATCGGGCAACGCCGATCGCCGTCGTACCGTTCGGTTTTCAGGGCGGTGCCGTCCTGCCGGATGACATGGCTGAAATCATTGGTAACGATTTGCGCAACTCGGGCTATTACTCGCCGATTCCAAAGCAAAACATGATCAGCCAGCCAAGCCAGCCGAGCGAAATTATTTTCCGTGACTGGAAGGCGGTGGGCGCGCAATACATGATGGTCGGCAGCATCGCGCCGGCCGGTGGCCGTCTGCAGGTGCAGTGGGCTCTGTTCAACGTCGCCACCGAGCAGAAAGTGGCTGACGGCAGTGTGTCCGGTACCACCGAACAACTGCGTGACATGGCGCACTTCATCTCCGATCAGTCGTTCGAAAAACTGACCGGCATTAAAGGTGCATTCTCGACTCGCCTGCTGTACGTCACAGCCGAGCGTTTCTCCGAGAAGAACACCCGTTACACCCTGCAGCGTTCGGACTATGACGGCGCCCGGGCCGTGACCCTGCTGCAATCGCGCGAGCCGATCCTGTCGCCGCGTTTTGCACCGGACGGCAAGCGTATCGCCTACGTGTCGTTCGAACAGAAGCGTCCGCGCATCTTCATGCAGAACATCGACACCGGTCGCCGCGAGCAGATCACCAACTTCGAAGGCCTGAATGGCGCGCCAGCCTGGTCGCCGGACGGCAATCGCCTGGCGTTCGTGCTGTCGAAAGATGGTAACCCGGACATCTACGTGATGAACCTCGGTTCGCGTCAGATCACCCGTGTGACCGCAGGTCCTGGCATCAACACCGAACCGTACTGGGGCAAGGATGGTTCGACCATCTACTTCACCTCCGACCGTGGTGGCAAGCCGCAGATCTACAAGACCAGTGCCGGTGGCGGTGGTGCCGAGCGTGTGACGTTCGTGGGCAACTACAACGCCAACCCCAAGCTTTCGGCGGATGAAAAGACCCTGGTGATGATCCATCGTCAGGACGGTTTCACCAATTTCAAAGTGGCGGCCCAGGATTTGCAGCGCGGAAGTGTAAAAATCCTCACTGATAGCACTCTGGACGAGTCGCCTACTGTTGCGCCCAACGGCACCATGGTAATCTACGCCACCCGCCAGCAGGGCCGGGGAGTCTTGATGCTCGTGTCCATTAATGGACGCGTGAGGCTCCCGCTTCCTACCGCTCAAGGCGAAGTCAGAGAACCGTCCTGGTCCCCTTACCTGAACTGACGCGGCGCTTTACGTTTTACTTAACACACTGGGGTTCATTAGGAGTTTCACGATGGAAATGCTGAAGTTTGGTAAATTTGCTGCGCTGGCTCTGGCCATGGCTGTAGCTGTAGGTTGCTCGTCCAAAGGCGGCGACAACGCCGGTGAAGGCGCTGTTGATCCAAACGCTGGTTACGGCGCAAACACTGGTGCAGTTGACGGTTCCCTGAGCGAAGAAGCTGCTCTGCGCGCAATCACCACCTTCTACTTCGAATACGACAGCTCGGACCTGAAGCCAGAAGCCATGCGCGCTCTGGACGTTCACGCCAAAGACCTGAAAGCAAACGGCGCTCGCGTTGTTCTGGAAGGCAACACCGACGAACGTGGTACTCGTGAGTACAACATGGCACTGGGCGAGCGTCGTGCGAAAGCCGTTCAGCGCTACCTGGTACTGCAAGGTGTTTCCCCAGCTCAGCTGGAACTGGTTTCCTACGGCGAAGAGCGTCCAGTTGCTACCGGCAACGACGAGCAGTCCTGGGCTCAAAACCGTCGCGTCGAACTGCGTAAGTAATTCGATATGCGAACGTGCCGTCGTGCTGTAACTGTTCTGGCTCTCAGCCTCGCGCCGCTTGCGGCATGGGCTGCGGTTCCTGTGGTCGATGACAACTCCGGTTATAACAATAGCGGGAGCAGTTATCCGCCTGCAGGTTACGGTACGAACGGCGCCTATGCCGGGGGAGCGGCTTCGGCCCCTGCCTCGGCAAACGGCATGCTGTTCAACCAACTGCAACAAATGCAGGATCAGATATCGCGCCAGCAAGGCGTGATCGAAGAACTGCAGAACCAAGTTTCGCGCATGAAGCAGGAATCCCTGGAGCGATACCAGGATCTTGATCGGCGCATAGGATCCGGCGTTGCACCTGCCGCGACTCCCGAGAATTCTTCTGCCGGTGGCGATGCAAGTGCTGCTGCCGGTGCCGCCGCTGGAGCCGGGGCCGCTGCGGCCGCCCAGGCACCTGCCGCGGGTGGCGAACCGGCTGATCCGGCCAAGGAAAAGCTGTATTACGACGCAGCTTTCGACCTGATCAAGGCCAAGGATTTCGACAAGGCCAGCCAGGCGTTTGCCGCTTTCCTGCGTAAATACCCGAACAGCCAATACGCGGGGAACGCCCAGTACTGGTTGGGTGAAGTGAACCTGGCCAAAGGCGATCTGCAAGGTGCAGGTCAGGCTTTCGCCAAGGTTTCGCAGCTGTATCCCAAGCACGCCAAAGTGCCGGATTCGCTGTACAAGCTGGCTGACGTAGAACGCCGCCTCGGTCATACCGACAAGGTCAAAGGCATTCTGCAGCAGGTGGTGGCCCAGTATCCGGGCACGTCCGCAGCTCAGTTGGCCCAGCGCGATCTGCAACGCATGTAACAGCTTTGACCCGTTTGGAAGAAACCCGCGCTTGTCGCGGGTTTTTTCGTTAGAATTCACGCCCTTTTATGAAACACGCTTCTGGTGATCTACGCGTTGGCGGGGTTGCCTGAAGTGCCTGACGGAGGCGGACAGCCTGTTTAGCTGTTACGCCCGTGGCGACTATGCAAGACACATTGAGAATCACCGAAGTTTTCTACTCGTTGCAGGGGGAAACGCGGACTGCCGGGCTGCCCACTGTTTTCGTGCGCCTGACCGGTTGCCCGTTGCGTTGCCAATACTGTGACAGCGCCTACGCGTTCAGCGGCGGCACGATCCGTACCCTCGACGACATCCTCGAGCAAGTGGCCGGCTTTCGCCCGCGCTACGTCTGCGTCACTGGCGGTGAGCCGCTGGCACAACCCAATGCCATCCCTTTGCTCAAGCAGTTGTGCGATGCCGGCTACGAAGTCTCGCTGGAAACCAGCGGTGCCCTCGATATTTCGGCGGTCGATCCGCGAGTCAGTCGGGTGGTCGACCTGAAGACGCCTGACTCCAAAGAAGCCCATCGCAACCGTTACGAGAACATCGAACTGCTGACGCCCAACGATCAGGTGAAGTTTGTCATCTGCTCGAGGGAGGACTACGACTGGGCGGTATCGAAGCTGATCCAGTACGGTCTTGAGCGACGTGCGGGTGAAGTGCTGTTTTCTCCAAGTCACCACGACCTGAACGCTCGGGATCTGGCGGACTGGGTGGTGGCGGATAACCTGCCAGTGCGCCTGCAACTGCAGCTGCATAAATATCTATGGAATGATGAGCCGGGGCGCTGAGATGACTGAACAACTGAACACTAGCCAGAAACGTGCGGTAATCCTGCTGTCGGGTGGTCTGGATTCCGCCACTGTCGTGGCCATGGCCCGCGCTGAAGGCTACGCCTGTTACACCATGAGTTTCGATTACGGTCAGCGTTCTCACGCTGAACTGAATGCCGCTGCTCGCGTTGCCCGCGATCTGGGTGTGGTCGAGCACAAGGTGATCGGCCTGAACCTGAACGGTATGGGCGGTTCGGCCCTGACCGACACCAGCATCGATATCCCGGAAGAGCTGGGCGAAGGCATCCCGGTGACTTACGTGCCGGCGCGCAACACGGTTTTCCTGTCGCTGGCTCTGGGCTGGGCTGAAGTGCTCGGCGCCCGTGACATCTTTATCGGCGTCAACGCGGTGGACTACTCCGGTTACCCGGATTGCCGTCCGGAGTTCATCGAGTCGTTCGAGCGCATGGCCAATCTGGCAACCAAGGCTGGCGTCGAAGGCAATGGTTTCCGCATCCAGGCACCGCTGCAGAACCTGAGCAAGGCGCAGATCGTCCAGGCGGGCGTGAAGCTTGGCGTTGATTACGGGCTGACTGTTTCCTGCTATCAGGCCGACGATGACGGCCGCGCTTGCGGTAAATGCGACAGCTGCCGACTGCGTGCAGAAGGCTTCGCGGCGGCCGGAATCAGCGACCCGACACCTTATTTTTGATTTTTTTCAAATTAGGTGTTGAATAGTCCTTAAAAATCAGTATTATACGCGCCACCACACAGCGGGTCGTTAGCTCAGTTGGTAGAGCAGTTGGCTTTTAACCAATTGGTCGTAGGTTCGAATCCCACACGACCCACCATATTTGGCGGTTTAGAAAATCCGGAAGGCCCACGAAAGTGAGGATTTCCGGGTTTTTTTTTGCCTGCGATTCGGGCATCCCTCCCTTCGTTTCTTCCCGCCGTGACGCAGGTCAGAATCATCTTTTGTATCAACGGGATATTCTGTAGCCTTGCGCAGCTTCAATGCTGTCCGTGCCTGATAATACTCACTCTCCCGGCGGTACCCTCAAGCGGTCCGGAGCCGGGTGTATACTCGACTTTCGCGCGAATGCGCCTGCAGGTCTTGCGAACATGACGCAGATTTCCGAACGCCTTCTGGTACAAGCCCACCTCGACGCCAAGCAGCCCAAGCCGCTGACGGCCGAGGAAGAGGCTTATTACCGTTCCGCCATCGCCGCCGAGCTCAAGGCTCAGGACGCGGTGCTGGTTGCCCACTTTTATTGCGATCCGATCATCCAGGCCCTCGCCGAAGAAACCGGCGGTTGCGTGTCCGATTCCCTGGAAATGGCTCGCTTCGGCAACGCCCATCCGGCCAAGACCGTAGTGGTTGCCGGCGTGAAATTCATGGGCGAGACCGCGAAGATTCTCAATCCTGAAAAGCGCGTGCTGATGCCGACCCTGGAAGCGACCTGCTCGCTGGATCTGGGTTGTCCGGTGGACGAGTTCTCGGCGTTCTGCGATCAGCATCCGGAGCGCACCGTGGTGGTTTATGCCAACACCTCGGCCGCGGTCAAAGCCCGCGCCGACTGGGTAGTGACCTCCAGTTGCGCACTGGAAATCGTCGAAAGCCTTATGGACAACGGCGAAACCATTATCTGGGGCCCGGACAAGCATCTGGGCACCTACATCCAGCGTAAAACCGGCGCCGACATGCTGCTTTGGGACGGTGCCTGCATCGTCCACGAAGAGTTCAAGTCCAAGCAACTGGAAGACATGAAAGCGCTGTACCCGGACGCCGCCATTCTGGTGCACCCGGAGTCGCCGACCTCGGTGATCGAACTGGCGGACGCCGTCGGCTCCACCAGTCAGTTGATTGCTGCCGCGCAATCGCTGCCGAACAAGACCCTGATCGTCGCCACCGATCGCGGCATCTTCTACAAGATGCAGCAGCTGTGCCCGGACAAGGTCTTCATCGAAGCGCCAACCGCCGGTAACGGCGCGGCGTGTCGCAGTTGCGCACATTGCCCGTGGATGGCCATGAACACCCTTGAACGCACGCTCAAGTGCCTGAAGGAGGGCTCGAACGAGATCTTCGTCGACCCGGCTCTCATTCCTCAGGCGATCCGCCCGCTCAAGCGCATGCTCGATTTCACTCAGGCCGCGCGTATGAAACTGGCCGGCAACGCCTGACCTTGCGACGCAAACAAAAACGCCCCGATTGGATCGGGGCGTTTTTGCATCTGGAGGATTATTTGGTTTTCTTCGGGATTCGCACCAGCTGCGTGTCGGAGTAGATGTCATGCCAGGCGCGTTTCTGTTTGTCGAACAGCGACCAGAAGAACCCCAGGCCCAGGCACAGCCACGACGCAATCGACACCATGAACCGCAGTAACGCCTGCCACAGGCTGATCGCCGTGCCATCGGCGTTCTGCACGCGGATGCCCCAGACCTGCATGCCCAGGGTCTGCCCGGCGTGAGTCCAGAACTTGGCGAAGAAGCCGAACAACACCAGCAGCAGCACCGTGGAGTACAGGGGATCGCCATCCAGTTGCCCGGCGTCGGTCAGAACCCGCAGACGCTCTTCACCGATGATCGCGGCCTGAATCATCTTGTAGACGCCACCGGTCACGATCAGCAGGGCGGTGCACAGCAGAAAGTCATAGAACATCGCTGCCAGACGACGGCCCAGGCCGACGGCGGGGAAATCGCCCTGGGGAGTGAGCAGGTGTTTCGACATGGCAGCCTCTGGACGGAAAGTGAAGCGCCATTTTACGGATTTGCGCCCACAAAAAAGCCCCTGATATCAATATCAGGGGCTTTTTCGTTACAGAAAATCAGGCTTCTGCGATGACTTCGTCAGCTTGCATGCCTTTCTGGCCTTGCACTGCAACGAAGGTCACTTTCTGGCCTTCTTTCAGGCTCTTGAAGCCGTTGCCCTGAATGGCGCGGAAATGCACGAACAGATCCGGACCGCTTTCTGGAGTGATAAAACCAAAACCTTTCTCGTCGTTAAACCACTTGACGGTACCGCTCTGACGTTGGGACATTTCTTATTTCCTTTGACGCAAAAATTGATGACAGTCTCCTTCTCATGAAAGAGTACTGGGGCTGGTTGCAGGAGAGTAAGAAGACGTCGAACGGGATGTAGCTAACTTGTAGGCTACTGCCCAGGTCACGATTCCAAGCTGACCCATGCAAACACAGTGGACAAACTCTACGCCAACTACGGGAGAAAAAACAAGCCCCGCGAAGGCCCCGGTTTTCCTGCGCTTGCTGGCACTTAGTCGGTCCACTAGTCCGGCTTATTCGATTGGCTTGTTCAATTGTTTTCGAACGTTATAAGCCAAGTTCATATTCGAATCGAATGTAAACGGAGTGCACTGTTTTATGGCGATCGCGTTACACATTAGTGCACGCATAACGCAATCGCGTTACTTATAGAAACAGTCAATCAACCGCGATAGTAGCGTTGTGGAACAAATGGCATTTTGCTTACAAGCAATGGCACCTTTTTCCCACGAACAATCGCCCAAACTGGCGTGTCGAGTGCGACGTAGGCGCTGTCCAGGTAACCCATGGCCAACGGACCGCCCAGGGTCGGGCCGAAACCGCCGCTGCACACGCTGCCGACGATCTCGCCCGCTTCGTTGACGATTTCTGCACCTTCACGGACCGGCGTACGCTCTTGCGGCAACAGGCCGACGCGTTTGTGCTGAACGCCGTTCTGCTGTTGAGCGAAGACCTGTTCTGCACCCGGGAAACCACCGGCACGTGCACCATCGGCACGCCGAGGCTTGGAGATTGCCCACAGCAGGCTGGCTTCGATCGGGGTGGTCTCGGTGTTCATGTCGTGGCCGTACAGGCACAGGCCGGCTTCCAGGCGCAGCGAGTCACGGGCGCCGAGGCCGATGGCGGCGACTTCCGGTTCGGCCAGCAGGGCGCGGGCGAGTTTTTCTGCGTCGGCTGCCGGAACCGAGATTTCGAAACCGTCTTCACCGGTGTAGCCCGAACGGCTGACAAAGCAGTCAACGCCCAGCAGCTTCACGCGGGTGAATTGCATGAAAGTCATTTTCGCCACTTCCGGCGCCAGGCGCGCCAGCACGGTCACGGCAGCCGGGCCTTGCAGGGCGAGCAGGGCGCGTTCTTCGAACAGTTGCTCGATCTTGCACTGGTCGCCGATGTGTTTCTGCAGATGGGCCAGGTCCTGGTCCTTGCACGCGGCGTTGACCACCAGGAACAGCTCGTCATTGCCGAGGTTGGCGACCATCAGGTCATCGAGGATGCCGCCGGTTTCGTTGGTGAACATCGCGTAGCGCTGCATGCCCACCGGCAGGTCGATGATGTCCACCGGCACCAGGGTTTCCAGGGCTTTGGCGGCATTGGCGCCGGTCAGGCGGATCTGGCCCATGTGCGAGACATCGAACAGCCCGGCCTGCTCACGGGTGTGCTGGTGTTCTTTCATCACGCCCAGCGGGTATTGCACCGGCATGTCGTAGCCGGCGAACGGCACCATGCGGGCGCCGAGTTCGATGTGCAGAGCGTGCAGCGGGGTTTTCGACAGTTGTTCGGTGGACATGCGTGACTCCTTGATTCACACCAACCCTCTCCCGGAGGGAGAGGGGGCCAGTTTTGTGTTCTCTCCCAAAGGGAGAGCGAGTTTATGGCGCGATCAGCACTCGATAATGTTGACCGCCAGACCGCCACGGGCGGTCTCCTTGTATTTGCTTTTCATGTCGGCGCCGGTCTGGCGCATGGTGCGGATGACCTTGTCGAGGGAGACGAAGTGCTGCCCGTCTCCGCGCATGGCCATGCGCACGGCGTTGATCGCCTTGACCGAACCCATGGCGTTGCGCTCGATGCACGGCACCTGCACCAGCCCGCCAATCGGATCGCAGGTCAGGCCGAGGTTGTGTTCCATGCCGATTTCAGCGGCGTTTTCGACTTGTTGCACGCTGCCGCCAAGGACTTCGCACAACGCGCCGGCCGCCATCGAACAGGCCACGCCGACCTCGCCCTGACAACCGACTTCGGCACCGGAGATCGAGGCGTTTTCCTTGTACAGAATGCCGATGGCCGCGGCGGTGAGCAGGAAGCGCACCACGCCGTCATCGTTCGCACCGGGAATGAAGCGCATGTAGTAATGCAGCACCGCAGGGATGATCCCCGCTGCGCCATTGGTTGGTGCCGTGACCACGCGCCCGCCGTTGGCGTTTTCTTCGTTGACGGCGAGGGCGTAGAGGTTGACCCAGTCCAGCACCGACAGCGGATCGCGCAGCGACGATTCCGGGTTCTTGCACAGTTGCCGGTGCAACGCCGCCGCCCGCCGCTTGACCTTGAGGCCACCCGGCAGGATGCCTTCGTTGCGACAGCCGGCGGCCACGCAGTCCTGCATCACTTGCCAGATTTTCAGCAGGCCGGCGCGGGTTTCCGCTTCCGGGCGCCAGGCGCTTTCGTTGGTCAGCATCACCTGGCTGATCGACAGCCCGTAGGTGGCGCAGTGACCGAGCAAGTCCTTGGCACTTTTGAACGGGAAGGTCAGCGGGGTGGCGTCTTCGACGATCCGGTCGGCGCCGGCCGCGTCTTCGTCGACCACAAACCCACCGCCGACCGAGTAGTACTCGCGGCTGCGGATCTGCAATCCCGCCGCATCGAAGGCGCGGAAGATCATGCCGTTGGGGTGATAGGCCAACGGCTTGCGGATCATTGCCAGGTGTTCTTTCTCGTTGAACGCAATGCTGTGTTCACCGAGCAGGTTCAAACGCCCGTTGCCACGAATCTCCGCGAGACGGGCGGCGACGGTTTCGGTATCCACGGTGTCCGGGTGTTCACCTTCCAGGCCCAGCAGTACGGCCTTGTCGCTGCCGTGACCCTTGCCAGTGGCGCCGAGGGATCCGTACAACTCGACCCTGACGCTGGTGGTGGCCGACAACAGGTTTTCCCGACGCAGGCCTTCGACGAAGCGCGCAGCCGCGCGCATCGGGCCGACGGTGTGGGAGCTGGAGGGGCCGATGCCAATCTTGAACAGGTCGAACACGCTTAACGACATGGTTGTTCTCCGGTTTCTTGTTATAGGCACATCAGGCACGCATGAAAGGGGCGGGCTAACCCGCCCCTTTACAGGTCAAGCGTAGCTTTCGATCGACGGGCAGGCGCAGACCAGGTTGCGGTCGCCGAACACGTTGTCGACGCGACCGACCGGCGGCCAGTATTTGCCTTCGATCAACGACGCCACCGGGTACACCGCCTGTTCGCGGCTGTACGGGTGAGTCCACTCGCCAACCAGTTCCGCTGCGGTGTGCGGAGCGTTCTTCAGCGGGTTGTCGTCCTTGTCCAGGGTGCCGTTTTCCACTGCGCGGATTTCTTCGCGGATGCGGATCATGGCGTCGCAGAAGCGATCCAGTTCTTCCTTGGATTCGCTTTCGGTCGGCTCGATCATCAGCGTGCCGGCCACCGGGAACGACATGGTCGGGGCGTGGAAGCCGAAGTCGATCAGACGCTTGGCGACGTCATCGACGCTGATGCCGCTGCTGTCTTTCAGCGGACGCAGATCGAGGATGCACTCGTGCGCCACCAGACCGTTGCTGCCGGTGTAGAGCACTGGGTAGTGCTCTTCCAGGCGACGGGAAATGTAGTTGGCATTGAGGATCGCCAGTTGCGAAGCGCGCTTCAGGCCTGCGCCACCCATCATGCGAATGTACATCCAGGTGATCGGCAGAATGCTCGCGCTGCCGAACGGTGCTGCGCAGACCGCGCCTTCCTTGCGTTCCATGTGGCCGTGGCCTGGCAGGAACGGAGTCAGGTGCGATTTCACGCCGATCGGGCCGACGCCCGGGCCGCCACCGCCGTGCGGGATGCAGAAGGTCTTGTGCAGGTTCAGGTGCGAGACGTCGCCGCCGAACTTGCCCGGTGCGCAGAGGCCGACCATCGCGTTCATGTTGGCGCCGTCGATGTACACCTGGCCGCCGTTGTCATGAATGATGCCGCAGATTTCGCGGATGCCTTCTTCGAACACGCCGTGGGTCGACGGGTAAGTGATCATCAGTGCCGCGAGGTGTTCGCGGTGCTCGATGGCCTTGGCGCGCAGGTCTTCGATGTCCACGTTGCCACGGGCGTCGCACGCGGTCACGACTACGCGCATGCCGGCCATGTTGGCGGTCGCCGGGTTGGTGCCGTGGGCGGACGACGGGATCAGGCAGATGTCGCGACGGTCTTCGCCACGGCTCTGGTGATAGGCGCGAATCGCCAGGAGACCTGCGTACTCACCCTGGGAACCAGCGTTCGGCTGCAGCGAGATCGAGTCGTAACCGGTGGCGGCGCAGAGCATCGCTTCCAGTTCGTCGGTCAGTTGCTGGTAACCGGCGCTTTGCTCGGCCGGGGCGAACGGGTGCAGGGCGCCGAATTCGGCCCAGGTCACCGGGATCATTTCGCTGGCGGCGTTGAGTTTCATGGTGCACGAGCCCAGCGGGATCATGGTGCGATCCAGTGCCAGGTCCTTGTCCGCCAGCTTGCGCAGGTAGCGCATCAGCTCGGTTTCCGAGTGATAACGGTTGAACACCGGGTGGCTCAGGATCGGCGACTGACGAACCAGCGCGGCAGGAATGGTGCTTTGCGCGGCAGCGGCGAGAGCGGCGAAATCAGGCAGGGTTTTGCCGTCGGCGAACAGGCCCCACAGGGTTTCGATGTCGGCCTGGGTGGTGGTTTCGTCGACCGACAGACCCAGACGCTGAGCGTCTATCACACGGAGGTTGATCTGTTGGGCGCGAGCCTTGTCGTGCAGCGCGGCGGTTTGCGCGCCGGTGGCCAGGGTCAGGGTATCAAAGAAGCTGGCTTGCTCGACGGTCACGCCCAGTGCGCTCAGGCCCTTGGCCAGGATCGCAGTCAGGTGATGCACGCGGTTGGCGATCTGGGTCAGGCCTTTCGGGCCGTGGTACACGGCGTACATGCTGGCGATGTTGGCCAGCAGCACTTGCGCGGTGCAGATGTTCGACGTGGCTTTCTCGCGGCGGATGTGTTGCTCGCGGGTCTGCATCGCCAGACGCAGGGCCGGCTTGCCGAAGCGGTCAACCGAAACACCGACCAGACGGCCGGGCATGTCGCGCTTGAACGCATCTTTGGTGGAGAAGTAAGCCGCGTGCGGGCCACCAAAGCCCAGCGGAACGCCGAAACGCTGGGCGCTGCCGATCGCCACGTCGGCGCCGAATTCGCCCGGCGGAGTCAGCAGAGTCAGGGCCAGCAGGTCAGCGGCGACGGCCACCAGTGCGTTGGCAGCGTGGAAGCGTTCGGTCAGTTCGCGGTAGTCGAACACATCACCGTTGCTGGCCGGGTATTGCAGCAGCGCACCGAAGAACGGCGTCACGTCGGTCAGTTCGCGTTCATCGCCCACGACCACGTCGATGCCCAGCGGCTCGGCACGGGTGCGCAGCACGTCGAGGGTTTGCGGGTGGCTGTGGATCGAGGCGAAGAACTGGTGGCTGCCCTTGTTCTTGCTCAGGCGTTTGCAGAAGGTCATGGCTTCGGCAGCGGCGGTGGCTTCGTCGAGCAGGGATGCGTTGGCGATCGGCAGGCCGGTGAGGTCGCTGATCAGGGTCTGGAAGTTCAGCAGCGCTTCGAGACGGCCTTGGGAAATTTCTGGCTGGTACGGGGTGTAAGCGGTGTACCAGGCCGGGTTTTCCAGCAGGTTGCGCAGGATCGGCGACGGCGTGTGGCAGTTGTAGTAGCCCTGGCCGATGTAGGTCTTGAACAGTTGGTTCTTGCCGGCGATGCCTTTGATCATCGCCAGGGCATCGGCTTCGCTCAGGCCGTCGTCGAGGCCTAGCACGCTGGTGCCCTTGATGCTTTCCGGGATGACGCTGGCGCTCAGGGCTTCGAGCGAATCGAAGCCGAGGCTGTTGAGCATGGCTTGCTCGTCACCGGCGCGCGGGCCGATGTGACGGGCGATGAATTCGTTGGCGGTGCCGAGATTTACTTGGGTCATGTCAGGTTCCTCAGGCTTCGGCTTGGGCTTTGATCAGGCGGTCGTAGGCGTCTTGATCCAGCAGCTTGGCGACGGCCGAAGCGTCGGCTGGCTTGAAGCGGAAGAACCAGCCTTCGCCCAGCGGATCTTCGTTGACCAGCTCAGGGCTGTCTTCCAGGGCCGGGTTGGTGGCCAGGACTTCACCGTCCAGTGGCATGTAAACGCCGCTGGCGGCTTTTACCGATTCCACGGTGGCGGCTTCGGCGCCTTTCTCGTACGCCTGCAATTCAGGCAGTTGCACGAACACCACGTCGCCCAGGGCGTTCTGCGCAAAAGCGGTGATGCCAACGGTGACAGAACCATCGGCTTCGGCGCGCAGCCATTCGTGATCTTCAGTAAAACGCAACTCGCTCATGGAATCTCCTAGGGGCCAGACTCGTCTGGTGGACGCGGTGGAATACTCGGGCGGCAATGCCCTGATTTTATGAGCGGTTACTTAGCAAGAACGCGGCCAACATAAAAATATCGTTATAAATCAATGGTTTGATCGATTTGTGAGCGAGCGCGATCACGTTGGCTGTAGCGAAATCGCTACAGCGTGAGGCGAAGAAAAAAGCTGAACCGGATCAAAGCCTTGCACAGCGGTGATCGAAGGAGGGTGTAGCGATATCGTTCCGCTGTAGCGCTTTCAGTACAGATGGAGGTCGTTTTTGGCGCGGTCTCAGGCTTTGTCCGGAATCCCGTACTTGCGCAGCCGATGGGCAATTGCGGTGTGCGAGGTTTGCAGGCGGCTGGCCAGTTGGCGGGTCGAGGGATAGCTGACGTAGAGTTTTTCCAGCAGCGATTTCTCGAAGGCTTCGACGGCTTCTTCGAGGCTGTCGACGTCGGTGTCGGTCTGGCGTGCCACGGAGGTGCCGGCGATATCGAGGTCGCCGATGTCCACCAGGCTGCTTTCGCAGATGGCGGCGGCGCGGAAGATCACGTTCTGCAATTGCCGCACGTTGCCCGGCCAGCGGTTGCCGAGCAGCGCCGGGTAGGTGCCCGGTGCGAGGCGGCAGACCGGGCGCTGGATCTGCGCGCAGGCCTGCTGCATGAAATAGCGCGCCAGCAACAGAATGTCCTGACCGCGTTCGCGCAACGGCGGCACTTCAACGTTGAGCACGTTGAGGCGGTAGAACAGGTCTTCGCGGAACAGGCCTTCGCTGACCATTTTTTCCAGGTCGCGGTGGGTCGCGCTGAGGATCCGCACGTTGACCTTTACCTCACGATCGCCGCCGACCCGACGGAAGCTGCCGTCATTGAGAAAACGCAGCAGTTTGGCCTGCAAGTACGGCGACATCTCGCCGATCTCGTCGAGGAACACCGTGCCCTGGTTGGCCAGTTCCATCAGCCCCGGTTTGCCGCCGCGTTGTGCGCCGGTAAAGGCGCCGGGGGCGTAGCCGAACAGTTCGCTCTCGGCGAGGTTCTCCGGCAGGGCCGCGCAGTTCAGTGCGAGGAATGGCGCGCTGTGCCGGGCGCTGATGGCGTGGCAGGCGCGGGCCACCAGTTCTTTGCCGGTGCCGGTTTCGCCCTGGATCAGCAGCGGCGCATCGAGGGCCGCGACGCGCTGGGCGCGGGCCTTGAGGGTGCGGATTGGCGGCGATTCACCGAGCAGCGCATCGAAACCTTCGGCGTGATCGTGATGCAGCGCCGAGAGTTGTTCGCCGATGCGGTTCGGCTGATACAGGGTCAGCAGCGCGCCGGCGTCGGTGATCGGCGTGGCGTCGAGCAACAGGGTCTGGCCGTTGACGGTGATTTCTCGCAGCGGCAGGCGGAAGCCTTGTTCGAGCAGGGTTTCGAGCAGGCCCGGATCGTTGAACAGTTCCGAAACGCTTTCACCCGCCGGCTCACGGCCGTACAGGGCGATCAGTGCCGGGTTGGCCAGCAGCACCTTGCCGGCGCTGTCCAGCGCCAGCACCGGGTCGGTCATTGCCGCGAGCAACGCGTCGAGCTGCAAGTGCCGACGCTGGCCGGGGAGGATGTCGACCACGGTTACTGCTTCTACACCACGCACGCGAAACAGCGCATCTTTCAGTTCTTCGAGTACTTGCGGGCTCAAGGTCGGGGCGTCGATGTAGACGTTGGGCGGGATCATCTCCACCGCATCCAGATTGAGATTGCGCCCGCCGAGGATAGCCAGGACTTCCTGGGTGATGCCGACGCGGTCGATGAAGCTGACGTGGATACGCATGGGGCGGTTCTGGGTTCTGGAGTGCGGAGGGGGGCAAGTATGCCTTGATGGGGGACTGGGGTGAAATCTTGAGATCGGCGTCGTGCTCGAAAATCACCCCTCACCCCAGCCCTCCCGAAGCGTCGGACCGCCCGGAGGGAGAGGGAGCTGACCGAGGTGTATTGCGTGATACATCGACCTGAAGAATCGAGTCGATTATGGATTCAGCGAAGAGCTTTCAGGTCGGCGTAACCCTGAAGCATCCCCGGATCAGTTCCCTCTCCCTCCGGGAGAGGGTTAGGGTGAGGGGGCTTTTGGGGTTACTCGAAATGCTCGGGATTAACCGGATCCCCGGATTGCATATTCAGCTGCTTGCGGATGTCTTCAAACATCAAGTCGTAATGCTTGTGCACCGAGCCGATCTGGCTGTGCGCCTTGGGAATCCCGTATTTCTCGGCAATCCGGGTCACGTCGCGGGCGAAGTTGTAGGCCTCTTCCTTGGGCAGGAAAAACGTCTCCTTCATGTCCTTGCCCTGCATGCTGCCGTGCAGGGTGAACTGTATCCCTTTGCCTTTCTGGGGATCGGTGAACACTTCATAGTCGAGGTGCACGTTGTAATTGACGTCGTCGTCAGTCAACGCATGCCGCTCAATATGCAAATGACCGGGTTCGAACTGGGCCATGGGTTTCTCCTTTCAAGGCATGGGAGAAGGGCAGACATGAAGTCTGCCCCCGGAGTTTCTTTTTATCGGTAGGTGATGCCCGGCGCTGCCGTGCTGACCCGCGTACCGGCGGTGCCCTGGACGATGGCTTCGATGTCCGAGAGCGAACCGATCACCGCGACCTTGCCAGTATGGCGTGCAAATTCACAGGCTGCCTGCACCTTCGGCCCCATGGAGCCGGCGGCGAAGCCCAGGCGTTCGAGTTCGTCCGGGTGGGCCTGGGCGATGGCTTTCTCGGTGGGTTTCTTGAAGTCGATGTACGCCGCGTTGACGTCGGTGGCGATCACCAGCAAGTCCGCCTCCAGCTGTTCGGCCAGCAGCGCCGAGCACAGGTCCTTGTCGATCACCGCTTCGATGCCTTGCAGCTTGCCGTGAGCGCCATACATGGTCGGGATGCCGCCACCACCGGCGCAGATCACGATGCTGCCCTTGTCCAACAGCCACTTGATCGGGCGGATTTCAAAGATGCGTTTCGGCCGCGGGCTGGCCACCACACGGCGGAACTTGTCGCCGTCCGGGGCGATGGCCCAGCCTTTTTCAGCGGCGAGTTTTTCTGCTTCGGCCTTCTCGTAGACCGGGCCGATCGGTTTGGTCGGATTCTTGAAAGCCGGGTCGTTGGCATCGACTTCGACCTGGGTGAGCAGGGTGGCGAACGGGACTTCGAAGTCCAGCAGGTTGCCCAGTTCCTGTTCGATGATATAGCCGATCATGCCTTCGGTTTCGGCGCCTAGCACGTCCAGCGGGTAAGGGGTGACAGAGGTGTAGGCCGCTGCCTGCAACGACAGCAGGCCGACTTGCGGGCCATTGCCGTGGGCGATGACCAGTTGATTGCCGGGATGGATCTTGGCGATTTGCTCGGTGGCGATGCGGATGTTGGCGCGCTGGTTGTCAGCGGTCATCGGCTCGCCACGGCGGAGCAGGGCGTTACCGCCCAGGGCTACGACGATACGCATGGTGCATGTCCTTTTTTCGTGTTGATCGCTGATCGTTCCCACGTCGAGGCGTCGAACCGTCCGCGTGGGAATGCCGCCACGGACGCTCCGCGTCCGCTGTGACGCAGAGCGTCACGGGATGCATTCCCACGCGGGAGCGTGGGAACGATCATCTTCAGCCAGTTACAGGTCTGCCAAAGTCGACACCAGAATCGCCTTGATCGTGTGCATGCGGTTTTCCGCTTGCTCGAAGGCGATGCAGGCTGGCGACTCGAACACGTCGTCGGTCACTTCGATGCCGTTTTTCAGGTGCGGATACTGTTCGGCAATCTGTTTGCCGACCTTGGTATCGCTGTTGTGGAACGCCGGCAGGCAGTGCATGAACTTGGTGCGCGGGTTGCCGGTGGCTTTCATCAGCTCGGCGTTGACCTGATACGGCAGCAGTTGCTGGATTCGCTCGGCCCAGGCTTCCACCGGCTCGCCCATCGATACCCAGACGTCGGTGTGGATGAAGTCCACGCCTTTGACCGCCGCTTTCGGGTCTTCGGTCAGGGTGATGCGGGCGCCGCTTTCCTCTGCGTATTTTTTGCAGCGATCGACCAGATCGTCGTGCGGCCACAGGGCTTTCGGCGCGCAGATGCGCACGTCCATGCCGAGTTTGGCGCCGATCAGCAGCAGCGAGTTGCCCATATTGTTGCGCGCGTCGCCCAGGTAGGCGTAGCTGATCTCGTGGATCGGCTTGTCGGCGTGCTCACGCATGGTCAGCACGTCGGCAATCATCTGGGTCGGGTGATATTCATCGGTCAGGCCGTTGAACACCGGCACGCCGGCGAACTTGGCCAGCTCTTCGACGATTTCCTGCTTGAAGCCACGGTACTCGATGGCGTCGTACATGCGACCCAGCACGCGGGCTGTGTCCTTCATGCTTTCCTTGTGGCCGATTTGCGAGGAGTTCGGGTCGATGTAGGTGACGTTGGCGCCCTGGTCATAAGCGGCGACTTCGAACGCGCAGCGGGTGCGGGTCGAGGTTTTTTCGAAGATCAGGGCGATGTTGTTGCCCTTCAGGTGTTGCTGCTCGGTGCCGGTGTACTTGGCGCGCTTGAGGTCGCGGGACAGGTCGAGCAGGTAGCGCAGCTCACGTGGGGTGTGGTGTTCCAGGCTGAGCAGGTTACGGTTGTGAATGTTGAACGCCATGATGATTCTCCTTGGATTCGGTAATCGGCCCGGCCGCTACGGGATAGGTGCGGCCGGGGAGATGGTCGTTTAGTAATCGATAGGGTCGCGGATGATCGGGCAAGTCATGCAGTGGCCGCCGCCGCGGCCACGACCGAGTTCGCCGGCGCTGATGGTGATGACCTCCACGCCCGCCTTGCGAAGCAGGGTGTTGGTGTAGGTGTTGCGGTCGTAGCCGATGACCACGCCCGGCTCCACGGCCACCACGTTGTTGCCGTCATCCCATTGCTCGCGTTCGGCGGCGAAGCTGTTGCCGCCGGTTTCGACGACGCGCAGTTTCGGCAGGTTGAGGGCTTTGGCCACGACGTCGAGGAAGGTGCCTTCTTCGCGACGGATGTCGATGCCGCCCTGTTTGCTTTCGTCAGGGCGCAGGGTGAAGGCGACGATCTGGTTGACCACTTCCGGGAAGATCGTGACGAGGTCGCGGTCGCAGAAGCTGAACACGGTATCCAGGTGCATCGCCGCTCGAGACTTCGGCAGGCCAGCGACGATGACTTTTTCCACGGCCTTGTTCTTGAACAGGTTCAGTGCCAGTTGGCCGATGGCCTGACGGGATGAACGCTCGCCCATACCGATCAGCACCACGCCGTTGCCGATTGGCATGACGTCGCCGCCTTCGAGGGTCGAGCTGCCGTGATCCTTGTCCGGATCGCCGTACCAGATCTCGAAATCGGCGTTGGTGAATTGCGGATGGAATTTGTAGATGGCGGTGGTCAGCAGCGTTTCCTGACGACGCGCCGGCCAGTACATCGGGTTCAGCGTCACGCCACCGTAAATCCAGCAGGTGGTGTCGCGGGTGAACTGGGTGTTCGGCAGCGGCGGCAGAATGAAACTGGAGTGGCCGAGGAAGTCGCGGAACATCTGGATGGTCTTGCCACCGAAGCTGTCCGGCAGGTCGTCGGCGGACACGCCGCCAATCAGGAATTCGGCGATGTGTCGCGGCTCCAGGCTTTTCAGCCAGGATTTGACTTCGTTGATCAGGCCCAGGCCCACCGAATCGGCGGTGACCTTGCGCTCGAGGATCCAGTCCAGCGCTTCAGGGATGGCGACGATGTCGGTCAGCAGGTTGTGCATTTCCAGCACGTCGATCCCGCGCTCGCGCATCTTGGTCACGAAGTCGAAGTGGTCGCGCTTGGCCTGGGCGACCCACAGCACGTCGTCGAACAGCAGTTCATCGCAGTTGTTCGGGGTCAGCCGCTGATGGGCCAGACCTGGGGAGCAAACCATGACTTTGCGCAGTTTGCCGGCTTCGGAATGGACGCCGTACTTAGCTTTTTCCGTGGTCATTTCAGTGATCCTCCAGAGTGAAAACGTTGGGCAATTACAGAGTCAGGAAGCCGTCATACAGTCCGTAGGCTGCCACCAGGGCGCCCACGACCACTGCGGCGAAAATCAGCTTCTCGACGTTGGTGAAAACCGGTTGTTTGAGTTCGAGCTTGGCCTTGGCGAACAGGATCGCGCCGGGGGCATAGAGCAGGGCCGACAGCAGCAGGTACTTCACGCCACCGGCGTAGAGCAGCCAGACCGCGTAGATCAGGGCGATGGCGCCGATGATCAGGTCCTTGCGCCGTTCGGCCGCGAAGCCTTCGTAGCTTTCGCCGCGCACCGCCAGCAGCAGGGCGTAGGCCGCCGACCACAGGTACGGCACCAGAATCATCGAAGTGGCGAGGTAGATCAGCGACAGGTAAGTGCTGGCCGAAAACAGAGTGATGATCAGGAACAGCTGCACCATCGCGTTGGTCAGCCACAGGGCGTTGACCGGCACGTGGTTGGCGTTCTCCTTGCGCAGGAACTCCGGCATGGTGTGGTCCTTGGCGGCGGCGAACATGATCTCCGCACACAGCAGCACCCACGACAGCAACGCCCCCAGCAGCGAGATGATCAGACCGACGCTGATCAGCACCGCGCCCCAGTGACCGACCACGTGCTCCAGCACGGCGGCCATCGACGGGTTCTGCAGTTTGGCCAGTTCCGGCTGGGTCATGACGCCCAGCGACAGCACGTTCACCAGCACCAGGAACAGCAGCACGGTGATGAAACCGATCACGGTGGCCTTGCCGACGTCCGAACGTTTTTCCGCCCGGGCCGAGAAGATGCTCGCGCCTTCGATGCCGATGAACACCCACACGGTGACCAGCATCATGTTGCGCACCTGGTTCATCACGCTGCCCAGATCCGGGTTTTTCACGCCCCAGATGTCAGCGGTGAAGATGTCCAGTTTGAAGGCGAAGATCGCGATCAATACGAACAGCAGCAGCGGCACGACCTTGGCGACGGTGGTCACCAGGTTGATGAACGCCGCCTCCTTGATCCCGCGCAGCACCAGAAAGTGCACGCCCCACAACAGGACAGAGGCGCCGATCACTGCAGCAACGGTGTTGCCTTCCCCAAAAACCGGAAAGAAATACCCGAGGGTGCTGAACAGCAGAACGAAGTAACCGACGTTGCCCAGCCAGGCACTGATCCAGTAACCCCAGGCCGAGGAGAAACCCATGTAATCGCCGAAACCGGCCTTGGCGTAGGCGTAGACACCGCCGTCCAGGTCAGGCTTGCGATTGGCGAGGGTTTGAAAGACGAAAGCGAGGGTAAGCATGCCGACTGCGGTGATGGCCCAGCCAATCAGTACCGCGCCGACGTCGGCACTGGCGGCCATGTTTTGTGGCAAAGAGAATATCCCGCCACCGATCATTGAGCCGACTACCAACGCGACCAGTGCACCTAGTCGTAGTTTTCCGGGAGCTTCAGACATTGCATGACTCCATTGCAGGAGAGAAGAGTTCACAGCGTAGTTCTGTTGGCTTTTCAAACAGCTGACTTAGATCAGTGCATGGTCACATTCCATTGTTAATGAATGACTTATGAAACGTCTGAAGGCATAAAGCTATTGTCTGGAAGGCCCGTCCTAGAGGCGTTTTGTCAAAAGTGGTTAAGAATGGATCCTATTACTTTCGAATTATCACGCTAGTTCCTTTTCAGGTTTTGGCAAATTTTTCACCGCTGTTTTCAGTACAGAATTGATTTATTAGGATTCGCGCACAAAACTGTCTGAGCGTGCTACGGCGTTAGCGCCAATGGCTATATATAAAGGGCGCAAGTTGGCGTTATTCAATAAACGTCATTACGCTTTATCCATTTAGTTAAAAGCCGGTTGCATAACGGTTTCGCGGCATTCGCCGCTCTGGAACTTGGAGACGCTGGAATGTCGCAACCGACGCAAAAGCTGCGCCTTGGCGCACTGATCGCCCTGGTGGTGGGTTCGATGATTGGCGGAGGGATTTTTTCCCTGCCGCAGAACATGGCGGCCCGCGCCGATGCCGGCGCCATCCTGATCGGCTGGGGCATCACGGCGATCGGCATGCTCACCCTGGCCTTCGTGTTCCAGACCCTGGCCAACCGCAAACCGGAACTGGACTCCGGCGTGTATGCCTACGCCAAGGCCGGGTTTGGCGACTACATGGGTTTTTCGTCCGCGTGGGGTTACTGGATCAGTGCCTGGCTGGGCAACGTCGGGTATTTCGTGTTGCTGTTCAGCACCCTCGGCTACTTCTTTCCGGTGTTCGGCCAAGGCAACACGCCGATTGCCATCGGCTGCGCTTCGGTGTTGCTGTGGGCCGTGCATTTTCTGGTCATGCGCGGGATCAAGGAGGCAGCGCTGATCAATCAGCTGACCACGGTGGCCAAGATTATTCCGTTGATCATGTTCGTGGTCATCGCCGCCGTGGCCTTCAAGGCGGACGTGTTTACCCGCGACATCTGGGGCCGCAGCAACCCGAATTTCGGCGGCGTGATGGATCAGGTGCGCAACATGATGCTGGTCACCGTGTTCGTGTTCATCGGTATCGAAGGCGCCAGCGTTTACTCGGCCCGGGCGGAGAAACGCTCGGATGTGGGCCGCGCCACGGTGATCGGTTTTATCGGTGTGCTGGCGCTGCTCGTGCTGGTCAATGTGTTGTCGCTGGGGATCATGAGTCAGCCGGAACTGGCGACCTTGCAGAACCCGTCGCTGGCCGCCGTGCTGGAACACATTGTCGGGCCATGGGGCGCACTGCTGATCAGCGTGGGCCTGGCCATTTCGTTGCTCGGTGCGTTGTTGTCGTGGGCACTGTTGTGCGCGGAGATTCTGTTTGCCACCGCCAAGGACAATACGATGCCGGCGTTCCTGAAGAAGGAAAACGCCAACCATGTGCCGGTCAATGCGTTGTGGCTGACCAACGTGATGATCCAGATTTTCCTCCTGATCACGCTGTTTTCCGCCGGCACTTACACCAGCCTGATTTACCTCGCCTCCTCGATGATTCTGGTGCCGTATCTGTGGTCGGCGGCCTACGCCGTATTGCTCAGCGGACGGGGGGAAACCTATGAACATGCCTCCGCCGAACGCACCAAGGATCTGCTGATCGGCGGCATCGCGCTGTGTTACGCGGTGTGGCTGTTGTATGCCGGCGGGGTGAAATACCTGCTGCTGTCGGCGCTGCTGTATGCGCCGGGGGTGATCCTGTTCGCCAAGGCCAAACATGAGCAGGGCGAGCCGCTGTTCACCACGCTCGAGAAGGGGATTTTCACCTGCGTGATCGCCGGGGCCGGGCTCGCGGCGTATGGGTTGTACAGCGGCGTGTTATCCCTGTGAGATTGCGGCTCGACTATCAGGGATCCTGCGACTGGCCGGCAATGCTCGAGTTTCTCGCGGCCCGCGCAGTGGTCGGGATGGAGACGGTGGCCGATGGCGTGTATTCGCGCAGCATCGGGTTGAACGGGTTTCACGGCACGGTTTCGGTCCGGCCCGGCGACGGTGATGCGCTGGAGGTGGAGCTGGATTTCCCGGATCCGTCGGCGGTTCCCGAGATTGTTGCGCGTTTGCGACGGATGTTTGATCTGGATGCGGATCTACCCACGATGCAGCGGCATCTGGCGGTAGATCCGCTGCTGGCGCGGCTGATCGCCGAACGGCCGGGGTTGCGGGTGCCGGGGGCGTGGGATGGTCTGGAACTGGCGTTTCGCGCGGTGCTGGGGCAGCAGATCACCGTGGTGGCGGCGATTCGGCTGGCGGGGAAACTGGTGGCGCAGTATGGCGAGCCTTTACGTTCTTCAGTGCCGGGCCTGACCCACGTCTTTCCTCAGGCAAAGGTTTTGGCAAACGCTGATCTGGCGGCGCTGGGCATGCCGAAAAGTCGCGGGCGGACCTTGTCCGGGGTGGCGCAGGCGTCATTGGACGATCCGCTGCTGTTTGCCTCCGGGACGGCGCGGTTGCTGGCGCTGCACGGGATTGGCGACTGGACGGCGCAGTACATTGCCCTGCGCCAGTTGCGGGACATGGACGGGTTTCCGACTGGCGATGTGGGATTGCTGCGGGCGTTGGAGGTGCAGGAAGGGGAACGGATGACGGCGCGGGAGTTGTCTGTTCGGGCAGAGGCCTGGCGGCCGTTTCGGGGGTATGCGGCGCAGGTGTTGTGGACATCCTTGAGTCGCTTTGACTGAATTTTTCGTATCCGTCTTGAAACCGCTGCCCTCACCCCAGCCCTCTCCCGGAGGGAGAGGGAGCCGATTGGGGGATATTTGAGAAGTACACCGACTTGAACGTTATGCACCGAATTCAAAATCGACTCGATCTCTCAGGTCGATGCATGGCGCCAGGCAACTCGGTCGGCTCCCTCTCCCCCCGGGAGAGGGCTGGGGTGAGGGCAGCAGTCTCAAACCATGCACAAACCTTAAATCCACTGCGGACGATGCGACCCCAACTCAGTTGCCGGCAAAACCCACTGCAGAGGCGTCCCGCTAATCTTCAGCGGGGCTTGAAGCCGACGTGCCGGCCCCCAAGGTGTCTGCTCCACCAGCGAGCTTTGATCCTGTGGATTTTCCGGACGCAACGTTTCATCCGTCCCAGCCCCATGCTCAATCAACAACTTCGCCGTCCGTGCCAGCGACAACCGCGCCGATCCACCTCGACCACTGCGTAACCGTTCAGCCAGCAACCGAATCACACTCGCCGCCATCAGATACCCCGTCGCATGATCCAGCGCCTGTACCGGCAGCGGTGTCGGTTTGTCCGCTTGCTTCCAGCGCTGTCCGGCCTCGGCAATCCCGCTGCTCATCTGCACCAGACTGTCGAAACCCCGACGGTTCTGCCACGGGCCGCTCCAGCCGTAGGCGTTGAGGCAGACATCAATCAGCCCCGGCGCCAGTTGCCGGCGACGCTCTATGCCGAAGCCAAGCTGTTCAAGGGCGTCGGCACGATAACCGTGCAGAAGAATGTCGGCATCCTTGAGCAAACCTTCAAACACTGCGCGATCCGCCGGCTCATGCAGATCCAGTCGCGCACAACGTTTGCCGAGGGTCACTTCCGGCACCACGCCGGGTTCATTCCAGGTCGGCGGGTCGATGCGCAGCACATTGGCGCCCAACCCCGCGAGGAAGCGGCTGGCGGTCGGGCCGGCCAGTACGCGGGTCAGATCAAGCACCTTGAGCCCCGCCAATGGCCGCGCCACCGAGCCTTGCCAGGGTTGATGACTTTCTTCTTTCTCATCACTGAAATGCACCAAGGGTTCGGCATTCACCGCCAGCCCTTGGGGATGCTTCTGCCACTGTTCCCAGCTGCGCATTTCAGCCGCACAGCCCTTGGCCTCGACCACCGCTCGCTCCAGATCGGCACTGGCCCACTGCGCGACTTTCGCCGCCATTGCCGCGCGGTCGGCACAGGCGCCGAGCACGCTTTCAGCGGCGGCGCGGTGATGCGGGGCGTTGGTGTGCAGGCGGATCCAGCCGTCTCGGGTTGCGTAGTCGCCGGCCACCGGATCCCACAGCGGCGGCACTTCCCAGCCGATCGGTCGCAGCGACGTGGCGAACCAGAACGAGGCGAGGCGGCGGTCGACTTCTACAGTGGGCAAGTCGCCGGTTTGCTGCTGAAGGAGTTCGGCGACAGCTTGCCCGGCAGCGGCAATGCTCGCGCAGGCAAGGTCGGTGACGGCAAACGCCGAGGGCAGGGCGCCTTGGGCGGTGAACGGAATCGGTGTGCGGGACAAGCCGAGCGCGGCTTGAATGGACGTGAGCAGATCAGTCATCGAAGGCCCTCCGGAAGAGGGCCTGATCATAGATCAAATCAGACGCGGAACTGATCCATCAATTTCATCTGCTGGCTGGCCAGGGCGTTGAGCTGGCTGCTGATCGCCGCCGATTCGGTGGCCTGTTCGGTCAGGGTTTCGGTGACGGTACGGATCGCCGAGACGTTGCGGTTGACCTCTTCGGCCACCGCGCTTTGCTGTTCGGCGGCGCTGGCGATCTGCAGGTTCATGTCGCTGATCACGGTAACCGCGTCGCTGATCTTGCCGAGGGCGTCCACGGCCTGGCGGATCTGCCCGGCGTTGTTGTGAGCCTGGGTCTGGCTCGAGTGCATGGTCGCGACCACGCCACGGGTGCCGGTCTGGATGCGCTCGATCACCACGCGGATTTCTTCGACCGAATCCTGGGTGCGCTTGGCGAGGTTACGGACTTCATCTGCCACCACCGCAAAACCACGACCGCTTTCACCGGCACGGGCCGCTTCGATCGCGGCGTTCAGCGCCAGCAGGTTGGTCTGCTCGGCAATGCTGCGGATCACTTCCAGCACCGAACCGATCTGCTCGCTGTTGACTGCCAGCTCTTCAACTTCGGTCACGGCTTTGCTGACTTCATCGGCCAGTTGGTTGATGTCGCGGGTGCTGCGCTCGATGATCGACATCCCGTCCTTGGCCGACTGATCGGCGCCTTTCGCCGCGTTGGCCGCATTCGACGCGCTGTTCGCCACGTCGTGAGCGGTGGCGCTCATTTCGTTGGAGGCGGTCGCTACCTGATCGATCTCGCGGAACTGCACCTGCATGCCTTCGCTGGTCTGGCGGGCGATTTCCGATGACTGATCGGCGGTGCCACGGGCCTCGGTGATGCTCTGTTTGATCTGGGCGATGGTCGGTTGCAGCTTGTCGAGGAAGCGGTTGAACCAGTTCACCAGTTCGCCCAGTTCATCTTTCTTGGTGTAGTTCAGGCGCTGCGTCAGATCACCTTCACCGCTGGCGATGTTCTTCAGCATTTCGGCGACGCTGTTGATCGGACGGGTCACGCCGGAGGCGGTGAGCCAGATCAGCAACAGACCGATCAGGCCGGCGATCACGGCCACCGCCAATGCGGTAATCGTGCCGGTTTGCTGCGCGTCGTCGAGCACTGCCTGGAGCTTGACCGAGTCGGCCAGCAGCACTTGTTTCGGCAGGTCGATGACCACGCCCCAGGCCTTGGAGTCGGCAATCGGGTTGACCGGATACACGGCGCGGATCAGGTCGCCCCGCTCGAGAATCTTCGGTGTGCCGGCACTCAGCAGTTGCAGCACGTCCTTGCCCTCGGCGCCGAGGGTGTCGCCGATGCTCTTGCCGACCTTGCCGGCATCAGCGCTGTAAGCACCGAGCACGCCGCTGCCGGAGACGATCAGCATGTGCCCGGCGCTGTTGAACAGGTCGCGCTGAGAGTCCACGGCCGCCGCTTGCAGGGCGTCGAGGGCGATGTCGACACCAACCACGCCGATGGCCTTGCCGTCCACCAGCAACGGTACGGAAATGGTGGTCATGAGCATTTCCTTGCCGCCCACGGTGTCGGCGTAAGGATCAAGCAGGCAGGTACGTTTGTTGTCGCGAGGGCAGGTGTACCAGCTGTTGTAAGGCGTGCCGCTGACGCTGAGGGTGGTCTTGTTCATGTCGTCTTCGACCATGATCGTGTTCAGCGACGGACCCGCAGCACGGCTCCAGTAACTGGCGAAACGTCCCGCCTCGTTGGACTGGCGCGCGGCATCGTTGGCGAATTCGCTGTCCTTGCCGTCCAGTCCGTTGGGTTCGAACGCCAGCCAGATGCCAAGCACCTTGCTGTTGCGCTCGAAGGCGGTTTTCAGGCTCTGGTTCAACTCTTCACGCAGGGCGCCGGCGTCCAGCGAACGCTTGGCGGCCATCACTCGCATGTCCTTGATCTGGTCGGCCAGGGCGGTGATCACCAACAGGCTCTCGCCGAAGGTTTTCTGGACCCGCACCGCTTGCTCGGCAGCCTTGGCCTGCAACAGGTCCTGCACGCTGGCGGTGAGCATCTTGCTGCTGGAAGCACTGACCAGTTCGTCGTTCTGGTTGGTCTGGTAAATGTTGATGCCAACGATCAGCGCGACCACACCGAGCAGGCAGAGGCCGGAGAGCAGGACGATTTTCAGGCGAATGGACAGAGAGTCGAACATGGGACGTTCTCGCGAATGGATGAGCGGTTGGCTAAGAGGCAGGAAGGTGCCCGGTTCGCCAAATCCATTCAGCGCCATTCAATGCTCATCGGCGCGAGGCGGGTACGCATGAGTTGCAAGCCGACGAACGGTCACGACTAAACGTTTGCGCGAGTAAATGCCCTGAAAACAAGAGAAAAATCAGGAAATCTTCGGCAGCGCTTCCGGTCGCGACCAGATCCACAGGTTGCCCACCGTCATCCCGGCAATCGCCAGATAGATCGGCCAGCCGTGATCGAGCATCACCAGCATCAGCGTGGCGCACAGCAGCATGCTGACCGTGGCGCTGACCTTGGCTTTGCGGGCGATGATCTTGCCGTTGCGCCAGTTACTCAGGATCGGGCCGAACAGCCGATGGTTTTCCAGCCAGGCAGTCAGGCGCGGCGAACTGCGGGTCGCGGCCCAGGCGGCGAGCAGGATGAACTCGGTGGTCGGCAGGCCGGGCACGACGATGGCGATCAGACCGATGCCGAGGCTGACATAGGCGAGCAGACCGAACAGCAGGCGGGCGAGTCGGGAGGAGGCGGGTTGGGGCATGGGCTCAGCGAGAGGCTAATGTGACAGGGTGGGAATCTTACAGACTTACGCAATTCCTTGTGGGAGCTGGCTTGCCAGCGATAGCGTCCGGTCAGTCGACAGGGATGTTGTCTGACACGCCGTCATCGCTGGCAAGCCAGCTCCCACAGGTTTTACGGTGTGGCTGGGATCAGACCGGTTCGGCTTCTGTGGCGTAAGCCTGTTCCAGCAGCACGGTAAAGCGGTTGAACGCGTCAATCGCACCTTGCTCCACTTCCGCTTCTTCTTCAGCACTGAATTGCAGCGAATCGAGGGTGCGTACAAAGCGCTTCCAGCCTTCGGCGCGACCGCCTTCAGGCTCGCCCAGATGACGGGCGCCAAAGGTTTCGCTCAGGTCCAGCGCGACCGCGCGTTTGATCAGGAACGCGGCGCCGAGCTTGGAGCCCTCGGAGACGAAGATCCAGCCCAGGGCGCGGGCCTTGCTCGGGTTTTTTACGGCGCCGGCGACTGGCGCAGGCACTTCGGTGTCAAGGTCGGCGAGGTCGGCCCTGGCCGCTTCGGCGCGGCAACGGGCCGGCAGGTCAGGGACGATGGCGGTCAGTTCGGCATCGTTGTACAGCGCCACCAGCTCCGACTGGAACAGGTACTGCGCGACCACGAAACGGGCGAAATTGGCGCGGGTCTCGAACGGCGCGTGGGCCTTGACCAGGGCATCGAGCTTGCTGTGCGGCTCGTGGGTGATCTGGTTCAGGCGTTGCGAACGCAGGGCTTTTTCCGGGGTGCTCATGAGATGTCCTTGAAAAGAAGAGGCGCTTGATAACGAGACGTACGGGCAAGCGCCGGACAGTAAAAAAACCTCACGGCGCGGCAATGCATGCGCGCCGTGAGGTCATCCGGATCAGATATCCCAGACCAGGTTGATCGCGAAGTTGCGACCCGGCTGGGTCAGGCGATCGAGGTTGGCCGGTTGTGTCACCGAGGCTTCGCCGACGCTGTCGTAACCACGCACGTCATCCCACAGCCAGTACTTCTTGTCGGTCAGGTTGTAGATGCCGCCGCTGACGGTGACGTCGTCGGTGACCTTGTAATAACCGGCCAGATCGAGAATGCCGAAGCCCGGCGACTTGAATTGACTGCTCACACCGTCCGGCGATTTGAAGTTGCTGTCGTCGACGCGATCCTTCTTCTTGACCACGGTCCAGCTCAGCAGGCCGCCGTAGTTGTCCTGGTCGTAACCGAGGCCGAACACGCCGGTCAGCGGGTTGACGCTGTTCAACGGCTCGCCGTTGTCGTTGTTGCGTCCATAGGCGTAGGAGATCGAACCCTGGGTGTACAAGCCTTGCGGCGCGCCGAAGGAATCCAGGTTCAGACGACCTTTGACTTCGGCACCCTTGATGGTGGCGTGCTTGATGTTGCTGGACTGGAACGTCAGCTCGCTGTAGCCCGGGGTGACGGCGTCTTCGTTGATGAAGTCGCGGTACTTGTTATAGAACACCGCCACGTCGAACGAGCCTTGCTCGAAGTTGCCGCGCAGGCCGGTTTCATAGCTTTTGCTCTTTTCCGGTTCCAGGTCCGGGTTCGGCGCCACGTTGTAGCCGGTGGTGCTGTTCTCGAAGCGGCCGTACAGCGCTTTCGCGGTCGGGGTGCGGAAGCCTTCGGCGTATTGGCCGTACCAGGTGTAGTTGTCGGTCAGTGCGTAGGTCAGGCCGAATTTCGGCGAGACTTTATGCCAGGTCTTGTTCTCGTCGCTGACCGTGCCGTTGCCGTCGGCTGCCACGGTGTTGAGGAATTCCTGGGTGATGTGCGGCTTGAGCTGGGTGTAGTCGTAGCGCAGGCCTGGCAGGAAGGTCCAGTTGTTCCAGCTGATCTGATCCTGGGCGAACAGGCTGTAGGTGTTGATGGTCGGGTCCGGGAAGTCACTGGATTTTTTCAGCACGTCGGCTGCGCTGGTGGCGCCGATGGCGGTGCAGCCGCGACCGACCGCCAGGCACTTGCCGTCGCCGCTGCGCGAGCCGGTAACTTTCTGCTGCTTGATTGTGGTGCCGTAAGTCAGCACGTGATCGGTGTCACCGATGGCGAATGCCTTGTCCAGTTGCGCGTCGAAGACCCACTGTTTTTCTTCGTAGATCGTGTCGCGGGTGCGCAGCACTTTACGGGTGATCGGGTAATAGAACTCGTCGGTGCTCTGGTCGGTCTTGGCGGTCTGGTGGTTGAGGCTCCACTTCACGTTGTCCGCCAGCAGGCTGTCGAGCCCGAAGCTGTGCTCCAGGCCGAAACGCTCGCGGGTGATGGTGTCGTTGCCGGTGCGCCACTGGTACATGCCGCCGGGCAGCACGCTGTTCGGGATCGTCGGGGCACCGTTGAAGTACGGGCCGCCGTAAGCGCTTTTCTGATCGGTGTCGCGATCGTCCTTGTACTTTTCGTAGGTCAGGCCCAGGCGCGAACCTTCGTTGTAGTTCCAGCCGATCTTGGCCAGCACGTTGGCGGCTTTCACGTCCTCCGGGTTGGCGGCGGTGCGCTCAAGGCCGGTGCCGTTGTTGCTGCCGTAGGAATCGGTTTCATGACCGTCGCGCTGGCTGTAGTGCAACAAGCCGTCGAACTGGTCGGCGCGACCGGCGACGGTGGCGGACTTCAGCCAGCTCTCGTCGGCGGAGCTGTAGCCGGTTTTCAGGCGGGCGCCGACGTCTTTGCCGGGCTTGATGATGTCGTCCGGGTCGAGGGTGTAGTAGCTGACGGCGCCGCCGATGGCGTTGCTGCCGTACAGCACCGAGGCCGGGCCGCGAAGAATTTCGACGCGTTTGACGATTTCCGGATCGACGTAATTGCGCTGGGTCTTGGCGTACGGACCGTTGAAGAAACCGTCCGGCACTTCGACGCCGTCGACCTGAGTCAGGATGCGGTCGCCGTCGATGCCGCGAATGTTGTAGCCGCTGATCCCGCCACGCTGGCCGGCGCCGCCCACGGATACGCCCGGCTCGTAGCGCACCAGATCCTTGATGGTGTTGACGTTGTTGCGGTCCAGATCCTGACGAGTCTGCACGGTGACGGTGGCCGGCACGCTGTTGATCGACTGTTCCTGACGGGTGGCGCTGATGGTTACCTGATCAAGATTGAGTGCGCCGCTGCTGGCGCGTTTTTCCAGCACGACGTTGTTGTTGCTCAGTTTGCGGAAGCTCAGGTTGGTCCCCACCAACAGACGCTCCAGGGCTTTTTCCGGTGGCAGCGAACCGCGCACGCCCGGCGACGACACGTCTTGACCCAATTCCGCCGGCAAACCGACCTGCCAGCCGGTGACCGCGGTGAACGCATTGAGCGCCGACACCAGCGGCTGTTGGGCAATAGCGAACGAGTAGTTGCCCATGTTGCGCGTCGGCTGTTCGGTGGCGGCCATCAGCGGCGCGGTGCCGGCCATCAGAATGGCGGCGGTCAGCAGCGACAGCACGCGGGAAGGGGAAGAAGTCTGGCGGGTAAGGCGAGAGGACATCGATAGCGCTCCGTGTCGCACGAATCTTTATAGGTGCTGATTGATCTCGCGAGATGCGAATCAATTGCATTGGCTATAACGAGACGAACGAGCTTCGGCTATCGAGTAAAAATAATTCTCATTTAGTTCAAGATCACCAGCGCCGGGAATTCCTGAAGCTTGGCCGAGGTGATGTGAGCGAGCGAACGCACCACGTCCAGCGGCTGGTCGAGACGGTAATTGCCAGTGACGGCGACGTCGGCCAACTGCTCGTTGGTGTTGATGATGAAGCCCGGGTAGTAGCGGCGCAGTTCGGCCAGCACCTGGTTAAGCGGGCAGTTTTCGAAGATCAGCCGACCCTGCACCCACGCCAGATCGGTGGCGGCGTCGACCTTGGCCGGGCGGTCGAAACCGTTCGGGCCGATGCGGATGCTTTCCCCGGCGGAAAGCCGCACCCGCGCATCGTCACGGGTCGCCCGCAGATCGACATCGCCGCGCTGCACCCGCACCTGCGCCACGCCGTCCAGATAACGCACGGCAAACGCAGTGTCGCGCACGCTGGCCTTCACCGGCCCGGCGTCGATTTCCAGCGGCTGGCTGCGGCTGGCCGGGATCTCGAAAAACGCTTCGCCCTGATACAACCGCGCGACTCGCTGCTGATCGTTGATCGTGCTGGAGAACGCGGAATTGGTGTTGAGCAGGACTTTCGAGCCGTCCTCAAGCTGCAGGCGCTGACGCTCGCCGACTACGGTCAGGTGATCGGCCTGCAGACGCATCGGCAGGTTGCTGAAACTGAACAGCCCGAGCAGCAGCACCGCGGCGGTGGCCAGCGGTTTCCAGTGCGGACGCAGGCGAGTGAGGACGGTAACTTTCTTCGGTTTGGCCGCGAGGTTTTGCGCGCACTGAGCGATCTGCGGGCCGTCCCAGATTGCCTGAGCCTTGGCGAACGCCTCGGCATTCAACGGATCGGCCGCCAGCCAGGCATGGAATTGCCGGGTCTGCTCCTCGTCCGGACTGCCGAGCACGATGAGCCAGTCCAGAGCTTGGTCCATTGCGCTGGCGGCGTCCTGCGCCGATGAAGGCGAAGGAGAGCGGTGGATGTCCGTCACGGTGGTTCCTCGGCAGTGTCTGTGCACGGCTGTTTTTTTAGTGAAGCGTAAAAGTCGGGCAAGGGTAACAAAGCCCGATGATCAGTGCAGTCGATCCTGTCGAATACCGACAAGGCTTGCAGATCAGTCGCCGTTCAGGCGCTCGGCGACACCGATGCAGATGGTCATGATCAGTTTGAGTTCTTTCTGCACCGTGCTGAGGGATACGCTCAGTTCTTCGGCGATTTCCTGATAGCTGTGCCCGTGCAGGCGGCTGAGGATGAAGATTTGCTGTTGGCGGGGGCTGAGTTCACCGAGGCTCACGTTCAGGCGCTCCAGCAATTGTTCGGCGTGGGCAGCGTCTTCGGCGCTGCTGGCGGGGGCGGCGACGCTGTGCACCACGTCCTGCGGCACGTCATCGACCATGGTCCGCGAATGAATCTTGCGCGCACGCAAATGATCCAGTGCCAGGTTGCGCGCGGTCTGGAAGACAAAGGGTTCAAGGTGATCGATGGCCCGTTCGCTCAGCGCCCGGGTGACGCGCAGGTAGGTTTCCTGCAACAGGTCTTCGGCGGTGCTGTGGTTGTTGACCATCCGTTCCAGCGTCCGCAGCAGCGAGGTGCGCTGGGCGAGGAAGACGTGGTTGAAGTGTGATTGACTCACGGGAAGACCTGATCCATTTCGAGCGAATGATAATGCTTATCATCCGCCCGAGTGGTCAAGTGTTGATTTGTCAAAGGTGGGTAAAGCTTTTGCCCGCCCTCAAAACGGCGCCAGCGGTTTTATTCCGCGTTGCACAGGGCCAGGCAGTTATCGAGCATACGGTTGGAGAAGCCCCACTCGTTGTCATACCAAGCCAAGACTTTCAGCAGTTTGCCGCTGGCTTTGGTGTGGTTGGCGTCGAAGATCGACGACAGCGGGTTGTGGTTGAAGTCGCTCGATACCAGCGGCAGGGTGTTGTAGCCGAGGATCTTCGAGTGCTGGCTCGCCGCTTTCATCAATGCGTTGACTTCATCGGCCGAGGCTTCGCGCTTCAACTGCACGGTCAGGTCAACCAGCGACACATTGATCACCGGCACGCGCACGGCCATGCCGGTCAGCTTGCCCGCCAGTTCCGGCAGCACCAGGCCCACGGCTTCGGCGGCGCCGGTCTTGCTCGGGATCATGTTCTGGGTGGCGGAGCGCGCGCGGTACGGGTCGGTGTGGTAGACGTCGGTCAGGTTCTGGTCGTTGGTGTAGGCGTGGATGGTGGTCATCAGACCGCTTTCGATGCCCAGTTCGCGGTGCAGCACCTGAGCCACGGGGGCCAGGCAGTTGGTGGTGCACGACGCGTTGGAAATGATCTGGTGCGACTGGCGCAGAATGTCGTGGTTCACACCGTAAACGACGGTGGCATCGGCGCCTTTGGCCGGGGCCGAGATAATCACTTTGCGTGCGCCGGCGGTAATATGCGCGGCGGCTTTGGCCCGGTCGGTGAACAGACCGGTGCATTCGAACACCACATCAATCTTTTCCGCGGCCCATGGCAGGTCGGCCGGATTGCGGATGGCGCTGACCGAAATGCGGTCGCCGTTGACGGTCAGGCTCTCGTTGTCATGAGCCACTTCGGCGTCGAATGTGCCATGAACGGTGTCGTATTTGAGCAGATGCGCATTGATCGCGCTGTCGCCCAGATCGTTGATGGCGACGATCTGCAAATCCTGACGATAGCCTTGGGTATACAGTGCGCGCAGGACATTACGGCCGATGCGGCCAAAACCATTGATTGCGATTCGAAGAGTCATTGAACAGCGCCGCCGTCGTTTTGTTGTTGGAATTACAAGATTATTCGCATAAAAATAGAAAACAAGCCTTTTTAGTGGCAATATTTTGTTTTATCTACAACGAGTGACCTGAATCAACTGGTCCGAATGATCAAGAAAACCGTTCGTCATCCCACGCGAACGGGCTTTTGATCAGCATAGACAATCAGGTCGCCACATCCGTTAGCCTGGAGTTCTACACATGCATCCCCGCGTTCTTGAGGTCACCGAACGGCTTATCGCCCGCAGCCGCGCCACGCGTCAGGCTTACCTTGCGCTGATTCGCGGCGCTGCAACTGACGGGCCGATGCGCGGCAAACTGCAATGCGCCAACTTCGCCCATGGCGTGGCCGGGTGTGGCAGCGAAGACAAGCACAGCCTGCGGATGATGAACTCGGCGAACATCGCAATTGTTTCGTCATATAACGACATGCTCTCGGCGCACCAGCCTTACGAAGTCTTCCCGGAACAAATCAAGAACGCCCTGCGCGAAATCGGCTCGGTCGGCCAGTTCGCCGGCGGCACGCCTGCCATGTGCGACGGCGTGACCCAGGGCGAGCCGGGCATGGAGCTGAGCCTGCCGAGCCGCGAAGTGATCGCGATGTCGACGGCGGTGGCGCTGTCCCACAACATGTTCGACGGCGCGCTGATGCTCGGCATCTGCGACAAGATCGTGCCGGGCCTGATGATGGGCTCTCTGCGTTTCGGTCACTTGCCGACGATTTTCGTCCCGGGCGGGCCGATGGTCTCGGGGATTTCCAACAAGGAAAAAGCCGACGTGCGGCAGAAGTACGCCGAAGGCAAGGCAACCCGCGAAGAGCTGCTGGAATCGGAGATGAAGTCCTACCACAGCCCGGGCACCTGCACCTTCTACGGCACCGCCAACACCAACCAGTTGCTGATGGAAGTCATGGGCCTGCACTTGCCGGGCGCATCGTTCGTCAACCCGAACACGCCGCTGCGTGAGGCCCTGACCCGCGAAGCCGCGCATCAGGTCACCCGCCTGACCAAACAGAACGGCAACTTCATGCCGATCGGCGAAATTGTCGACGAGAAGGCGCTGGTCAACTCGATCGTCGCGCTGCACGCCACCGGCGGTTCGACCAACCACACCCTGCACATGCCGGCCATCGCCATGGCGGCGGGCATTCAACTGACCTGGCAGGACATGGCCGACCTCTCCGAAGTCGTGCCGACCCTGAGCCACGTCTATCCGAACGGCAAGGCCGACATCAACCACTTCCAGGCGGCGGGCGGCATGTCGTTCCTGATTCGCGAACTGCTCGAAGCCGGCCTGCTGCACGAAGACGTCAACACCGTGCTTGGCCACGGCCTGAGCCAGTACACCAAGGAGCCGTTCCTCGATAACGGCAAGCTGGTGTGGCGCGAAGGCCCGACCGACAGCCTCGACGAAAACATCCTGCGCCCGGTGGCCCGTGCGTTCTCGGCAGAGGGCGGCTTGCGCGTGATGGAAGGCAACCTCGGTCGTGGCGTGATGAAGGTGTCCGCCGTGGCGCTGGAAAACCAGATCGTCGAAGCGCCGGCCATGGTGTTCCAGGATCAGCAGGATCTGGCCGACGCTTTCAAGGCCGGTCTGCTGGAGAAGGATTTTGTCGCGGTGATGCGCTTCCAGGGTCCGCGTTCCAACGGCATGCCTGAGCTGCACAAGATGACGCCGTTCCTCGGCGTGCTGCAGGATCGCGGCTTCAAGGTTGCGCTGGTAACTGACGGACGTATGTCCGGCGCATCCGGGAAAATTCCGGCGGCCATTCATGTCAGCCCCGAAGCTTATGTCGGCGGCGCTTTGGCGCGGGTGCAAGAGGGCGATATCATCAGCGTCGATGGCGTCAAAGGCACTTTGGAACTCAAGGTGGACGCCGCCGAATTCGCAGCGCGCGAACCCGCCAAAGGCCTGTTGGGCAACAACATCGGCAGCGGTCGCGAACTGTTTGGCTTCATGCGTTTGGCCTTCAGCTCGGCGGAGCAGGGCGCCAGCGCCTTCACTTCTGCCCTGGAGACGCTTAATTGAAACTGGCTTTGGTCGGTGACATCGGAGGCACCAACGCGCGGTTCGCGTTGTGGAAAGATCAGCAGCTCGAATCGGTTCAGGTGCTGGCCACGGCCGACCATGCCAGCCCGGAAGAGGCGATCAGCCTCTATCTGAGCGGGCTCGGTCTGGCGCCGGGCGCCATCGGTTCGGTGTGCCTGTCGGTGGCGGGGCCGGTGAGCGGCGATGAATTCAAGTTCACCAACAACCACTGGCGCCTGAGCCGCAAGGCGTTCTGCCAGACCTTGCAGGTCGAGCAGTTGTTGCTGGTCAACGATTTCTCGGCCATGGCGCTGGGCATGACCCGTTTGCAGCCAGGCGAATTCCGCGTGGTCTGCGAAGGCACGCCGGAGCCATTGCGCCCGGCGGTGGTGATCGGCCCGGGCACTGGTCTGGGCGTCGGCACGTTGCTTGATCTGGGTGAAGGTCGGTTTGCCGCGTTGCCGGGAGAGGGCGGTCACGTCGATCTGCCGCTGAGCAGTCCGCGTGAAACCCAGCTCTGGCAGCACATCCACAATGAGATCGGCCACGTCAGCGCGGAAACCGCGTTGAGCGGCGGCGGCTTGCCGCGGGTCTACCGGGCGATCTGCGCGGTGGATGGTCATGAACCGAAACTCGATACGCCGGAAGCCATCACTGCGGCAGGTCTTGCAGGCGACCCGATCGCCCTGGAAGTGCTGGAGCAGTTCTGCTGCTGGCTCGGTCGCGTGGCCGGCAACAACGTGCTGACCACTGGCGGCCGTGGCGGGGTGTACATCGTGGGCGGCGTGATTCCGCGTTTCGCCGATTTCTTCCTCGAAAGCGGTTTCGCCCGCAGCTTCGCCGACAAGGGCTGCATGAGCGATTACTTCAAGGGGATCCCGGTGTGGCTGGTGACGGCGCCGTATTCCGGGCTCGTCGGTGCAGGAGTGGCGCTCGAACAATCCGGTAAATGATCATTCCCACGCCGAGCGTGGGAACCCTCGACACATCAGGCATAATCCGCCCAATTCCAACAACAAGGATGCCTTCGAAGTGAGCTCAGTCAACAAGTCGATTTTGTTGGTCGATGACGACCAGGAGATACGCGAGTTGCTGGAAACCTACCTGACCCGCGCGGGTTTTCAGGTACGGGCCACGGCGGATGGCGCCGGTTTTCGTCAGGCGCTGAACGAAGCACCGAGCGATCTGGTGATCCTCGATGTGATGCTGCCCGATGAAGACGGCTTCAGCCTGTGCCGCTGGGTGCGCCAGCATCCGCGTCAGGCCCAGGTGCCGATCATCATGCTCACCGCCAGTTCCGACGAAGCCGACCGGGTCATCGGCCTGGAGCTCGGCGCCGACGATTACCTCGGCAAACCTTTCAGCCCCCGCGAACTGCAAGCCCGGATCAAGGCCCTGCTGCGTCGCGCCCAATTCGGCCAGGAACGCGGCGGCAGTGAAGTGCTGGCGTTCGATGAATGGCGGCTGGACATGGTCAGCCATCGGCTGTTTCACGCCGACGGCGAGGAAGTGATTCTGTCCGGCGCCGACTTCGCCCTGTTGAAACTGTTCCTCGATCATCCCCAGCAAATCCTCGACCGCGACACCATCGGCAACGCCACCCGTGGCCGCGACCTGATGCCCCTCGACCGCATCGTCGACATGGCCGTCAGCCGCCTGCGCCAGCGTCTGCGCGACACTGAAAAACCGCCGCGCCTGATCCGCACCGTGCGTGGCAGCGGCTACCAGCTGGCAGCCAATGTGGTTGCCGGCAATGGTCACTGAGTTCCTGCGTACCACCGCGCGCAAAGTGCCGATGCCGCGTTCGCTGCTCGGGCGGATGCTGCTGCTGACGTTGCTCGCGGTGTTGTTCGCCCAGACGCTGTCCAGCGTGATCTGGGTTTCCCAATTGCGCGCGACCCAGCTCGAAGGCCTGGTCACCAGCGCCCGCAGCCTCGCCCATTCGATGACCGCCAGCGTCAGTTACTTCCGCTCGTTGCCGGTGGCCTATCGGCCGCTGGTGCTCGACCAGTTGCGCAGCATGGGCGGCACGCGTTTTGTTGTGACGCTGAATGACAAACCGCTGGGCATGGAAGTGCTGCCGGTGACGCCACGCAAGGCGGCGGTACTGAAAGCGGTGGATGAAGTGCTGCGTCAGTCGCTGGGCCAGGACACCGACATTCTGGTGACCTTCGTCAGCCCCGATGACTTACGGATCTTCAACGCCGGGTTGAAACTCGATGAGTTGCCGCGTTCGTGGGCGCATTACGCCTTGACCCTGGAACCGGTGAATCCGCCGGTGCTGGTCACGCAGATTCAGTTGGCGCCGGGTGAATGGCTGTACATCGCCTCACTGCTGCCCGAACCCTACACCAGTCTTGAAGAACAGGGCCTGCCGACTCAGCAGGTGTGGTTCATCGTCTTCACCAGCGGTTTCCTGTTGTTGTTCATCGGCCTGCTGGTGCACTGGCAGAGTCGGCCGCTCAAGCGTCTTGCGCGGGCCGCGCGGGACTTGTCGCTGGGTGCCGACGTCGAGCCGGTGGCCGAGGGCGGCGGCAGCGAAGTGGTCGAAGTGGGCCGCGCCTTCAACACCATGCGCGAGCGGATCAGCCGTTACCTGACCGAGCGCAGCCAGTTGTTCAGCGCAATTTCCCACGATCTGCGCACGCCGATTACCCGTCTGCGTCTGCGTGTCGAACTGCTGGAAGACGAAACACTGCAAACCAAGTTCGGCCGCGATCTGGATGAATTGGAGCTGCTGGTCAAAGGCGCGCTGCAATGCGTGAAGGACACCGACATTCACGAAAACATCGAGCCGGTGGACCTGAACCATGTGCTCGACTGTCTGGTGGAGCCGTATCTGGCACCCAACGGCAACGGTCGCGTGACCCAGCAGGGACGGGCGTTGGCGGCTTATCCGGGCAAGCCATTGGCGCTCAAGCGCTGCATCGGCAACCTGATCGACAACGCGTTGAAGTACGGCCAGAACGCGCACTTGCACATCGATGACGACGAAAGCGCATTCGTGCTGCATGTCGATGATGAAGGTCCGGGGGTGCCGGAGCAGCGGTTGGAGCAGGTGTTTGAGCCGCACTTCCGGTTGGCGGGGCAGCAGCAGGGTTACGGTCTCGGTTTGGGGATCGCCCGCAACATTGCCCATAGCCATGGCGGTGAGGTGACGTTGCAGAATCTGCGTGAGGGTGGATTGCGCGTGACCCTGCAATTGCCGCGTTCGGTGGATTAAGTCAAAGGCTTGCCCTCACCCTAACCCTCTCCCGGAGGGAGAGGGGACCGATCGGGGGATGCTTTAAAGATGCATCGACTTGATCCTGCTTTACCGAATCCATAATCGACTCGGTTTTTCAGGTCGATGTATGACGCCAGACACCTCGGTCAGCTCCCTCTCCCTCCGGGAGAGGGCTGGGGTGAGGGTTGCTCTTTTGTCACCGATCGGTGACAAAACCCGCCCCCTTCGTTACAAGCCCCTCCCGGCTCGTTGTTTAGACTGCCCGCAGTCATAACAACAAAAAAGGCCACCCATGGATCACTTCAATCCGGGCTTCAGCAGTTGGCTGAACGCCCCTGCCCACCAGCAATGGCTCGCCGACGAAGGCCTGCGCCTGCTGGCATTTGCCAAGGCTTCGCGATTGCCCGAAGGCTTCGGCAATCTCGATGAGCGCGGCCAGCTCCAGGCCGGCGCGCAAGCCGAAACCATGAACACCGCACGCATGACCCACAGCTTCGCCATGGCCCACATTCAGGGTCTGCCGGGATTCGCCGAACTGGTCGATCACGGCATTGCGGCCCTGCGCGGCCCGTTGCGCGATGCGTTGCACGGCGGTTGGTTCGCCGTCGCTGAACACCGTGACGGTAATACCGGCAAAAACGCCTATCTGCACGCCTTCGTCGCCCTCGCGGCGAGTTCCGCGGTGGTCGCGCAACGCCCCGGCGCGCAGGCGTTGCTGGATGACGCCGTCGACATCATCGACACGTATTTCTGGAGCGAAGAAGAGGGCGCCATGCGCGAATTCTTCAATCGCGACTGGCGCGAAGAAGAAGCCTACCGCGGCGCCAACAGCAACATGCACGCCACCGAAGCCTTCCTTGCGCTGGCCGATGTCACCGAAGACCCGCGCTGGCTGGTGCGTGCGCAACGCATCGTCGAGCGGGTGATTCACGGTCACGCTGCCGCCAACGATTACCTGGTGATCGAACATTTCGACCGCGACTGGCAGCCGCTGCGTGAATACAACCATGACAATCCTGCCGACGGTTTCCGTCCCTACGGCACCACGCCGGGCCACGGTTTCGAGTGGGCGCGGCTGTTGCTGCACCTCGAAGCCGCGCGGGTTCAGGCCGGCATGCTCACGCCCGGCTGGCTGGCCACTGACGCGCAAAAGCTGTTCGAGAACAACTGCCGTCATGGCTGGGACGTCGATGGCGCGCCGGGCATCGTCTACACCCTCGACTGGAACAACAAAGCGGTGGTGCGTCATCGCCTGCACTGGACCCACGCCGAGGCCAGCGCGGCCGCCAGTGCCTTGCTCAAACGCACCGGCGATGCGCAGTACGAAACCTGGTATCGCCTGTTCTGGGAATTTTGCGAAACGCATTTCATCGACCGCTGCGACGGCAGCTGGCATCACGAACTCGACCCGCAAAACCGCCCAAGTGCCGATATCTGGGCGGGCAAACCGGATCTGTACCACGCTTGGCAGGCTGTTCTGATTCCGCGTCTGCCGCTGGCACCGAGCATGGCCAGTGCTCTGGCACACCTGTCTCGAAGCGTTCCTGTGTAACCATGTGGTGACATTCGCGCGTCCCTTCGTTACCTGCGAGGGGAAACGCTCTGTTTAAACTCGTGTGCAGCGCAAGCACCAGACTTGCATGCATAACAACAAGAAAGGTACATCTCAGATGAATGCGATTTCTCGCCTCGCTACTGTCATTTCTGTCGCCTCCCTGTTCCCGCTCGCCGTGCTGCCCCTGAGTGTTTCCGCTGCCGAATCCAAAGGTTCGGTGGAAGTCGTGCATTGGTGGACGTCCGGTGGCGAAAAAGCTGCCGTCGATGTGCTCAAGGCACAAGTCGAGAAAGACGGTTTCACCTGGAAAGACGGCGCTGTCGCCGGTGGTGGCGGTGCGACTGCCATGACCGTGCTGAAAAGCCGCGCGGTAGCCGGCAACCCGCCAGGCGTTGCCCAGATCAAAGGCCCGGACATCCAGGAATGGGCGTCGACCGGTCTGCTCGACACTGACGTCCTGAAAGACGTTTCCAAGTCCGAGAAGTGGGACAGCCTGCTCGACAAGAAAGTCTCCGACACCGTGAAGTTCGAAGGTGATTACGTGGCCGTCCCGGTGAACATTCACCGCGTGAACTGGCTGTGGATCAACCCGGAAGTCTTCAAGAAAGCCGGTATCGAAAAAGCCCCGACCACCCTCGAAGAATTCTACGCCGCCGGCGACAAGCTGAAAGCGGCGGGCTTCATCCCGCTGGCTCACGGCGGCCAGCCATGGCAGGACAGCACCGTGTTCGAAGCGGTCGTGTTGTCGGTGATGGGCGTTGATGGTTACAAGAAAGCCCTGGTCGACCTGGACAACGCTGCCCTGACCGGCCCGGAAATGGTCAAGGCCCTGACCGAGCTGAAGAAAGTCGCGACCTACATGGACCAGGACGGCAAAGGCCAGGACTGGAACCTGGAAGCGGCCAAGGTCATCAACGGCAAGGCCGGCATGCAGATCATGGGTGACTGGGCCAAGTCCGAATGGACCGCCGCCAAGAAAGTCGCCGGCAAGGACTACGAGTGCGTAGCCTTCCCGGGCACCGACAAGGCGTTCACCTACAACATCGACTCGCTGGCCGTGTTCAAGCAGAAGGACGCGGGCACCGCGGCCGGTCAGCAGGACATCGCCAAAGTCGTGCTGGGTGAAAACTTCCAGAAAGTCTTCAGCATCAACAAGGGCTCGATCCCGGTGCGTAACGACATGCTCGCCGACATGGGCAAGTACGGTTTCGACTCCTGCGCCCAGACCGCTGCCAAGGACTTCCTGGCAGACGCCAAGAACGGCGGCCTGCAACCGAGCATGGCGCACAACATGGCGACCACGCTGGCCGTGCAGGGTGCGTTCTTTGATGTCGTGACCAACTACATCAACGACCCGAAAGCCGACCCGGCCGACGCTGCCAAAAAACTCGGCACTGCCATCAAGGCTGCCAAGTAAGCGGTAGCGACGAGCTGCGAGCTACAAGCTGCGAGACAAGAGCGCTGCTCTGCTGGTCTTGCAGCTCTCAACTCGTAGCTGCTCTTCTCTTTTTTTATTGGATCTTCCCATGAGTTCTGTTGCTGTGTTCAGCAAGGCCTCGCCGTTCGACGCATTGCAGCGCTGGCTACCGAAACTGGTGCTGGCGCCGAGCATGTTCATCGTTCTGGTGGGCTTCTATGGCTATATCCTCTGGACGTTTGTCCTGTCGTTCACCACGTCGACCTTCCTGCCGAACTACAAGTGGGCAGGCCTGGCGCAATACGAGCGTCTGTTCGACAACGACCGTTGGTGGGTGGCGAGCAAGAACCTGGCCGTGTTCGGCGGCATGTTCATCGGCATCACCCTCGTAATCGGCGTGACACTGGCGATTTTCCTCGACCAGAAAATCCGTCGCGAAGGCTTTATCCGCACCATTTACCTGTACCCGATGGCGCTCTCGATGATCGTCACCGGTACTGCGTGGAAATGGCTGCTCAACCCGGGCATGGGCCTGGACAAATTGCTGCGGGACTGGGGCTGGGAAGGCTTCCGTCTCGACTGGCTGATCGACCCGGATCGCGTGGTGTATTGCCTGGTGATCGCGGCGGTCTGGCAGGCTTCGGGCTTCATCATGGCGATGTTCCTCGCCGGTCTGCGTGGCGTCGATCAATCGATCATTCGTGCCGCCCAGATCGACGGCGCGAGCATGCCGCGCATCTACTGGAAGGTTGTGCTGCCAAGCCTGCGTCCGGTGTTCTTCAGTGCGGTGATGATCCTGGCGCACATCGCGATCAAGAGCTTCGACCTGGTGGCGGCCATGACGGCCGGCGGCCCGGGTTATTCCTCCGATTTGCCGGCGATGTTCATGTACTCGTTCACCTTCAGCCGTGGACAGATGGGCATGGGCTCGGCCAGTGCAATCCTGATGCTCGGTGCGATCCTCGCGATCATCGTGCCTTACCTGTACTCCGAGCTGAGGACCAAGCGTCATGACTAGTCTCGCCTCCAAACCGGCCATCAGCCTGAGTCGCATCGCGATCTACGCGGTGCTGATCCTTGCGGTCCTGCTGTATCTGGTACCGCTGGTGGTCATGCTGCTGACCAGCTTCAAGACCCCGGAAGACATCTCCACCGGCAACCTGCTGAGCTGGCCGACCGTGGTCAGCGGCATCGGCTGGGTGAAAGCCTGGGCCACCGTTGACGGCTACTTCTGGAACTCGATCAAGATCACCGTTCCGGCCGTGATCATCTCCACCGCCATCGGTGCGTTGAACGGTTATGTGCTGTCGTTCTGGCGCTTCCGCGGTTCGCAGCTGTTCTTCGGCCTGCTGTTGTTCGGCTGCTTCCTGCCGTTCCAGACCGTGCTGCTGCCGGCGTCGTTCACCCTCGGCAAGATGGGCCTGGCGAGCACCACTACCGGCCTGGTGTTCATCCATGTGGTCTACGGTCTGGCGTTCACCACGCTGTTCTTCCGTAACTACTACGTGAGCATTCCGGATGCGCTGATCAAGGCCGCGCGTCTCGATGGCGCGGGGTTCTTCACGATCTTCCGCCAGATCATCCTGCCGATGTCCACTCCGATCATCATGGTCTGCCTGATCTGGCAGTTCACCCAGATCTGGAACGACTTCCTGTTCGGCGTGGTGTTCTCCAGCGGTGATTCGCAACCGATCACGGTGGCGCTGAACAACCTGGTCAACACCAGCACCGGGGCCAAGGAATACAACGTGGATATGGCGGCGGCGATGATCGCCGGGCTGCCGACCCTGCTGGTCTATGTGGTCGCAGGCAAGTATTTCGTGCGCGGGCTGACGGCCGGCGCAGTCAAGGGGTAATCATGGCTACGCTCGAACTTCGCAATGTAAACAAGACCTACGGTACCGGCCTGCCGGACACCCTGAAGAACATCGAACTGTCGATCAAGGACGGTGAGTTCCTGATCCTCGTCGGGCCCTCGGGCTGCGGCAAGTCGACCCTGATGAACTGCATCGCCGGCCTGGAAACCATCACCGGCGGAGCGATCATGATCGGTGACCAGGACGTCAGCGGCATGAGCCCGAAAGATCGCGACATCGCCATGGTGTTCCAGTCCTACGCGCTGTACCCGACCATGAGCGTGCGCGAGAACATCGAGTTCGGTCTGAAGATCCGCAAGATGAGCCAGTCGGCGATCGACGAAGAAGTCGCCCGCGTGGCCAAGCTGCTGCAGATCGAGCACCTGCTCAATCGCAAGCCGGGTCAGCTCTCCGGCGGCCAGCAACAGCGCGTGGCGATGGGCCGTGCCCTGGCGCGTCGGCCGAAGATCTATCTGTTCGACGAACCGCTGTCCAACCTCGACGCCAAACTGCGCGTCGAGATGCGCACCGAAATGAAACTGATGCACCAGCGTCTGAAAACCACCACGGTCTACGTGACCCACGACCAGATCGAAGCGATGACCCTGGGCGACAAAGTGGCGGTGATGAAGGACGGGATCATCCAGCAGTTCGGTACGCCGAAAGAGATCTACAACGACCCGGCCAACCTGTTCGTGGCGAGCTTTATCGGTTCGCCGCCGATGAACTTCATCCCGCTGCGTCTGCAACGCAAGGACGGCCGTCTGGTGGCGCTGCTCGACAGCGGCCAGGCCCGTTGCGAATTGCCGATGGCGATGCAGGACGCCGGACTCGAAGACCGCGAAGTGATCCTCGGCCTGCGCCCGGAGCAGATTGCTCTGGCCTACGGCGAGGGCAATGGCTTGCCGAGCATCAAGGCTGAAGTGCAGGTCACCGAGCCGACCGGTCCGGACACCCTGGTGTTCGTCAACCTCAACGACACCAAGGTCTGCTGCCGTCTGGCGCCGGACGTGGCGCCGCAGGTGGGCGAAACCCTGACCCTGCAATTCGATCCGTCGAAAGTGCTGCTGTTCGACGCCAAGTCCGGTGAGCGCCTGGGGGTTGCAGGCCTGCCGAAAACCGAATCGCACAGCGCCAACGTGGCCCAGTTCAAGGGTCGCTGATCAACCAATGCGGGAGCGGGTTCGCCCGTTCCTGCAGGGAGCACGCGGTGCGTGGCCTGTCGCGCGCCGCATCAGATGTAAACCGCGTTAAATAAGAAGAACAGTTAATAACAATAAAACGAGGATGTAGGGATGAAGAAGAACAACAACGCTCAGCGAATCGGCCAGTTGTCAGCAGTTGCGGCAATGATGCTGGCCGGTAGCGTCCACGCGGCTGACGCGTTCAGCTCCGATTCGGAGTGGATGACCGGGGACTGGGGGGGCGAACGTACCAAGCTGATCGAGCAGGGTATCGACATCAAGATGGACTACGTCGGTGAAGTGGGCGGCAACCTTCACGGCGGTTTCAACGACGACAAGACAGCGCGTTACGCCGACCAGTTCGGTCTGGGCGTGGCGCTGGATCTGCAAAAACTGTGGGGCTGGGACAACACCCAGGCCAAGATCCAGTTCACCAACCGTAACGGCTACAACATTTCCAACGATCGCGTTGGCGATCCGCGTGCCGGCACCCTGAGCTCCTCGCAGGAAGTCTACGGTCGTGGCCACATGGTGCGTCTGACCCAGTTGTGGATCAAACATCAGTTCTTCGACAACAAACTCGACATCAAGGCCGGTTACTTCGGCGAAGGCGAAGACTTCAACACCTTCCCGTGCGAGTTCCAGAACCTGGCGTTCTGCGGTTCGCAAGTGGGTAACTGGGCGACCAACATCTGGTACAACTGGCCGGTCAGCCAGGCGGCCATTCGCGTCAAATACAACATCAACGACGAGCTCTACGCGCAGATCGGTGCGTACAACCAGAATCCGTCGCAACTGGAACACGGCAACGGCTTCAAGTTGAGCGGCAGTGGCACCAAAGGCACCGTGTTGCCAGTGGAGCTGGTCTGGTTGCCTAACCCGAACGGCCTGCCGGGCGAATACCGTGTCGGTTACTACAAGAGCACGGCCGATGCCGACGACGTTCGCGAAGACGTCAACGGTTTCGACGCGGCGACCACTGGTGACGCCTACCGCACCCACAGCAGCAAGCACGGTTACTGGTTCGTTGCGCAACAGCAACTCACCAGCCACAACGGTGACAAGAGCCGTGGTCTGAACATCGCTGCCAACGCCACGTTCCATGACAAGGACACCAACTTCATCGACAACTACCAGTCCTTGATGTTTGTGTACAAAGGCCCGTTCGACGCACGTCCGAAAGATGACGTCGGTATCGGTGCGGCACGTATTCACGTCAACAATGACGTGAAGAAAAACGCCGAACTGCTCAACGTCGCCAACGGTGTTTCGGACTACGACAATCCGGTGTTCTCGCCGATTCGTGAAACCGAATACAACTACGAGATCAACTACGGCTTCCACGTGACCAACTGGCTGACCGTACGCCCGAACCTGCAATACATCACTCATCCGGGCGGTGTGGATGAAGTGGATAACGCTTTGGTCGCTGGCCTGAAAATTCAGTCTACGTTCTGACGCGTCTGCGATAAGCTCCTCTCTATGTGCGCATATTTGCGGACAGCCAAGGCTGTCCGCTTTTTTTTGGACAGGGGTGTCGCAGCCCATGAAAGTTGAATCTGGAACCGTGGCCCATGCATGAGCATCCGCTGCAACGCTTCTTCAAATCCCTGCGCGAGCGACCGGTGTTCGCCTGGGAGCGCTATCAGATGCGCGATGTGCTGGTGATCGATCATCCGCTGTGTCAGGCGGTGTTCAGTCGTCAGGGTGCGCAGTTGCTGCACTTTCAGCCGCGCGGGCAGAAACCGTGGCTGTGGTGCGCGGCGAAATGGCCGCATGTCGGCGCGATTCGCGGCGGCGTGCCGGTATGCTGGCCGTGGTATGGCCGTCACCCGAGCGAAAACGCGTGGCCGTCCCATGGCTGGGCGCGACTGCTGGACTGGAAACTGCTCGACAGCAGCACCGGCGATGACGGCGTGCGCCTGCATTGGCAATTGCAGTTGTGCGACTGGCAGGTGGACCTGCACGCGCACCTCGGTGAACGCATGGAATTGCGCCTGAGCACCGAGCATCAGGACGACATGCCGTGCCAGTTGAGCCAGGCTTTGCACGCTTACTGGCGTATTGGCGATGTGAGTGAGATAGCGCTGTCTGGGCTCGAAGGGGCGCAGGGTTACGACCAGTTGAACCGTGAGATTTGTCAGCAGGAAGGCGAGTTGCGGGTTGATGGCGGCTGTCAGCGGGTGTTTCAGCATGACGGCGAATTACAGCTCAAGGATCACGCCTGGCAGCGCGAGTTGTGCATCGATACCGGTGACAGCGCGGACACGGTGGTGTGGCATCCGGGTGCGCGGCCGTTGCTGGGTGTGAGCTGGGATGAGATTTCGGAATTTGTCTGTGTTGAAGCGGCGGCGGGCGGGACCGACAGCCTGCATCTGGCGCCGGGGGAGAAGGCGCATTTGAGTTTGCAGGCTTGGGCTGGGGCTTGAGTGTGTCAATTCGACCGCTGCCCTCACCCTAACCCTCTCCCAGGGGGAGAGGGGACCGATTGGGGGATATTCAAGAGATTCACCGAATTGAACGAATGTCTTTGAATCCATAATCGACCCAATCTTTCAAGTCGATGTATAGCGCAAGACACTTCGGTCAGTCCCCTCTCCCTCCGGGAGAGGGTAAGGGTGAGGGGCTTTTGATCTTCAGTTGAACTCGTCACCCACCGGATACCGGCTCGCATTCAAGCTCTCTTTGATCTTGCGCAGATGCGGCTGGAAATCCACCCCGCGACGCAGCGTCATCCCCGTCGCCAGTACATCCAGCACGGTCAACTGAATGATCCGCGAGGTCATCGGCATGTAGATGTCGGTGTCTTCCGGCAGCGGAATATTCAGGCTCAGCGTACTGGCCTTGGCCAGTGGCGAATTCTCTGCCGTCAGGCCCAGCACCGAAGCGCCGTTCTCCCGGGCGATGCGCGCCACTTCCACCAGTTCGCGGGTGCGGCCGGTGTAGGAAATGATCACGAACAGCTCGCCGGTGTGCGCCACCGAGGCAATCATCCGCTGCATCAGCACATCGGCGTGGGCGGTGACCGCGAGGTTGAAACGGAAGAACTTGTGCTGCGCATCCAGCGCCACCGGCGCCGAAGCGCCGAGGCCGAAGAAGTGGATCTGCCGGGCCTGGATCAACAGGTCGACGGCGCGGCTGATCAGGTTCGGGTCCAGCGCCTGGCAAGCGCTGTCCAACGACGCGATCGCACTGCCGAAAATCTTCTGCGTGTAGGCCTCGGGGTTGTCGTCGGCTTCTACTGCGCGGCTGACATACGCCGCGCCGCTGGCCAGGCTCTGGGCCAGTTGCAGCTTGAGTTCGGGGTAGCCGCTGACGCCGAACGAACGGCAGAAACGGTTGACCGTCGGTTCACTGACCGACGCCGCCTGGGCGAGGGCGGCGATGCTGAAGCGGGTGGCCTGCTGTGGGTTGAGCAGGATCACTTCGGCGACTTTGCGTTCGGCCTTGTTCAGCTCTTCAAGGCGACTCTGGATCTGTTCCAGTAAATTTCGCACGCGGTCCATAAGAATTCCTAGATTCACCGGCGCCGATAAGCGCGCGGCTATGCAAATTGGGCCTTTGATGTGGCCCGTGACGGTGGCCTATCCTACTGATGGCTCCGACCGACCACCACTCGGAATCTGTATTTTGCGAAAATGTTGTGGTTATTACTACATTTTCCCTTGAGTGATGCCTTGAAAAAAGGTATTTGTAGCTTAACTTGATAAAAGAACAAACATCATGCCTTCGATTACGGTTGAACCGTGCACCTTCGCCTTGTTCGGCGCCTTGGGCGATCTGGCCCTGCGCAAGCTGTTTCCTGCCCTTTATCACCTTGATGGCGCCGGCCTGCTGCACGAGGACACGCGCATTATCGCACTGGCCCGTGAGGCGGGCACCGAGCAGCAGCACCTGGCGTTCATCGCCGCCGAGTTGCGCCGTTACGTGGGCAAGGAACTGGACGAGGCCGTGGCCGAGCGCTTTCTGGCGCGTCTGACCTACCTGCACGTCGACTTCCTCAAGGCTGAAGATTATGTGGCGCTGGCCGAACTGGCCGGCAGCACGCAACGCATGATTGCCTACTTCGCCACCCCGGCGGCGGTGTACGGCGCGATCTGCGAGAACCTGGCGAACGTCGGTCTGGCGGAAAACACCCGCGTGGTGCTGGAAAAGCCGATCGGTTCCGACCTGGAATCCTCGCGCAAGGTCAACGACGCCGTGGCGCAGTTCTTCCCGGAGAACCGCACCTACCGCATCGACCACTACCTGGGCAAAGAAACCGTTCAGAACCTGATCGCCCTGCGTTTCGCCAACAGCCTGTTCGAAACCCAGTGGAACCAGAACTACATCTCCCACGTGGAAATCACCGTGGCCGAGAAGGTCGGCATCGAAGGCCGCTGGGGTTACTTCGACAAGGCCGGTCAGCTGCGGGACATGATCCAGAACCACCTGCTGCAACTGCTCTGCCTGATCGCCATGGACCCGCCGGCCGACCTGTCCGCCGACAGCATCCGTGATGAAAAAGTGAAAGTGCTCAAAGCCCTGGCGCCGATCAGTCCGGAAGGCCTGACCACGCAAGTGGTGCGCGGCCAGTACATCGCCGGGCACAGCGAAGGCAAGTCCGTGCCGGGCTACCTTGAAGAGCCGAATTCCAACGCCCAGAGCGATACCGAAACCTTCGTTGCCCTGCGTGCCGACATCCGCAACTGGCGCTGGGCCGGCGTGCCGTTCTACCTGCGTACCGGCAAGCGCATGCCGCAAAAACTGTCGCAGATCGTCATCCACTTCAAGGAACCGTCGCACTACATCTTCGCCCCCGAGCAGCGCCTGCAGATCAGCAACAAACTGATCATCCGCCTGCAACCGGACGAAGGTATTTCCTTGCGCGTGATGACCAAAGAGCAAGGCCTGGACAAGGGCATGCAACTGCGCAGCGGCCCGCTGCAACTGAATTTTTCCGACACCTGGCGCAGCGCTCGGATCCCCGATGCCTACGAGCGGTTGTTGCTGGAAGTGATGAACGGCAATCAGAACCTGTTTGTCCGTAAAGATGAAATCGAAGCCGCGTGGAAATGGTGTGACCAGCTGATCGCCGGGTGGAAAAAATCCGGTGACGCGCCCAAGCCGTATGCGGCCGGGTCGTGGGGGCCGATGAGCTCCATTGCTTTGATCACGCGGGACGGGAGGTCGTGGTATGGCGATATCTGATGTGAAACTGCCCGAGGGCGTGAATGCCCGCGAATTCAAGAGCCCGGTGCTGCTCGCCGAAGGCCTGGCGCTGAATGTCGCCAAGCAATTGAGCGAAGCGCTGGCGGCACGTGGCAACGCCGTGTTGGTGGTGTCCGGCGGCCGTAGCCCGGTGGCGTTTTTCCAGCACCTGGCCAAGCAGGAACTGGACTGGTCGAAGGTCGTCGTGACCCTGGCCGACGAGCGCTGGGTACCGGTCGAACATGCCGACAGCAATGCCGGTCTGCTCAAGCAGTATCTGCTCAAGGGCCCGGCGGCCAAGGCGCAGTTCCTCAGCCTCTACAGCGCGGCGGCCAACGTCGAGCAGGCTGCGGAGCAGGCCGATCGTTTGCTCGCCGAGTTGCCGCCCATCGACGTGCTGGTGTTGGGCATGGGCGATGACGGTCACACCGCGTCGCTGTTCCCGGACAGCCCGAACCTGGCCGAAGCCCTGCAAGCCGACGGCACCCGTCGCTGCTGGCCGATGCTCGCGCCAAGCGTGCCGCGTCAGCGCCTGACCATGAGCCGCGCACTGCTGGCGTCGGCGAGGCACAAGATTCTGTCGATTTCCGGTCAGTCGAAACTGACCACCCTGAATGCCGCACTGGCATCCAACGACGTCGCCGCCATGCCGGTTCGCGCGTTTCTGCAACCTACGTTAGAGATTTACTGGTGCCCATGAGCCAAGGAACAGCCGCTATGAAAACCCCATCCCCGACCGTTTCCATGGCGGACAAAGTTGCCCTGATCGACAGCCTCTGCGCCAAGGCGCGGATCCTGCCGGTGATTACCATCGCCCGTGAACAGGACGTGCTGCCGCTGGCCGACGCCCTGGCCGCCGGTGGTCTGACCGCGCTGGAAGTGACCCTGCGTTCGCAGTTCGGCCTCAAGGCGATCCAGATCCTGCGCGAACAGCGCCCGGAACTGGTGACCGGTGCCGGCACCGTGCTCGACCGCAACATGCTGGCTGCGGCCGAAGCCGCCGGTTCGCAATTCATCGTCACTCCGGGCATCACCCGTGACCTGCTGGAAGCCAGCGTCGAAAGCCCGATCCCGCTGCTGCCGGGCATCAGCAATGCCTCCGGCATCATGGAAGGTTATGGCCTGGGTTATCGCCGCTTCAAGCTGTTCCCGGCTGAAGTCAGCGGTGGCGTGGCAGCGATCAAGGCCCTCGGCGGCCCGTTCGGCGAAGTGAAATTCTGCCCGACTGGCGGCGTCGGCCCTGCCAACATCAAGAGCTACATGGCGCTGAAAAACGTCATGTGCGTGGGCGGTAGCTGGATGCTCGATCCTGAGTGGATCAAGAACGGCGACTGGGCCCGTATTCAGGAATGCACCGCTGAGGCTTTGGCGCTGCTGGACTGATCGCTTCACCCGACACTTCGTTGTGTGTTCTACGGCTTTACGGTGCGCTTGGTCGGTGCACCGTTTTTTTTTGCCCGTAAAAAACTTCGTTATCTTGAGATACATAGTTACCGCACCTGGCTGCGCGCGTGGCGTTAACCTGCGTTCATCTTAAGGAAGAGAGAACGCGTCATGGATAACCAGCCTTCAGCTCCATCGGTTTATCAACTGGCCCCCGAGCAAGTCGCCGGGCCGTATTTCCGCAATCCCAAACTGCTGCGCCGCAACATCAGTGAAGGCGCCGAAGGCCTGCCGCTGTTGCTGCGCCTGACCATCGTCGATGCCATGACCGCCGAGCCGGTCAGCGGTGCGCTGGTGGATATCTGGCACTGCAACGCACGCGGCGCGTATTCCGGCTGGAGTCGGGTGAACCCGGATCTGGAAGTCGACGTCGAGGACATTGGCGCGATCCCGCGAACCGACGACGACACCTATCTGCGCGGCGGCCAGTTCAGCGACCACAAGGGCAGGGTGCGCTTCACCACGATCTATCCGGGTTTCTATGCCGGGCGAGCGCTGCACATTCACGTGGCGGTACGCATCGTTGCCGGCAATGAGTACCTCGAGGAGCGCAACGTGGCCTGGGTCGGGCAGCTTTATTTTCCGGAGATGGTGTCCCGTGGCGTGCTCAATGCCAAGGCCTATCGCGGGCGCAGCTCGCTGCCGGTGTGCAACACCGACGATGCCTATTACGCCAACATGGGCGGTGAAGAGTCGACCCTGACGGTGTGGCCGATCAGCCGCGATTCGCACGAGGACGGTTACTTCGGCCACCTCACGATCGGCATCGACACCTTTGCTGTGTCGTCGCAGATCAAGCCCGAGGACTTCGACAAGTACACGGTTTAACGCAGTTCGTTCAGCGCCTGAATCAGCGACTGAATCTCCGCCGCCGTGGTGGTCAGCGACGGCGTGACACGGATGCACGGCCCGCAGGCTGCGCCGTTGCGCACGACAGTGAACAGATCGTAGTCGTTGAGCAGGCGTTCGACCATCGCCTGCTGGTCCGCATGACGGGTAAAGCGCAGAGAGGTGATGCCGCAGTACAGGCGCGGATCGTCCGGGGTCGTGACTTCGATGCCCGGCAGGTTACGCACGGCGCTGACCCACAGGTTGCGCAGGTAATTCACCCGCGCGCCTTTGGCGGCCGCGCCACCCAGTGCGCGGTGTTCCTCGAACACCAGTGGCAAGGTCATCAGCGCCGGAATGTTCGGCGTGCTGTAAGGCGTGCGCGAACGGATGTCGCCAGCCGAAAAATGCATCTCGCCCATGTCCGGATCGATGTCGGCCAGGCGCTGTGGAGCGATGTAGATAAAGCCGAGGGTCAGCGGCGAGCCGATCCACTTGTGCAGGTTGTACCCGGCGAAGGCGATGCCGAGCGCTTCCAGGTCGAACTCGATCTGACCAAGGGCATGGGCGCCATCGAGGATGATATCGACGCCGTGCTCCTTGGCCAGCGACGCAATGGCCTGCACCGGCATCACCAGCCCGGTGCGGTGGGTGACGTGGGTCAGCGCCATCAGCTTGAGCTTCGGATAGCGGATGAAGGCTTCGCGGTAAGTCGCCAGCAGGCTGTCGAAGGTGGCGGGGTGGGCGTGCTCGATCTCGATCACCTCGACCCCGCGATGCTTTGCCAGCCAGCGCATGGCGCCCTTGACCGTGTCGTACTCCAGATCGCAGATCAGCACCTGGTCGCCAGGCTGCAGACGGTTGTAGTTGCGGATCAGCGATTGCAGGCCGGCAGTGGCGTTGTGGGTGAACGCCACGCTTTGCGCGCGGACGCCGATCAGCTCGGCCAGTTGCGCGCGGATGTCGAGGCTGTCGTGCTGCTCGAAACGCTGTCGCACGTAGATCGAGTTGCTGTTGTTGATCAGCTCGATGTTGCGCTGGTACTCCTCGACCACCGTGCGCGACATGCGCCCGAAGTAGCCATTCTCCAGATTCACCGGGCCGGGGTGGCGGTCGTAACGGTCAGCGAAGGTTTGCCAGAAGGCTTCGTCTCGGGCACGGCGGGTGTTATCGGGCATGGTCGACTCGACTCGGATCAGGGTGACGCCTTAGTGGCGTGGGGCAGGTTTGCCGTGTTTGGCGCGCAGCGGTTCGAGCAGTTCCGACAGGCCGTTGTGATCGATTTCCTGCATCAACGCCAACAGCCCGCCCAGTTCGCCATGGGGAAATCCTTCCCGGGCAAACCAGTTCAGGTAGGGGCCCGGCAGGTCGGCAATGATCCGGCCCTTGTATTTGCCGAAGGGCATTTCGCGGGTGATCAGCAGTTCGAGCTTTTCAGGGTTCATCGTTGGAATCGTCTGGCTTTGAAAACACTTCGGAAAATACAGGCATTCTGCATGCAGGCCAAATGACAGATCATGCAAATAACAGGCATACAGATTTTCGTTTTATTTATAAGTTATTGAAAATTAACGATTAATTTCTTTTCGAAAAGCTGGCATGACCACTGCAATACTCCTTGCATCTTTCACCCACGCAAGGAATTGAAAAAATGACTGACATGAATAAAGAAGCCATCTCCGTCCTCAACGACCTGATCGAAACCAGCAAGGACGGTCAGGAAGGGTTCAAGACCTGCGCTGAAGACATCAAGCACCCAGAGCTGAAAACCCTGTTCGTGAAACGCTCCGCCGATTGCGCAACGGCTGCGGCCGAGCTGCAAGCCGCGGTGCGTTCGATGGGTGGCGATCCGGAAACCTCGACCAGTGTCAGCGGTGATTTGCACCGTCGCTGGGTCGACGTCAAAGCGATGTTCACCGGCAAAGATGAAGAAGCGGTGCTCAACGAAGCCGAGCGCGGTGAAGACCACGCCCTGAAGGCTTATCGTGAAGCGATCGAGAAGATCAACAAGCACAACCTGGTCGGCATTCGTGATCTGGTCGAACGCCAGTACCACGGCGTACAACGCAATCACGATCAGGTGAAGGCGCTGCGTAACCAGGCTCGCGCACGCTCGTAAGCGTTCGAAGCCCACAAAAAACGCCAGCTGGTCTGGCGTTTTTTTGTGTCCGGATTTAACCGAGGACGATCAGCCGATGCTGATGGCCGGCAACGTCGGCAGGGTAACAGTCTGCTGCTTGCGCGGCGCCAGAATTTCGGCCTCGCCATCTACTACCAGCTCATCGCGCTGGTTGAATACGCGAGTGGCGATGCGCACGCGGAACTTCGGCAGTTTCTCGAGGATTTCCAGGCGCACGGTCAGGGTGTCGCCGATCTTCACCGGCTTCTGGAAGCTCATCTGCTGGCCGATATAAATGGTGCCCGGTCCTGGCAGCTCGCAAGCCACTGCCGCACTGATCAGCGCGCCGCTGAACATGCCGTGGGCGATGCGTTCCTTGAACATGCTGGCGGCGGCGAACTCGGCGTCCAGGTGCACCGGGTTGTGGTCGCCGGACATCGCGGCGAACAGCTGAATGTCGCGTTCCTCGACAGTCTTGCTGTAGCTCGCGGTCTGGCCCACTTCGAGGACTTCGTAAGGGATATTGGTAACCTGGGTCATGGGTCTGAATTCCTGTGACGGATGAAATGAATCCACAAAAAATTATTCGCTGCGGTGCGGCCGGCGATGGCTCAGGGCCTGGTCGATCCAGACCAGCACATCGGCGGTCACTTCGTCGCGGTTGCTCTCGTTGAACAATTCGTGCCGCGCCTGCGGGTAGATCTTGAGTTGCAGGTTCTGGCTGCCGGCCGCGCGCAAGGCGTTGGCCAGATCAGTCAGACGCTTGCCTTCGCTCACCGGATCACATTCGCCGCCGATCACCAGCAGCGGCAGGCCCGGATCGATCTGGGCGAGATTGGACGCTTTGCTGATTTGCTGCAACCCGCCGAGCAAGTCGATCCATAGTTGATTGGTGCAGCGAAAGCCACACAGCGGGTCGGTGGCGTACTTGTCGACCTCGGCCGGGTCGCGACTCAGCCAGTCAAACGCGGTGCGCGCCGGTTTGAATTTATTGTTGAACGAGCCGAACGACAGCCATTCGATCAGCGCGCTGCGACCCTTGGCGCCCTGGCGCAGCTTTTCAAACCGGGCGATCTGCCGGGCCGCGCGATACAGCGCAACCGGCTGGAAATTCGAGCCGCTGAGAATCGCGCCATGCAGGCTGGCGCTGTGATGCAGTAGATAAGCCTGAGCGATGTAACTGCCCATGCTGTGCCCGAGCAGCACGATCGGCACCCCCGGATGGCGCTGGCCGAGGAACTGGTTGAGGCTCGCGAGATCACCGACCACCTTGCACCAGCCATCGTCATCGGCGAAATGCCCCAGCGTCCCATGATCGGCGGTTTTGCCATGGCCGCGCTGGTCGGGCGCGTACACGCCGTAGCCTTCAGCACAGAATGCTTCTGCCAGCCTTGCATAGCGGGCACTGTGTTCCGCCATGCCGTGAGCCAGCAGGATCACCGCCTTCAGCGGCGCGTTCGGCAGCCACAGGTTGACGAAGAGGCGGCTGCGGTCACTCGCGTCCAGCCAGAAGGTGTCGTGGATCATGGCGATTCCTTTTGCGGCCTGTTTTTGCTCAAGCGTCGTGCAGAGGTTGCATTGTATAGCGCGTCCGATCAGCTCACGCCACGGCAGGAAGATTCACACGATCAATGACGACCTTGCCCATATTTGCCTGATTGACCATAGCTGCTAGTGTCCGTGAAGCCCCGCTTTTTGCTCTCGACTTTTTCAGGGACAGAAAGAAATGACAGCGAAGCGGCCCCGGATCGGCTCAGGTAAAGAGGACAAGAACAATGCAACCTGATTTCTGGAATGACAAACGCCCGGCGGGCGTACCCCTGGACATCGACGCGGGTGAATTCAAGTCGGTGATCGAGGTGTTCGAGCGTTCCTGCAAGAAATTCGCTGATCGCCCGGCGTTCAGCAACATGGGCGTGACCCTGACCTATGCCGAGCTGGAGCGCCAGAGCGCCGCGTTCGCCGGTTATCTGCAAGCCCACACCGACCTGGCGCCGGGGGATCGCATTGCGGTGCAGATGCCCAACGTCCTGCATTATCCGATTGCCGTGTTCGGCGCCTTGCGTGCCGGGCTGATCGTCGTCAACACCAACCCGCTGTACACCGCGCGGGAGATGCGTCACCAGTTCAAGGACTCCGGCGCCCGGGCGCTGGTGTACCTGAACATGTTCGGTCAGAAGGTTCAGGAAGTGCTGCCGGACACCGACATTCAGTACCTGATCGAAGCGAAGATGGGCGACCTGATGCCCACCGCCAAGGGCTGGCTGGTCAACACCGTGGTCAGCAAAGTGAAGAAAATGGTCCCGGCGTATTCGCTGCCCCAGGCGATTTCCTTCAAGAGCGCGTTGCGCATGGGCCGGGGCCTGGGCATCAAGCCGTTGAAGGTCGGCCTGGATGACATCGCCGTTCTGCAATACACCGGCGGCACCACCGGCCTGGCCAAGGGCGCGATGCTGACCCACGGCAATCTGGTGGCGAACATGCAGCAGGTGCGTGCCTGTCTCGGTCAGTTCGGCAGCGACGGCCAGCCGTTGTTGCGCGAAGGGCAGGAGGTGATGATCGCGCCGCTGCCGCTGTACCACATCTATGCGTTCACCGCGAATTGCATGTGCATGATGGTGTCGGGCAATCACAACGTACTGATCACCAACCCGCGTGACATCGGCGGCTTCATCAAGGAGCTGAAGAACTGGAAGTTCTCGGCGCTGCTGGGGCTGAACACGCTGTTTGTCGCGCTGATGGATCATCCGGACTTCAAGACACTGGACTTCTCCACCCTCAAGCTCACCAACTCCGGCGGCACCGCGCTGGTCAAGGCCACCGCCGAGCGCTGGGAGCAGATCACCGGTTGCCGGATCACCGAAGGCTACGGTCTGACAGAAACCTCGCCGGTGGCCTGCACCAACCCGTACGGCGAGCTGTCGCGGATCGGCACGGTCGGCCTGCCGGTGCCGGGCACCCGATTGAAAGTCATCAATGACGACGGCGTCGAGCAGCCTTTGGGCGAGCGCGGCGAGCTGTGCATCAAGGGCCCGCAGATCATGAAGGGTTATTGGCAGAAACCCGAAGCCACCGCCGAAGTGCTGGATGCCGAGGGCTGGTTCAAGTCCGGCGACATCGCGGTAATCGACCCGGACGGTTTCGTGCGCATCGTCGACCGCAAGAAGGACATGATCATCGTCTCGGGTTTCAACGTGTACCCGAACGAAATCGAAGATGTGGTGATGGCTCACCCGAAAGTCGCCAACTGCGCAGTGATCGGCGTGCCGGATGAGCGTTCCGGTGAGGCGGTGAAGCTGTTTGTGGTGGCGCGGGAAACCGGGGTGAGCCTGGAAGAGCTGAAGGCTTACTGCAAAGAGAATTTCACGGCGTACAAGGTGCCGAAACACATCGTGCTGCGTGAGTCGTTGCCGATGACGCCTGTCGGGAAAATCCTGCGCAGAGAGTTGCGCGATATCGCCTGATCGGTGATGCGTACCCGTTGAGTACGAAAGATCGCAGTCTCTGGCGGCTACCTCAAGCTAGGGGAGGCTGCGATTTTCGCTTTCTATCCGCGACGTTGTCCCCGAAAACCGGGACTTTCAAGGTGTTATAGGATTTTTGCTCTAAAATGACTGCCAGTAGTTCTTGAGTCATTAAAATGACTGTAGGGGCCGCTTTTGGCTCTAGTCGACCCTTGGCAAAGCTGCTACTCTCGGCGCGCTTTGTGACTTCTCGGCCTTGTAAAAAGCCAGACTCACCAATAAACAAACACCAATAATAATCGCATCAAATGCGGTGCTGAATTCGCGTTGCTGAGGAGTGGGCTTCCATGATCGAAGACTTTTGGAAGGATAAGTACCCCGCTGGAATTGCTGCCGACATCAATCCAGACGAGTACCCGAATATTCAGGCAGTGTTGAAGCAATCCTGCCAACGCTTCGCCGACAAACCGGCGTTCAGCAACCTGGGCAAGACCATCACCTACGGTGAACTGTACGAGTTGTCCGGTGCGTTTGCCGCTTATCTGCAACAGCATACCGATTTGCAGCCCGGTGATCGAATCGCCGTGCAACTGCCCAATGTGTTGCAGTACCCGGTCGCCGTCTTCGGTGCCATTCGCGCCGGGCTGATCGTGGTCAACACCAACCCGCTGTATACCGCGCGGGAAATGGAACACCAATTCAACGACTCCGGTGCCAAGGCGCTGGTGTGCCTGGCGAACATGGCGCACCTGGCCGAAGCCGTGGTGCCGAAAACCGGCGTCAAGCACGTCATCGTCACCGAAGTCGCCGACCTGCTGCCGCCGATCAAGCGCCTGCTGATCAACAGCGTCATCAAGTACGTGAAGAAAATGGTTCCGGCCTATCACCTGCCAAAAGCCGTCAAGTTCAACGACGTGCTGAGCAAGGGCCAGGGCCAGCCGGTCGCCGAAGCCAACCCGGACAGCGGCGACGTCGCGGTGCTGCAATACACCGGCGGCACCACCGGCGTGGCCAAGGGCGCGATGCTCACCCATCGCAACCTCGTCGCCAACATGCTGCAGTGCAAGGCGCTGATGGGCTCCAACCTCAATGAAGGTTGCGAGATCCTGATCACCCCGCTGCCGCTGTACCACATCTATGCGTTCACCTTTCATTGCATGGCGATGATGCTGATCGGCAACCACAACATCCTGATCAGCAACCCGCGCGACCTGCCGGCGATGGTCAAGGAGCTGTCGAAGTGGAAGTTCAGCGGTTTCGTCGGCCTCAACACGCTGTTCGTGGCCCTGTGCAACAACGAAGGTTTCCGCAAGCTGGATTTCTCGGCGCTGAAAGTCACCCTGTCCGGCGGCATGGCCCTGCAACTGGCCGCGGCCGAGCGCTGGAAAGCGGTCACCGGTTGCCCGATCTGCGAAGGTTACGGCATGACCGAAACCAGCCCGGTGGCCACGGTCAACCCGATCCAGAACATCCAGATCGGCACCATCGGCATTCCGGTGCCGTCGACCCTGTGCAAAGTCATTGACGACGCCGGTGTCGAGCAGCCGCTGGGCGAAATCGGCGAGCTGTGCGTCAAGGGCCCGCAAGTGATGAAGGGTTACTGGCAGCGTCAGGAAGCCACCGATGAAATGCTCGACAGCGAAGGCTGGCTGAAAACCGGTGACATCGCGCTGATCCAGCCGGACGGCTACATGCGCATCGTCGATCGCAAGAAAGACATGATTCTGGTGTCCGGTTTCAACGTGTATCCGAACGAACTGGAAGACGTGCTGGCGGCCCTGCCGGGCGTGTTGCAGTGCGCAGCCATCGGCGTTCCGGACGAGAAGTCCGGCGAGGCGATCAAGATCTTCATCGTCGCCAAACCGGGTGTCACGCTGACCAAGGAACAGGTGATGGAGCACATGCGCGCCAATGTCACCGGCTACAAGGTGCCGCGTTCCGTTGAATTCCGCGATGCGCTGCCGACCACCAACGTCGGCAAAATCCTGCGTCGCGAGTTGCGCGACGAAGAGCTGAAGAAGATCAAGGCGAAGAGCGCCGCATAAAACAGAAAGCCCCGCAGATGCGGGGCTTTTTGTTGGTGCAGAGCAGGGCCTGGATTATGCGGTGAACCTGCCCCTCACCCCAGCCCTCTCCCGAGGGAGAGGGAGCCGATCGGGGGGGGCTGTTCAAAACCCGAGTTCGGCTCGATATCTCAGGTCGACGTACCTTGTCCAATCACCTCGGTCGGTCCCCTCTCCCTCTGGGAGAGGGCTAGGGTGAGGGGGGAGGGGCCCCCGAAATCTTACTGGCGGAACGGCGCGAAGTTCACATTGGTGCCCGCCGGGCGCATGTCCTGCAGGTACGAGTCCTTGTCGGCGCTCAGTTCCAGGCTCAGGGCTGCCTTGCGTTTGCCTTCATTGCGGATCACCAGGCCTTCGAGCTTTTCGCGCAGAAACACGGTCGGCACTTTCAGGTGCAGCAGTTCGTCGGTGGCCGGGGTGTGCATCAACAGGTGAATCCACTCGTACTGACCGATGGCCAGGCGCGACACCGGCAAGTCGAACCACCAGATGTTGCGGTTGCGGTTCAGTTCGGCGAAGTGGCAGTTGTTGGTGCCGAGCACGGCACCGCCCAGTTCCTGGTTGCGACGGGCGATGGCCTGCTTTTTATCGAGTTTCATAACATTCCTGCGGGATCGGTTCTGTGGCGCATGGCGCCCTTATGGTGGGCATTCTCGTGGGTACGCTCGCAAACATAAAGCCCAACCTGCACGCCGCGACGAAATGAAGCCGTGAAAATAAATGAAACTTGGCGCAAACCGGGCCAGTCAATCATTACGTACTGACTTTCCCCGTTAATGTTCCAAGGAGAATCACCATGGGTAGCACGAGCGATAAAGTGAAAGGCATGGCCAACGAAGCCGTCGGCAACATCAAGCAAGGTGTCGGCAAAGCCACCGACAACACCAAACTGCAGGCCGAAGGTAAAGTGCAAGAGAAGAAAGGCGAGGCCCAGCAAGCGGTGGGCAAAGCCAAGGACGCGGTCAAGAAAGGCGTCGACAAGGCTTGATAGAGCCTTGAACGAAACAACGAAGCGGCCATCCAAGGATGGCCGTTTTCGTGTCCCGTTCATATGCGGTCACGGATCACAGTGTTTCAAAGTCGCCAAGTAAGCTACTTTGATGAGAGAAAAACGGCCCCTGAGTCGCCACGACTTCAACCTGTTTTGCGGCGAAAGGAGACGCGAATGATTTTTCCGGACATGAAAGGTCTGCCCCTGCACCGGGTGATGGTGCGCACGGTCACTGAATTCGTCGACGACGAGATGTCGACCTATGCCTCGGCACTGGCCTACCAGATGCTGTTCTCGCTGTTCCCGTTCATTCTGTTCCTGATTGCCCTGATCGGCTTCCTGCACCTGCCGGACTTCTTCTCCTGGCTCCGCCTGCAATCGGAGCTGGTGTTGCCGCCCCAGGCGCTGGAACAGGTCAATCCGGTGATCGATCAACTGCAGCAATCCAAGGGCGGCCTGCTTTCGGTCGGTATCGTTGTCGCCCTGTACACCGCGTCTGCCGGCGTGCGCCTGATGATGAGTGCGATGAACGCAGCCTACGACGTGGTCGAAGGACGGCCCCTGTGGAAGCGCTTCCCGCTGTCGATCATCTACACCGTCGGCATCGCCGGCATGTTGCTGGTCGCCGCTGCGCTGATGGTGCTCGGTCCGCAGGTGATGGGCTGGATCGCCGCGCAGGTCGGGCTGGAAGAAGTCATTGTCACCTTGTGGACGATCGCCCGCTGGCCGGTGATCGTGATCCTGATGATGGTGGCCGTGGCGCTGATCTACTACGTGATGCCAGACGTCAAACAGGAGTTTCGCTTCATCACCCCGGGTTCGGTGCTGGCGGTGGTGGTGTGGATCATCGCGTCCCTGGGGTTCGCGTTCTACGTCAAGACATTCGCCAACTACAACGCCATGTATGGCAGCATCGGTGCGATCATCGTGCTGTTGCTGTATTTCTACATTTCCGCCGCCGTGTTGCTGCTCGGCGCGGAGATGAATGCGGTAATCGAACATATGTCCAGCGAGGGCAAGGATTCGGGCGAGAAAGTCCCCGGCGAACTCGATGAACATCCCAAACAACACGTTTCCGGCCTCGGGCGCGATCACTCGCTCAAGCCGAACACTGACGAAGCCTGATCATGATCCGTGAAATCCTGAAGATGGGCGACGAACGCCTGCTGCGCATCGCCCCGCCAGTGCCCGCCGAAATGCTCGACAGCCCGGAACTATGGCAACTGATCGACGACATGTTCCAGACCATGGAAAGCGTGGGCGGGGTCGGCCTGGCCGCGCCGCAGATCGGTGTCGACCTGCAACTGGTGATCTTCGGTTTCGAGCACAGCGAGCGTTACCCGGACGCCGAAGCGGTGCCGCAGACGATCCTGATCAACCCGCTGATCACGCCGCTCAGTCCGTTGATGGAAGAGGGTTTTGAGGGCTGCCTGTCGGTGCCTGGCCTGCGGGGCGCGGTGGATCGTTATCAGCAGATCCGTTACGAAGGCGTCGACCCCAAGGGCGAGCCGATTGTGCGTGTGGCCTCGGGGTTCCATGCGCGGGTGGTGCAGCATGAATGCGATCACCTGATCGGGCGGCTGTACCCGTCGCGCATTACCGATTTCAGCAAGTTCGGTTTCACCGAAGTGATTTTCCCGGACCTCGATCCCAACGCAGACGACTGACTAGTCCGCGCGCGGCACCAGCTCCATGGCAATCATCGGCTTGCTCCGCGCATAACGGCTCAAGCGCTCGGCCATGGCTTGGGGCAGGGCGGGGGCGAAAGTGAAGCCGCGCCGCTCGTAGAAACCGCGCAAGTCCGGGTGGCAGAACAGCCACACCGGCGCCTCGACGCCCTTCACCGCTTCGGCAATCAACTGCGCGGCAATGCCCTGTTCGCGACAGGCCGGATCGACGAACAACCCGGTCAGCCAATGCCCGCCGAACACCGGCCGCAGACACAGCGCCGCCACGATTTCCTCCCGCCGCGCCACCCACAATTGCGCCTCGCGCACCGCTTTCATCGACGATTGATGCTGGCGGTAGAACTTGTTCATCAAGGGCCAGGACAGGTCGTCGAGCTGGCTGTAACGGATGTCGGTCATGAATCGGACTGCCGGTGCAAAAGCCGCGGATTATAAAACAACGTGCCCGCCGGGATAGGTGTATACCTGATCTCACATCCCCTCTGAGTGGAGTACGCATCATGTCCAAAGGTATGGATTCGAAGAAAGCTGCGAAGAAGAAACCGGCCAAGACCGCCATCGAAAAACGCCACGAGAAAAGGGCGAAGAAAGTCGACATCTTTGGCCATTGATCACGCCGTTCGGGAGCCCGGATCCGGGCTCCTGTCTTGTCCTTGAAAACAGCCTGAAAAAATAATCTGCAAGAATTTCCGTTGTCGTTGCACAGAAGGAATGGACTCCTTTTCCGAGCAACGCCATGGCCCATTACTTTGACGATCAGCATCGTCAGCAAATCGAAACCCTGCGCCAGCGCTTCACCGCCCGCACCGAGTGGCCGACCTGGCTGCTGCTGATCGGCGTGTACGGCGGCTGGTTCGCGATTGTGCTGGGCAGCGAACGGCTTGGCGTCTGGTGGAGCACGCTGCTGCTGATTCCGCTGCTGGTACTGTGGCTGTCGGTGCAGCACGAATTGCTCCACGGTCATCCGACGCGCTGGACCTTCGTCAACAAAGTCCTCGGCTACGCGCCATTCGCGGTGTGGTATCCGTACACGCTCTATCGCGATAGCCATTTGCAGCACCATCGCGACGAAGACCTGACGATTCCCGGCGTCGATCCCGAAAGCCGTTACCTGAGTGCCGAACGCTGGCAGGGCAGTTCGCTGTTCGAGCGCAGCCTGCACTGGCTGAACAAGACCGTGCTCGGCCGTTTTGTACTAGGCGCGCCGCTGGCGTTGCTGGCGCTGGCCGGTGAAGAATTGCAACGTCTGAAAAACCGCGAGCGTCAGGCCTGGCTGATGTGGCTGACCCACGGCGCCCTGACCGTGCTGATGCTGTTTTTCATCGCCCGCTACAGCGTGTTGCCGGTCTGGCATTACCTTTTTTTGATTAGCGTGCCGGCGCTGTCGATAGCGATGGTTCGCTCCTACTATGAACACCGGCCGCACACGCAACCGGAGCAGCGCACGGTACTCAACGAAGCCGGATGGCCGTGGCGCTGGCTGTTCCTGAACCTGAATTTCCATCTGGTGCATCACGATTTGCCGAAGCTGTCGTGGTACGACTTGCCCGAGGCCTACCGCATGCGCCGGGAGCAATGGGTGGCGCGCAGCGGCGGATTTCTGGTGCAAGGTTATGGGCAACTGTGGCGCCGGCACGGCATCAAGCCGATCGACAGCCCGCAGCATCCGTTTATTTGAGGCGACCATGACGTCAGGTTACGCAGAGCTGTTGATGTACATCGCACCCGAGCCGATCCGCGCGGCGAACGAGCAGTGGCTGGCGCGGATCCTTGAACACCTCGGCCGTTCGCGGCTTGATGCCGACGGTCAGTCGTTGCTCGAACTCTGGCGCTCGCCTGAGTTGCTGCTGACCCAGACCTGCGGCTATCCGCTGATGACCGCGCTGCGTGGGCAGGTGAGGATTGTTGGCCGTCCGCGCTACGAATTGCCGGACGCCAGCGCCGGCAATCATTGCAGCCTGATCCTCGCCCGCGCCGATGATCCACGCCGCAGCCTGGCGGAGTTCTTCGACAGTCGCGGGGTGATCAACAGCGAAGATTCCAACAGCGGCATGAACCTGTTGCGCCAGCGCCTGGCCCCATTGCACCGGGACGGGCAGTTTTTCGCCTCGGTCGGCATCAGTGGCGGACATCGCGAAAGCCTGCTTTGGTTGCGCGAAGACCGTGCCGATCTGGCGGCCATCGACAGCGTGACCTTTGCGTACCTGGCGCAGTACGCCGCCGAAGAGGTCAGCGGATTGCGAGTGGTAGCGCGCAGCGCGTTCAGTCCGACATTGCCCTTCATCACTTCGGCCAGCACGACTGACGGACAGATCGAACACCTGCGCCGGGCCATGAACCGCAGTCTTCACGACCTGCCCGATGTGGCCCGCACCCTCGGTTTGCCCGAAGTATTGCCCGCCAGCGAAAGCGATTACCTCGTCTTGCTGGGTTACCAGCGCGAGGCCGAAGAACTGGGTTATGGCCGCTTGCGTTAGCGGCTTCTTGTAATTCACTAATGGAATATAAAAATTCTTTTTAAGTATTTTTAACGCATAAGGCACCTTGCTAGGATCGCGCCACCGGACGACCGGACATCAGCGACCCTTTACCAAGGAGCCCCCATGTCCGGCGCCGACTCATCCCATCGCAATCATGTGAACACGTTGTTTCGCGACCATTACCAGTGGTTGTGCACACGTCTGCGTCGGCAATCGAATGATGCGGCCACGGCCGAAGACATCGCCGCCGAAACCTTCGCGCAACTGCTCGAAGCGCCGGGGCTGACCGCCATTCGCGAACCCCGCGCCTTGCTCACCACCATCGCCCAACGTCTGCTGTATGAGCGCTGGCGGCGGGGCGATCTGGAGCGTCGGCATCTGCACCAACTGCAACAAGGTGACCTCGATCACGCGCCGTCTCCCGAAGAACTCGCCGACCTGTCGCAGAGCCTCAAGCACCTGGACCGGACACTCCGGCGCCTGCCAGGCAAGGTGCGCTCGACCTTTCTGCTGGCGCGCATCGACGGCCTGACCTATCCGCAAATCGCTGCCGAACTGGGCATCTCCCAGCGTTCGGTGAGCCTGTACATGACCCGTTCCCAGGCCCTGTGCAACCGCCATAGCGCCAACCAAACCCTGATTTCCTCCCAGAACAAGAGGTCCGCATGAGATCGATCAAAACCCTGCTCGGCAGTTCGCTGCTGGCCCTGACCCTGACTGCCGGGCACGTCGTGGCAGCGGAAAAAACCGCGCCGATCCACTTCGGCGACATCACCTGGGAAAGCGGCAGCTTCATCACCGAAGTGCTGCGCCTGATCGTCGAAAAAGGCTACGGCTACCCGACGGACACGCTGCCGGGCAGCACCGTCAGCCTGGAAGCGGCGCTGGCGAAAAACGATATTCAAGTGATCGGCGAAGAGTGGGCCGGGCGCAGTCCGGCGTGGGTCAAGGCTGCCGCCGAGGGCAAAGTGTTCGGCCTCGGTGACACGGTGAAGGGCGCCACCGAGGGTTGGTGGGTGCCGGAGTACGTGATCAAGGGCGATCCCGAGCGCGGGATCAAACCGCTGGCACCGGAGCTGAAATCGGTGGCCGACCTGCCGCGCTACAAGGATGTGTTCAAGGATCCGGAAGACCCGAGCCGTGGGCGCTTCCTCAACAGCCCGACCGGCTGGACCTCGGAAATCGTCAACAGCCAGAAGCTCAAGGCGTATGCGCTGAACGACAGCTTCGTCAACTTCCGCACCGGCTCCGGCGCGGCGCTGGATGCCGAAGTGGCGTCGTCGATCAAGCGCGGCAAACCGGTGCTGTTCTACTACTGGTCGCCAACGCCGCTGCTCGGTCGCTTCAAACTGGTGAAGCTGGAAGAGCCGCCGTTCGACGCCGAAGCCTGGAAAACCCTGGCCGACGCCAACAACCCCAACCCGAAAGGCACCCGCTCGATGCCGGCGAGCCTGGCGATTGGCGTGTCGGCGCCGTTCAAGGCGCAGTATCCGGAGCTGGTGACGTTCTTTGAGAAAGTCGATTTGCCGATCGATCTGCTGAACCAGACCCTGGCCGGGATGAGCGAGAAACGCCAGCAACCACGGCAGGTGGCCGAGGCGTTCCTGCGCGATCAGCCGCAAGTGTGGAAGCCTTGGGTGCCGGGTGATGTGGCAAACAAGGTGAGCGGGAGTCTGTAGTTCGTTTCTGATATTTCTGTAGTGCTGCACCGATACCATCGCGGGCAAGCCCGCTCCCACAAGGTTCTGCGCGATGTTCAAGCCTGCGTGGTACCTGTGGGAGCGTGGCTTGCCCGCGATGGCGTTCGACCAGACAAAACTTTTTTGCGCTGAACCGTTTCTCGTCCGCTTCCTGTCCGAATTCCCTCATTACTGGCCGACTAGTGGCCTTGCGCAAGCATTCGCGCTGTCTATGCTCATTCATAACTAACTATGCCGAACGCCATCCAATGCGTTTCGACCGCTAGTGGTTACCGATCTCAAAGTTGCCAGAGTGCGCAATCCAAGGCACCGACACTTGACCGACAGGGAGCTGTTTTTTAAATGGAAGTTCTTCTGCATGTTAGGAATGGCCCATCACCGGGCTATCAAGAAAAGGATGCCTTGATTAGAGCGTCGTCGCATGGACTCTCCGATTAATCATCGTTTATCACCTGACAACTTCCTCCCATGGAGGAAGGCGTGTGCCTGTTCTGTGGAACGTAGTGGTGGATTCTGAAAGACCTGAACTTTCATCAAATCAAAAGAACGCGCGGAAGGTGATCGAGACATGTTCAACCTACATCACAAGGCTGATCTGCAGGAAATCGAACGTTTCAGTTGTGCCCTGACCGAAGCCAACGCCAAGCTGGCGGCGATCAGCCGTTCGATGGCAATGATCGAATTCACCCCCGAGGGCATCGTTCTGGATGCCAATGAAAACTTCTGCAAGACCATGGGCTACAGCGCCGATGAAGTGCGTGGCAAACATCACCGGATCTTTTGTGAAGAAGAATTTTATCGCAGCGAGGAATACGCCAAGTTGTGGCGTGACCTGGCCCGGGGCGAACCCATCAGCGGCACTTTCCTGCGCTTGAACAAAAGCGGCCGGGAGATCTGGCTCGAGGCCAGTTACATGCCGGTGTATGGCCCGGACAAACAGGTCCGCAGTGTGATCAAAGTGGCGTCGGACATAACGGCGCGCGTGAACAAGGAAAAGGAAGAAGAAAGCATGCTCGCTGCCATCGGCCGGTCGATGGCAGTGATCGAGTTCACTCCGGAAGGCAATGTGATCACGGCCAACGACAACTTCCTCAAGACCATGCAGTACTCGCTCAACGAAATCGTCGGCCATCACCACAGTCTTTTCTGTCACCGGGTCGAGGCCGAGTCCGCGCAGTACAAGGCGTTCTGGGCGTCGCTCAATCGCGGCGAATATCACTCGCACCGCTTCGAGCGCAAGAACAAGTCCGGGCAGACCGTTTACCTGGAAGCGTCGTACAACCCGCTGTTCGACGCCAAGGGCCGGCTGTACAAAGTGGTGAAGTTCGCCAGTGACATCACCCACCAGATGACCACCTTGCAGACTGCTGCGGAATCGGCCCACAGCACTTCGGTACAAAACGACGCCTGCGCGCAAAAAGGCTCACAGGTCGTGCAGCAAACGGTGCAGATCATTCAGGACATTTCCCGCGACCTCAACGAAGCGGCGCTGAGCATCGATGCCGTCAGCAAGCAGTCGGACATCATCGGCACCATCGTCCAGACCATTCGCGGAATCGCCGACCAGACCAACCTGCTGGCGCTCAACGCAGCCATCGAGGCGGCGCGGGCGGGTGAGCACGGGCGTGGTTTTGCGGTGGTGGCGGACGAAGTGCGCAGCCTCGCGGCGCGGACCAGTCAGGCGACTCTGGAGATCGTCGATGTGGTGCGCAAAAACCATGAGCTGTCACTGAGCGCAGTGTCGAGCATGCAGTCGAGCCTGAGCCGCACCGGGCTCGGGGTGGAACTGGCGAACGAGGCGGGCGACGCGATCCGGGAGATTCAGCAGGGCTCGCGGCATGTGGTGGATGCGATCAGTCAGTTCAACGAGACGTTGCAGTTGAATTGACAATTTCACGGCTGAAAAAAGGATCCCCGTGGGGATCCTTTTTTATTGCGCCACTTTTCAGATCGAGGCGAATCAGAGCGAAGCGAGGAACTTGTCTGCCGACTCGTCGCTGATCTTCGCCGATTCGGCGTCTTGCTTGTTCTGCTTCTCGGCTTCAGCCAGCTTCATCTTATCCTGCAGTCGCTCGGCGATCTCTTTGCCAATGGCCAGTTGTTTCTCCGGCGGCATGGCTTTGATGTCGTCCTCGGTCAGACCCATTTCCTTGAGGATACTGTCGCGCAGACGCTGTTCCGGCGTTTTGCTCATGTAGTCCTTGAACTCGTCCAGCGCCGATGAACCTGAGGATTTGGTCGGCGAAGTATCGGAGGTTTGCAGGGCGACGCGGGTCTTGGCGAATGCTTCGTCGACGTTGTCGCTGATGCGCGTAGCTTCGCTGACTTGCTGGGTCGCCAGTTGGGTGGCCGATTCCTGCACTTTGGCGGTGGCTTCGGCGGTTTGCGCCTGGGCCTGGTTTTGCAGGGTTTGCAGCATCGCGCCATGCAGACCGCCTTGCAGGCCGGCCGCGGCCGTGGCGGTTGCATCGTCATTCAGCGGCTTGGGCAGGTGAATGATTTGCTGTTGTTTTGCACTGACCAACATGATGAAAGGACCTGTAGGTAATGACTGTCAGCCCTAGGGAGCAATTACCATGCCTATCTAATAAGTTCTTTTATTTCAATGGCTTGTGGTTTTTGGTGAACCGGCAAAGCGGTCATCCCTTGCCGGAGGGCGGCAGAGGATGACCGTTGTCCGTCAGCGATGGGCGATGTTTTCCAGCGCCAGGTTACGGGTGCGAGGGCCGAAATAGCCGATGGTCAGCATCACGATCAACATGCTGGCGACGATGAACGCCAACACGCCCGGTGTGCCGAAGTGGTCGAGGAACAAACCGATCAACAGGCTGCTGAACACCGTCGACAAACGACTGAACGAATAGCAGAACCCCACCGCCCGGGCGCGGATGTTGGTGGGGAACAGTTCGCTCTGATAGGAGTGGTAACTGAAGCTCAGCCAGGCGTTGCAGAAGGTGATCATCACACCGCAGAAGATCAGGCCGAAGGCGCTGGTCTGCAATGCGAACAGAGTGCCGAAGGTCATGGCGCCGAGGGCCGAGCCGACGATCTGCCATTTGTTCTCGAAGCGGTTGGCGAATTTGACGAACAGCAGCGGCCCGAGCGGGTAGGCGAGGGTGATGATGAACGCGTACATCAGGCTGTGAGTGACGCTGACACCCTGACCGGAGAGCAACGCCGGCAGCCAGTTGCCGAAGCCGAAGAAACCGATGGCCTGGAAGATGTGGAAGACGATCAGCATCAGAGCGCGACGCCGGTAAGGTGGCTGCCAGATGTCGGCGAAACGGCCCTTGCCTTCGACATCCACTGCTACCGCTTCCGGCGCATCCAGTGGCTGACGGTGATCTTTCTCGCAGCGCGCCTCGATGCCATCGAGAATCCGGTTCGCCTCATCGAAGCGGCCGTGCTGGGCCAGCCAGCGCGGCGACTCCGGCAGACGCTTGCGCAGCCACCAGATGAACAGCGCAAACACCGCGCTCGCCAACACCACCCAACGCCAGCCGGACACCCCGAACGGCGCCTGTGGCACCAGCCACCAGGACATCAACGCCACTGCCGGTACCGACAGGAACTGCACGAAAAATGCGAAGGCAAACGCCGAACTACGCATGCGCTTGGGCACCAGTTCCGAGAGATAGGCGTCGATGGTCACCAGCTCGATGCCGAGGCCGATGCCCACCAGAAAACGCATACAGATGATCCCCAGTGCCGAACTCTGCACGCCCATCAGCACCGTGGCCACGGTGTACCAAACCAGCGCGAAGGTGAAGATCGCGCGCCGCCCGAACCGATCCGCCATCGGGCTCAGCAGGCTGGCGCCGAGAAACAAACCGAGGAACGTCGCCGAGGCGAACGCAGCCTGATCGGAGAAACCGAACACGCCCTGATTGCCGGTGGCGAAGATGCCGTCGCGGATCAGGCCGGGGCTGATATAGGCGGTCTGGAACAGGTCGTAGAGTTCGAAGAAACCACCGATCGACAGCAGCGCCACCAGCCGCCAGATCGTGGCGACGGCCGGAAGGCGGTCGATGCGGGCGGAAATCTCGGCGGCGCGTATCGGGTCGATACCGTCGCGTTGCGCGGCGGGGGCGTGTGCAGTCATGGGCTGATCCATTTTTTATTGATGGAAAAGCTTAGCCGGCTATCGGAAATCAAGGATTGTTTATATCGGCGGTTGGCGCGGTAAAACCGCCGATTTCTTGCAATATCCGCTTACCAATTAACGATTTATGTCGCGGGCGCCGGATCGGGCAGCGCAGACGCTGGCAAGCCGAATACCCGGTCGAACAGCCAGTTGAACGCGAAGGTGTAGCAAGGGATGAACACGATCAGCGCCAGATCCAGCAAAAAGGCCTGCACCAGACTGATGTTCATCCACCACGCGATCAGCGGAATCAGGAATACGATCAGCGTCAGCTGGAACCCGACGGCGTGGGCGATGCGCCGTTTCACCGTGCGGGTGCGTGACACCTGGCGGCTTTCCCAGCGCTCGAACAGCGAGGTGTAGATGAAGTTCCAGGTCACGGCGATGGTGGTGATGATCACCGCCAGCGGACCGGTGCTGCCGGGCGATGTGCCGGACAACAGGGCGAGGCCGAGGGCCGAGAAGGTCATGCCGATCACTTCATAGAGCGACACATAGACCAGTTTGCGTTTGACGCCTTGCATGGGGAATTGCCTCTTTCTTGCGACTTGTGGCCAATGGGACTGGCGAAGGCGACGAAAGATAGCTTCAATATAGATGACAGAAAAAGTCAGTAGCTTTCAGTTTTATTGATAGGTGTGCGAAGTGAATTTCAACAGTGAAAGCATCGAGCTGTTTCTCGCCGTGATCGAACGCGGCTCGTTTTCCGCCGCTGCGAGGGCATTGGGCAGAGTCCCGTCGGCGGTGAGCATGGCCATCGGCAATCTGGAGGCGGAACTCGGTTACTCGCTGTTTGATCGCAGTCACCGCGAACCGCAACCCACGGCAATGGCGCTGTCGCTGGTGCCCCATGCTCGGTTGATCGCCGATCAGCTCAAGCAATTGCAGGTGCATGCGGTGCAGTTGTCGCTGGGGCTTGAGAGCAAATTGTCGATTGGCGTGGCGGCGGATATCGATCGCCGACGGTTGCTGACGGCGATCAAGGATCTCAGCGAGCGTCATCCACTGCTCGACATCGAAGTGCTGACCGCGCCGCAGGATGATGTGCTGGCGATGCTCCATAGTGGCCGGGTCAGCGTGTGTCTGGCGTTCGCCGGGTTGAGCGTGAATGTGCTGGAGCGTTTTCAGTTTGTCGGCAGTGAGCGGATGATCGCCACGCTGGCGGCGGACAGCCCGTTGTTGCAGGGGCAGGATCTGTTTCTTGAGGACCTGGTGCATGTGCGGCAGATCGTCGTCGGCAGCCGCGACTTGCCGATCAGCGAAACCCGGCCGCTGGTGGCCGAATCCCACTGGCGCACCGACAATCTGGAGACAGCACTGGAAATGGTCGAGGCTGGGTTGGGCTGGGGCAATTTTCCGCTGTCGGTGGTGCAGCCGTGGCTCGATAGCGGACGGCTGAAACGGTTGAACTTCCGCAATATCGAAAACGGCCTGGTGCTGCCGGTGCACGCGGTGTGGCTCAAGAGCCAGCCGTTGCAGAAGGGGGCGCTGGCGCTTGTTGAAATACTCGGCCGGTGATCGTTCCCACGCTCTGCGTGGGAACGATCAACAGGTTATTGCCGTGCGGGGTCAGGTGCTCTCGCGAATCTTCAGTTCGAACCCCATGTCTTCGACCGGCCGCGCCACGCTATTGCCGGCCATCAGAGTCAGCATCTGCTCCGCCGCTCGCTTGCCGATCGCTTCGCGGGGCGTGTTGATGCTGCTCAGGCGCGGCACCATGTGTTCCGACATCGGCAGGTCGTTGAAGCCGAGGATCGCCACTTGCTCGGGGATCTTGATCCCGTTGCGCAGCGCTTCGAGCAGGGCGCCCTGAGCCAGGTCGTCGTTACCGAAGAAGATCGCATCGACATCCGGATGCGCCGCCAGCAGTTGCAGGAACAACTCGCCGCCCAGGCCCACGGACGATGAACGCGGGGTCAGCACTTCCAGATCCGGGTCGTAGCGACCGGCCTTCTGTAGCGCTTTGCGAAAGCCTTCGCCACGCAGCAGGGTGCGCTGATCGAGCTGCGCGCCGATGTACGCCAGACGCTTGCGGCCACGGGACAGCAAATGTTCGGCAGCCGTTTCCCCGGCGCTGAGCTGGGAGAAACCGACGCAGTTCACCCCGGCCGCGCTGTCCAGCTCCATCATGTACACGCAGGGAATGTTGCTGGCCTCGATCATCCGCCGCGAGCTTTCAGTGCGGTCGAAGCCGGTGAGCAGCAAACCGCGTGGCTGATAGGCCATGTAGTTGCGCAGCAGGTTTTCTTCTTCATCGCGGGAATAGTGGAAGTTGCCGATCAGCACCTCGAAACCTTTGGGCGTCAGTACCCGATGAATGGCTTCCAGGGTGTCGATGAACAACAGGTTGGACAGCGAAGGCACCAGAACCACCACCGAATGGCTCTGGGCCGAGGCCAGAGCGCGGGCGGCGGGGTTGACCACATAGTTGAGTTCCAGCGCGGCTTTCTGGACTTTCTCCACCAGTTCGGTGGCAACCGTGCTGACCCCACGCAGGGCGCGGGAGGCGGTAATCGGGCTGACGCCGGCCAGACGGGCGACTTCATTGAGGGTGGGACGGCCGGTGGTGCGGGTGTTTTTATCGTTTTTAGGGGTGGTCATCGGGCGGCTTGCCAAACAAAAATCAAGGCACTAAGGTAGCGCTGTCCTTATGCAGCTGCAAATGCGTAAGCGAGGTCCTGCCTGATCCTCGCTTTTTGGCGTACCGACAAAACCTGCTGCAACCCAAAAAAACGACAAGAAGGCGTCGGCAACTTCTGCCTGTGCACTAGAGTCATAGCTAGCAAAGGTAGCGCTGTCTGCGCGCTGAGGTGTTACATGAATCATCCCATCACCGCCCTGGTCATCATGGGCGTTGCCGGTTGCGGCAAGACGTGCGTCAGCGAGGCCCTGTGCCAATTGAGCGGCGCCACTGCCATTGAAGGCGATACTTTCCATCCGGCCGCGAACATCGAAAAGATGAGCGCGGGGATCCCCCTGAATGACGAAGACCGTGCCGGCTGGCTCGACAGCCTGTGCGATGAACTGCGTCGCGTCGATGCCCTGGGCGAACGCCCGGTGCTGACTTGCTCGGCCCTCAAACACAGTTATCGCGAAGTGCTGCGCAGCGCCTTGCCGGGCCTGGGTTTCGTGTTCCTCGAATTGACGCCTGAAGTCGCCGCCGAACGTGTGTCCCACCGTCCGGGCCACTTCATGCCGGCCACCTTGATCGAAAGCCAGTTCGCCACCCTCGAATCGCCCAAGGGCGAGCCGTTGACCCTGGCCCTGAATGCTTCGATCCACAGCGTTGAAGAGCTCGCATCGCAAGCCCACGTCTGGTGGCAGGCCCATGGCCTGAAACAGGCGGTATGAGTGTGATTGCGAAGATAGCGCTGTCCATGCGACTTCTGATTAACCCGCTTTAATAACAACAACAAACCAGGAGACACCCCCTCATGTTTGGCATGTCCCATGACGCCTACCTGCTGCTCGATGCAGTGGTTACGGTGATCGGACTCATCGTCCTGATCACCAAATTCAAGATTCACCCCTTCATTGCCCTGACCATCGCCGCCGCGTTCCTCGGCCTGACCTCCGGCATGCCGATCGGCACCATCATCAAGGCGTTCCAGGACGGCTTCGGTGGCGTGCTCGGTTTCGTCGGCATCATCCTCGCGCTGGGTACGATGCTCGGCAAGATGATGGCCGAATCCGGCGGTGCCGATCAGATCGCCCAGACCCTGATCCGCGCCTTCGGCAAGGACAAGGTCCAGTGGGCGATGATGTTCGCCGCCTTCCTGGTGGGCATTCCGCTGTTCTTCGAAATCGGCTTCGTGTTGCTGATTCCGCTGGTGTTCATCGTGGCTCGCCGCACCGGTGTGTCGATCATCAAGATCGGCATCCCGCTGCTCGCCGGCCTGTCCGCCGTGCACGGTCTGGTGCCGCCGCACCCGGGCCCGCTGCTGGCCATCGGCGTGTTCGGTGCCGACATCGGCAAGACCATTCTGTACGGTCTGATCGTCGCACTGCCGACTGCAATCATCGCCGGTCCGATCTTCGGTACGTTCATCGCCAAGCACATTCCGGGTCATCCGAACCAGGAACTGGTTGATCAACTGGCCCGTGAAAACGATTCGGCCAATCTGCCGAGCTTCAGCATCACCCTGGTCACCGTGCTGCTGCCGGTGTTCCTGATGCTGCTGAAAACCTTCGCCGACGTGGCGCTGCCGGACGGTCATTTCTTCCGCACCTGGATGGACATGATCGGTCACCCGATCTCGGCACTGTTGCTGGCATTGCTGCTGTCGCTGTACACCTTCGGCTACAAGCAGGGCATCGGTTCTCAGCAGATGCTCAAATGGCTCGACGCGAGCCTGGCGCCAACTGCCGCGATCATCCTGATCATCGGTGCCGGCGGCGGCTTCAAGCAGATGCTGGTGACCAGCGGCGTGGGCGACGTGATCGGCCACATGGCGGTCAGCGCGCAGATCTCGCCGATCCTGCTGGCGTGGCTGGTGGCAGCGGTGATCCGCATCGCGACCGGTTCGGCCACCGTGGCTACCATCACGGGCGCGGGCATTGTGGTGCCGGTGGTCGGGATGATTCCGGGCGTGAACCGTGAGTTGCTGGTGCTGGCCACCGGTGCCGGGTCGCTGATCCTGTCCCACGTCAACGACGCCGGTTTCTGGCTGGTGAAGCAGTACTTCAACATGACCGTGGCCGAGACCTTCAAGACCTGGACGGCGATGGAAACCATCCTGTCGGTGGTGGGTTTGGGCTTTATTCTGTTGCTGTCGCTGTTCGTTTAACCTCGAACGCCAGACACAAAAAAAACGCAGCGATGCGGTTTTTTTGTGCCTGGATCGTTCCCACGCTCCGCGTGGGAATGCAGCCCGGGACGCTCTGCGTCCCAAAGCGGACGCGGAGCGTCCATTGAGGCATTCCCACGCAGACGGTTCGACGCCTCGACGTGGGAACGATCATCACCTCAGGATTTGGTCACGAGGCCATCCGCCCGGAACATCCCGCGAATCCCGCGTACTGCCTGGCGAATCCGGTCCTGGTTTTCGATCAGCGCAAAGCGCACGTGATCGTCGCCGTACTCACCAAAGCCGACACCCGGCGAGACGCAGACCTTGGCCTCGGCCAGCAGCTTCTTGGCGAATTCCAGCGAGCCGAGGTGCGCGTAGGCTTCGGGAATCTTCGCCCAGACGTACATCGAAGCTTTCGGGTTCTCGACCATCCAGCCCAGTTCATGCAGGCCTTTGACCAGTACGTTGCGGCGCTGGCGATATTGCTCGGCGATGTCGCGTACGCACTGCTGATCACCTTCCAGCGCAGCAATCGCGGCCACCTGCAGCGGGGTGAACGTGCCGTAGTCGTGGTAGCTCTTGATCCGCGCCAAAGCGCTGACCAGTTCCGGGTTGCCGACCATGAAGCCGATGCGCCAGCCCGCCATGTTGTAGCTCTTGGACAGGGTGAAGAACTCCACCGCGATGTCCTTGGCACCCGGCACCTGCATGATCGACGGGGCTTTCCAGCCGTCGTAGACGATGTCGGCGTAAGCCAGGTCGTGCACCACCAGCACGTCGTACTGTTTGGCGAGAGCAATCACCCGCTCGAAGAAATCGAGTTCCACGCACTGCGCGGTCGGGTTGGACGGGAAGCCGAGGATCATCATCTTCGGTTTCGGGATCGAGCCGCGAATCGCCCGTTCCAGCTCGGCGAAGAAGTCCACGCCCGGCACCAGCGGCACCGATCGCACCTGGGCGCCGGCAATCACGGCACCGTAGATGTGAATCGGGTAGCTCGGGTTAGGCACCAGTACCGTGTCGCCCTGATCCAGGGTCGCCAGCATCAAGTGCGCCAGGCCTTCCTTGGAACCGATGGTGACGATGGCTTCGCTTTCCGGGTCGATCTCGACCTCGTAGCGTTCCTTGTACCAGTTGGAAATCGCCCGGCGCAGGCGCGGAATGCCCTTGGACGTGGAGTAACCGTGGGTGTCTTCGCGTTGTGCAACCTGCACCAGTTTTTCAACGATGTGCGGCGGCGTGGCGCCGTCGGGGTTGCCCATGCTCAAGTCGATGATGTCTTCGCCGCGACGTCGGGCGGCCATCTTCAGCTCGGCGGTGATGTTGAAAACGTAAGGGGGGAGTCGATCTATGCGCGCAAAGCGGCGCGGCGAACCTTGTTCAGCCATTGTTGCCTCGGATAACGTAAGCGCCCGGAACCGTCCGAGCGACGCTGGTCACTGCGGTGACCTGTGGCGGACGATAAGGGCAGCGATGGCAGACTGTCCAGCGCCTTTGTAAACAAATTTTTCCCAAGGAAAACGGTTAATGGAATTCGCCAGCGGCTTCTTGCTGAGCCTTTCGCTGTGCCTGGACATCGGCGTGGCCAACATCGCGATGATCACCCTGGCGATGCAGCGCGGCTATTTTCAGGGCTTCGCACTGGGCCTCGGCACCTGCGTCGGCGACCTGATCTACGCGGTGCTGGCGCTGGCCGGGATGACCGTTCTGCTGCAATACGAAACCGTGCGCTGGGTGTTGTGGATCGGCGGTTCGGCACTGTTGATCTACTTCGCGGCGAAGATGATCTATTCGGCGATCCATCACGAAGCGCAATTGGCGGCGACCGCCGAAGTGGGCCAGAACTCCCATCGCAAGGAATTCTTCCGTGGGATCTTTCTCGCCATGTCGTCACCCAGCGCCATCCTCTGGTTCGCGGCAGTGGGCGGCACGTTGATCGCCCGTTCCGGCGGCGGCGGTCCTTTGAGCTCGGCGCTGTTCCTCGGCGGCTTCCTGTGCGCCGGGCTGTTGTGGTCGGCAGGCCTGTGCTTCGCCGCGAGCCATGGCGGCAAGTTGCTGGGCGACAAACTCCTGCGCTATTCCTACATGGCATCTGCAGCGATCTTCTGCTATTTCGCGGTCTACGTGATCGTATCCGGTTATAACGAGTTCGTCGGTTCCGGCGCCGCCGAGGCCCTGCATACGCTGTAAATGTGCGAATCGGGTTTGGCTTCTATACTCCCAGCCGAACCCACTTTTTTCGTTCAAGGAGTCGAGTCATGGATGAGCAAAAACGCGTCGAAGTGGCTGAACCTCGCTTCGAACATGGACACTTCCTGCTGATTGCAGGATTTCGCGATCGCTTCACTCAAGAGACCGTTCAGGACATCCCTGCGCTGTGGGAAAAACTGATCCCGCACATCGGAAATATTCCGGGGCAGAAGGGTGAAGTGACCTACGGTGTCTGCAGCAATTTCGACGGCAACGGCGGTTTCGATTACATGGCCGGGGTCGAAATCCGCAAGCTGGACGACTTCCCGCAGGAAAAGTATCCGTGGATCGAAGTCCTGCCGCGTCAGTACGCGGTGTTCGAACACAAGGGTTCGCTGGATCAGTTGCCGCAGACCATTGACTACATCTACAACACCTGGCTGCCGAATTCCGAATACAAAGGGCTCAACGCCCCGGAGCTGGAACGCTACAGCGCCGATTTCAACCCGAAGCTCAATACCGGCAAGCTGGAAATCTGCGTCCCGGTGGAAAAGAAAACCTGATCGGCAACCGGCAGCGCGAACCCGCTTCGCGCTGCCGGTCGAGTTTCACTTGCCCTTGATCCGTCGTGCCCGCAACAGGTCGATGCCCAGGGTAATGAAGCCGAAGAAGCTGATGCCCAACACCATCAACAAACCGATCTCAACGCTGCTCATAAACGGTTCCCCCCTCGGGTGATCAGAGACAGGCGTCAGAAATAGACCGTCCCGAATCCGAAGAAAAGCGCTTATACGCAGGCTTTACGCCGCCCGTGCGGATCGATATGAACACCTTATTCCTTTATCCTTGGCGGCCTTGTTCCACTGATTTCGAGCCGCCATGAACACCGTCATCCGCCACGTCACCGCCGCCGACCTGGACCGCTGCTACGCCATCGAAACCCTCGCCTACGAGGGCGACGAAGCCGCGACCCGCGAGAAGATCGCCACGCGCATCGCCACCTGGCCGGACGGTTTCATCGTCGCCGAGGTGGACGGGCAGGTGGCCGGGTTCATCAACTCCGGTGCAGCGTTTGATGTGCAGATGTCCGACGAGGCATTCAAGGAACTGATCGGCCACGACCCGGCGGGGCCGAACGTGGTGATCATGTCGGTGGTGGTGCACCCGGATTATCAGGGCCTGGGTCTGGCCAAGCGCCTGCTGGGCGAGTTCATCGAACGCATGCGCGAGCAGGGCAAGGCGACGATCCACCTGATGTGCAAGGAACGGCATATCCCGCTGTACGCCGGATTCGGTTTTGCCTACATCAAACCGTCCGAATCCGACCACGGCGGGATGGCGTGGCACGAGATGATCCTGACCCTTTGAAGAAGAACCCCTGACCTGATCGTTCCCACGCAGAGCGTGGGAACGATCGGTGGGCGGGGTCAGTAGAGGGTGTCACGTACTCTGGCCGGGGCCTCGCGATCATAGGCCTCGGCATCAAACTGCCCATCATTCAGACGCTTGTGAAACGCGCCCGCCGTCGGCAGCGCCGAGCGCGGCAAGTGGGTTTCAGGGTTCCACGCATCCGAACGCACGAATGCCTTGGAGCAATGAAAGAACGCCGCCTCCACCGTCACCAGCAGCACCGTGCGCGCCGGTTTGCCGTTCACCGCGAAGCTTTCCAGCAAGTCGGGATCAGCGCTGATGCTCGCCGTACCGTTGACCCGCAACGTCTCGCCGATCCCCGGAATGATGAACAGCAGCGACACTCGCGGATCGTGCAACACGTTGCGCAAGGTATCGATGCGGTTGTTGCCCGGACGATCCGGCAGGGCCAGGGTGCGCTCGTCAATGATCCGCACAAACCCCGGCGCATCACCGCGCGGGGAACCGTCGATGCCATCAGCTCCGACTGAGCTGACAATCACCAGCGGCGAGACCCGGACCATCGCCTGATAGTCCTCGTTGAGAAAATCGATCTGCTTGCGCACCGCCCGTTCGTGGGGCAATCCGTAAATGGCTTCCAGCGCTTCGATTGAATCGATCATCGTTGCTCCCTCGACGATTAGAAGAACAGCCCCATGCGCCGCTCGTAACCGATGCGACCCTTGTACGCTTCGCCGCTGTCGACGAAACCGTACTTGGCGTACAGCGCAATCGCGGCGTCGTTGTCGGCGTCCACCGACAGTTCCAGCCCTTTGATTTCCGGCCAGGCCTGGCGCGCAACTTCCGGTAACGCCAGCAGACAGGCCTTGCCGTAACCCTTGCCCTGTGCGCGGTGATCGACCTGCAACGCATGCAGGGTGGCGCTGTGTTCGTCGGCCCATTCCGGCAGGACCGGCGGGCGTTTGAGCAGCAGGAACGCCACCGGCACGTCTTCGGCCAGCAGCGCAAAACCTTTCACGCCGGGGCCGGGTTTCGACAGCAGCGTGTGCAGGGCGCCATGGATATCGCCGGAGAACTTGATCTGCTCGGCGTGGATTTCAATCGCCTCGACCTGTTGGCGTTGGGTGGCGTTCAGGCTTTCGTAAGGCACGAGTCGGGCTGACACGGGAATTTCCTTTTTCCTACAAAGATGAGCCTCGGATTCTAGCGAGTTTGTCTTCTCCGGAATTTTTTTGTTTCAACTGTCGATCCGGCAAATCGCCGAACGACTAAGGGTGTCTTCACAACAAAAACCAGGGAGAAACCCCATGAGTACGCAAGCGCAGATTCAAACCCTGATCGACACCTACCGCGAGGCGGTGATGACCAAGGACGTGGAAAAAGTCATGGCGCTGTACGCCGACGACATCCTCTCGTTCGATGCGATCAAGGCCCTGCAATTCAAGGGCAAGGAGGCCTACCGCGCGCACTGGGTGGACTGCATGGAAATGTGCCCCGGCCCGCACATCTTCGAGTTCCACGAAATCGCGATCGAGGCCGCCGACAACATCGCCTTCGCCCACTGGGTCGCCAACTGCGGCGGGACCAATGAAAAGGGCGAAACCCAGAGTTGCTGGATGCGCGTTACCGCGTGCTACCGGCAGGTTGGCGGGGTGTGGAAGATCGCCCACGAGCACTGGTCTGCACCGTTCGACCCGATGAGCGGCGCGACCCTGTTCGATGTGAAACCCTGATCTTCAGCCATAGTTGATCCGTCCGATTCAGGAGAACGCCATGAAGTATTTATGCCTGGTCTACAGCGATGAGCGCCTGCTGCATTCGTCGCCCGACAGCCCGGAGGATGCCGAGTGCTGGGCCTACGCCGAGTCGATCCAGGGCAGCGGCCGGATGGTTGCCGCCGAAGCGCTGGAGTCGGTGCAGACCGCCACCACGGTGCGCATGCGCAACGGCAAGCTGTCGATCACCGACGGCCCGTTCGCCGAGACCAAGGAGCAGTTGGCCGGTTTCTACCTGATCGACGCGCGGGATCTCAACGAAGCGATTCAGGTCGCCGGCAACATTCCGGCGGCCCGGGTCGGCAGCGTCGAAGTGCGTCCCGTGCGCCAGTTGAATGTCTGAGGTCCGGGCGCGGGTCGAGCAGGTCTATCGCGAAGACTCGCGACGGATCCTCGCGACCCTGATCCGCCTGCTCGGCGATTTCGACCTCGCCGAAGAAGCCCTGCACGAGGCGTTCTTCGTCGCGGTCGAGCGCTGGCAGCGCGACGGCGTGCCGGACAATCCGCGAACCTGGCTGGTGTCCACCGGGCGCTTCAAGGCGATCGACGTGCTGCGCCGCCGCGCACGGTTCAAGGCCTCGCAGCCGTTATTGCTGGCGCAACTGGAAGAACTGGAACAGTCCGAATGGGACGCCGAAGACGTGGAAGACGATCGCCTGCGCCTGATCTTCACCTGCTGCCACCCGGCGCTGGCGGCGGACGCGCAAGTACCGCTTACCCTGCGTGAAGTCTGCGACCTCACCACTGAAGAAATCGCCCGCGCATTTCTCTCGGCCCCGGCGGCGATTGCCCAGCGCATCGTGCGCGCTAAGGCGAAGATTCGTGACGCGAAAATTCCTTATCAAGTGCCGAGCCTGAGCGAATTGCCCGAGCGCCTCGACAGCGTGTTGCGGGTGATTTATCTGGTGTTCAACGAGGGTTATTCGGCGTCCGGCGGCGCTCAGGTGACCCGCGAAGACCTGACCCGCGAGGCGATCCGCCTCGGGCGGTTGTTGCTGGAGTTATTGCCGGATCCGGAAGTTATGGGGCTGCTGGCGTTGATGTTGTTGCATGAGTCGCGGAGGTCGGCGCGCTCGACGCCAAGCGGTGAACTGATTTTGCTGGATGATCAGGATCGCGGATTGTGGAATGCCGAGCTGATTGCCGAAGGCTGTGAACTGGTGGAAAAAGCGCTGACCACGGGACGTTTCGGGCCGTACTGCCTGCAAGCGGCGATTGCGGCGGTGCATGCCGAAGCGCCGACGGCAGGGGAGACGGACTGGGTGCAGATCGTCGGGCTGTATGACGTTTTGTTGCGGGCGGTGCCGTCGCCGGTGATCGAGTTGAACCGGGCGGTGGCGGTGGCCAAGCGTGACGGGGCGCTGGCGGGGTTGACCCTGGTTGAAGGGATTCTGGAGCGTGGGGAGTTGCAGGATTACCACTTGGCGCATTCGGCGCGGGCGGAGTTTTGTCGGCAGTTGGGGCGGGTTGAGGAGGCGCGGGCGGCTTATCGGCGTGCCCTGGAATTGACGCGGCAAGAGCCGGAGCGGCGGTTTATCGAGGGGCGGCTTTCGGCTTTGGATCGCTTGCCCTCACCCTAGCCCTCTCCCGGAGGGAGAGGGAACCGATCCGGGAATATTGGAGATATGCGCCGACGTGAGAGATTTGCTCTGAATCCATAATCGACTCGATATTTCAAGTCGATGTATGACGTAAGACACCTCGGTCAGTTCCCTCTCCCTTCGGGAGAGGGTTAGGGTGAGGGCGCTTTTGATTTTGCCTTTCGCCTTTAGCTTTTAGGCCTGCTGCCGAGTCGCAGCCATCACAATCTCGCGAATACAAACCCCCTGCGGCTGCCCATACGCATAAGCAATCGCCGTCGCCACATCCTCGGCACTCAACACCGTGCCACCCATGTCCTGCTTCCAGGCCTGATACCCGGTCTTGATCGCCTCATCCGTGGTATGGCTCAGCAACTCGGTCTCCACCGCACCCGGCGCAATCGTGGTCACCCGCACGTTATGCGGCGACAACTCTTCACGCAGATTCTCCGACAACCCATGCACCGCAAACTTGGTGCCGACATACGCCACATGGTTCGGGAACGTCTTGCGTCCGGCCACCGAGCTGACGTTGATGATCGTGCCGTGCTTGCGCTCGATCATCCCGGCGACCACCGCGTGCACGCCATTGAGCAGGCCCTTCACGTTGACGTCGAGCATCTGGTCCCACTGCGCCGGGTCCTGCTTGCTCATCTCGCCCAGCAGCATCACCCCGGCGTTGTTGATCAGTGCATCGGCAGGGCCGAACTGCGCTTCCGCCTCGGCCACAGCGGCCAGCAACGCGGCGCGGTCGGTGATGTCGACGCGGCGGCTGAGGGTGTTCGGCAGGGCCATTGCTTCGAGGCGTTCGATGCGCCGGGCCAGCAACAGCAGCGGATGGCCGGCAGCGCTCAAGCGGCGGGCGGTGGCTTCGCCGATGCCCGAGCTGGCGCCGGTGATGATGATCAATGGCTTGCTCATGGTTGAACTCCTGAGATAAGAAAAACAAATAACCAGATTCGTGACGCAGTATATTTAGTCCGCTGGAGGCTGAAAAATGCCTTATTCCTCTGTCTGCTATCGGAATCTCCTATGGATATCCGCCATCTCAAAGCCTTCCTCGCGGTGTTCGAGGAACGCAACATCACCGCCGCCGCGCAACGGCTGTTCATCAGTCAGCCCACGTTGTCGGTGACCATCAAACAGCTGGAAGAAGAACTCGGCGCGACGCTGTTCGTGCGTCAGCCCCGTGGTGTGGAAGTCAGCGACGAAGCGCGTCTTCTATACCCGCAGGCACGGCGGATGGTGGCCGAGTCCGAGGCACTGAGCCGGATGTTTCGCGGCCGCGAAAACCGTGCGCCGCTGACCCTCGGCATCGAAGGCGACATCGCCGCCAGTCACATCGAAGCCTTCGTGCGGATGGCCCATCAGGCGTTGCCCAATCTGTTGCTGACCCTGGAAGAGGGCTGTCACGGCGATGGTCGATTGGCGGTCGAGGAAATGTGCTGCGAGGACGAACTGTTCCTGCCGCTGTGGGAAGAGTCCTATGTGATGGCGCTGCCTCTCGATCATCCGATGGCAAACGCGCAGGCCGGCTGGGCGCCGATCGAGGACTGGATCACCTGCCCACAGCATCCTTCACATCAGCGGTTGATGGCGCTGTACGGACGCTCGCCGGAAGCGGTGGCGGGGCATGCCGGTTCACTGCAACAGGCGTTGCACATGGTGGCGGCGGGTGTCGGCGTGGCGATGTTGCCGCAGTCGCTTGTCAGCAGGCATGAACGCATCGTCGTGCGCGCGCTGCACCTGCCGGCGCCGACCCGGCGGGTGGGATTGTGCTATGCAGCGCAAGCGCTGGAGTTGCCGACGATGCGCGGGTTGCACACGTATTTTCAGGTGAACCGCCCGCTAGCCATCGAGGCGGCCTGAGCTATTCCAGCATCTTGCTCAGCAACCAGCTGCCCGCTGGCCCCGGCGGGTACAGCCGCGACCACAGCGCATCGACGAACACCGGTTTCGGCCAGCCGCGCACCTTCAGTTCCACCAGCAAATCATTGCCGAAACGCTCCACCAGCCAGCGTGGCAGCGGGGCCCAGCCAAAACCTTTCTCGGCCATTTCCAGCAGCATCAGGTAACTCGGTGCCGACCACACCCGGCCTTTGCCGCGACTGTCATAGGGATTGACGATGGTGGCCAGGCGCAGTTCGCGATGCTGCTCAAGGACCGTTTGATCGATGGATTCCTGAGTCGCCAACGGATGCCCACGACCCACAAACAAGGCGATTTCAGTGCGCTCGGCGACGGTCGCGGTTGCCAGGTCCGGCGGGTAGTTGTCCTGCATCTCGGCAAACGCCAGATGCGCCCGACCGCGCTGCACCAGTTCGACCAGGTCATCGCACTCGGCGATCAGGCATTCCAGTTCCAGATCCGGATAACGCTGCTCGAAACCCACCAATGCGGCTTCGAAACGGTCGGACTGATAAGTGTCGGAAATCGCCACCGTGAGTTTCGGCTCAACACCTTGGGCCAATTGCCGGGCAGTCATTTCCAGTCGGCTGGTGGCCGACAGAATCGCCTCGGCCCGTTGTAGCATCACGTGGCCGGCCGGGGTCAGCGTCGGCTTGCGGCTGCTGCGGTCGAACAGCACCAGGTCCAGATCGATCTCAAGACTGGCCACCGCCGCACTCACCGTCGACTGACTGCGCCCGAGTTTGCGCGCCGCCGCCGAAAACGAACCTTGAGTCGCCGCCTGGACAAACGCCAGCAACACTTCCTGAGATGCCATGAACTATCGCCTTGATCGATGGTTATTGGTTATGAAGTATCGGTTCGGTGCTGGATCATGGCAACCATCTTCACAGAGGACTTCGGCCATGACTGCCAACAAATCCATCACTGAGCGTATCTTCCAGGCCATCGGTTTCGAACTGCTGGCGATCCTGATCTGTACCCCGTTGCTGGCGTGGATCATGGGCAAACCGCTGGTCGAAATGGGCGCCGTCACCATCGCAATCGCGTTGCTGGCCCTGGGCTGGAACGTGGTGTTCAACGGCTTCTTCGACCGGATGCTCAAGCGCTGGAACATCGCTCACAATGCCTGGGTGCGAGTGGCGCACGCGCTGCTGTTCGAGGGCGGGTTGATCGTGATGGGCGTGCCGCTGATTGCCTGGTGGCTGTCGGTCAGTCTGTGGCAGGCGTTCCTGCTCGACATCGGCGTGCTGCTGTTCTTCCTGCCGTACACCTACATCTACCACTGGGGTTATGACGTGGTGCGCGAGCGGCTGGTGATGCGCAGCGTCTGCCAGAACTGAAAAAAAAATCGCAGCCTGTGAGGGCTGCGATTTTTTTGTCCTGGGTTTTTGCAGGGTTTAGAGAAACATCCCGCCCGACGCTTCAATCCGCTGACCGTTGATCCACTGCGCCCCCGGCGACAGCAACAGCGCCAGCGCACCGCCAATGTCATCCGGCTGCCCGGCCCGGCCCAGCGCGGTGTTGCTGGCGACCATCGCATTCAACGCCGAATTGTCGCGCACCGCGCCGCCACCGAAGTCGGTTTCGATGGCGCCCGGTGCCAGGATATTCACGGCGATCTGCCGCGCCCCCAGCTCCTTGGCCTGATAACGGGTCAGCACTTCCATCGCGCCTTTCATCGCCGCGTAAGCCGCGTAACCCGGCAGGGTGAAGCGGGCCAGACCGCTGGAGATGTTGATGATCCGCCCGCCATCGTTGATCAGCGGCAGCAGTTGCTGAGTGAGGAAGAACGGCCCTTTCAACTGCACGTTCATCAGTAGGTCGAACTGCTCCGGCGTGGTGTCGGCGAAGGAGGCATGCACGCCAATCCCGGCGTTGTTGATCAGGAAATCGAAGCGCGGACGTTCAAGTTGTTGCAGCGCCTGCTCGACCCGCACGGCGAAATCGGCAAAACCTTCGCTGCGCCCGACATCCAGTTGCAGCATCACGGCTTGGGCGCCGAGGGTTTCCAGTTCCTGCACCAGCGCCTGGGCTTCATCGGCGCGGCTGTTGTAGGTGCCGATGATGTCCACGCCTTGCGCGGCGAGGTGCAGGGCGGCGTTCTTGCCGAGGCCACGGCTGGCACCGGTGATCAATGCGATTTTGCGGTTCATGGGTCTTCCTCGATGGCAGTGACGGTTGATGGGGCACAGTTTATTTATCCGCTGTGAGGTGATAAACAGACTGAAACCGGAATCACTGGTCGGATTGTCCGAACAATCAATGGGTGGCCCATGAACAAACTGGAACTGCTGCGCACCTTCGTCCGGGTCAGCGAATTGTCGAGTTTCACGATGGCGGGGGAGAGTCTCGGGCTGCCGCGTTCAACGGTGTCCGAGCAGGTACAGGCGCTTGAAACCCTGCTCGGCACGCGGCTGCTGCAACGCACGACGCGCAAGGTCCAGGCGACTCAGGACGGCCTTGCGCTGTACGAGCGAAGCAAGGATCTGCTGTCGCACATGGACGAAATCGAGAACCTGTTCCGCCAGGACGAAGCGTCGCTGACCGGGCGGATCCGGGTCGATATGCCGAACATTCTGTCGCGACGGCTGATCATGCCGAAGCTGCCGGAATTCATGGCCCGTCATCCGAATCTGGAGCTGGAAATCAGCAGCACCGATCGCCGGGTCGACCTGCTCGCCGAAGGTTTCGATTGCGTGGTGCGCATCGGCGCGCAGCCCGATCAGTCGGTGGTGGCGCGGCACCTGGGGGACTTCAGCATGATCAACTGCGCCAGCCCCGCGTATCTGGAGCGCTATGGCGTGCCGCAGACTCTGGAAGATCTGGCGCAGCATCGGTTGGTGCATTACGTGGGGGTGCTGGGTTCGCGTTCGGATGGGTTTGTCTACGAGCAGGATGGGCAGGTTCACAGGGTGCCAATGGCGGGCAGTGTGACGGTCAACAGCACCGATGCCTACGAGTCGGCGTGTCTGGGGGGATTCGGTCTGATCCAGGTGCCGCGTACCGGCATGAACACCTATCTGGATACCGGCGAGGTGGTGACGGTGCTGCCGCAATACACCGCGCCGGCGATGGGCATTTCACTGTTGTACGCGAGGCAGCGGCATCTGCCGTTGCGGGTGCGGGTGTTCATGGACTGGCTGGGGGATTTGATTCGTTCGACGCTCTGATTTCTGCCGCAAATCCCTGTGGGAGTAAAGGCTCTCACAGGGATTCGGCTGGATCAGAAGATCTGGGTGAACAGCCAATACAAACTGCCCGACAGCAGAATCGCCGCCGGCAACGTCAGCACCCACGCCATCAGCAGATTGCGGATGGTCTTCATCTGCAAACCGCCACCGTTGGCGACCATGGTCCCGGCCACGCCCGAGGACAGCACATGAGTGGTCGACACCGGCAGGCCGAACATGTCGGCGGCGCCGATGGTCAGCATCGCTACCGTTTCCGCCGACGCGCCCTGGGCGTAGGTCAGGTGGGTTTTGCCGATCTTCTCGCCGACCGTGACCACGATCCGCTTCCAGCCGACCATGGTGCCCAGCCCCAAAGCAATCGCCACTGCGATCTTCACCCACAGCGGAATAAACCGCGTGGCGTTGTCGATCTGTTGCTTGAACAGTTGCAGCTTGCCGCTGGTGTCGGCGTCGAAGGTGCCGACCTTGTTCTTGTCCATCAGGCGAATGGTTTCGCTGGCCAGGTACATGTCGTTACGCACGTTGCCCATGGCCTCGGCCGGGACTTTCGCCAGCGAGCCGTAGCCTTTGACTTCTTCACCGATGTGTCCGGTCAGGGAGGCGAGGGCGGGGATCAGTTGCGGCGTGGCTTCCTTGCTGCGCACGTAGTCGGAGAGCACAGCGCGCGGATCGGCCGGTGCCGGCAGTGGCGCACTTTTCACCAGCGCTTGCTGGGTCACTTGGGCGACAGCGGCGAATTGCAGCGACTGTTCTTCCGGCATGGTGCGGTTCAGCGCATAAGCCATCGGCAGGGTGCCGACCAGAATCAACATGATCAGGCCCATGCCTTTCTGGCCGTCGTTGGAACCGTGAGCGAAGGACACGCCGGTGCAGGTCAGGATCAGCAGACCGCGAATCCACCACGGTGGCGGGGTGTTGCCTTCCGGCGCCTTGTACAGCGAACGGTTCTTCACGAACGCGCGCAGCGCCAGCAGCAACAGCGCCGCACAACCGAAGCCCACCAGCGGCGACAGCAGCAGCGCGTAACCGATCTTGGTCGCTTGGGCCCAGTCCACACCGCTGGTGCCATCGCGGCCGTGCATCAGCGCGTTAGCTACGCCGACGCCGATGATCGAACCGATCAGCGTGTGCGATGACGAGGCCGGCAGGCCCAGCCACCAGGTGCCGAGGTTCCACAGGATCGCCGCGATCAGCAGGGCGAAGATCATCGCGAAACCGGCGGACGAACCGACCTGCAGAATCAGCTCCACCGGCAGCAGGGCGATGATGCCGAACGCCACCGCGCCGCTCGACAGCAGCACCCCGAGGAAGTTGAAGAAACCCGACCACACCACGGCCACATTAGGCGGCAGCGAGTGGGTGTAGATCACCGTGGCCACGGCGTTGGCGGTGTCGTGGAAACCGTTGACGAACTCGAAGCCCAGCGCAATCAACAACGCCACGCCGAGCAGCAGGAACGGCGTCCAGGTGGTGACCACCGTGCCGAGTTCGTGCATGTCGTGCATCAGGCTGTAGGCGGTGAACAGCATCCCCATCGCCAGTACCGCGAAAAACACTACGTAGGTGAACGGGCCGGTTTTCTTGTCGAGGGCCGGCCTGCCACTGGCAGCGGGGGCCGGGCTGGCGGTCAGGGAGGGAGTAGCCATGGGAGGACAATCCTGAGCGGGGGAAGGAGTGTCGCCCATGATCGTTGCTAAATATTACAGAGAGGCTGCGACAGATCAGTGTTTAGCGGATTAGCCGCGCCGCTGATCTGAAGGGCGATGAAGATCCAATGCGACGATCGTTCCCACGCTCTGCGTGGTAACGCCGCCCGGGACGCTCCGCGTCCCTGTGACGCAGAGCGTCACCTGATGCATTCCCACGCGGAGCGTGGGAACGATCTTGCAAAGTAAGTCAGTAATCCCGCCGCTTGCGAAACGCCCAGCGCCCGGCGATCACGGTAAACGTCGCCACCAGCGCCACCAGAATCCAGAACCCTTCCGGATCGGTGGCCAGCGGCACGCCGCCGACGTTCATGCCGAAGAAACCGGCAATGATGTTGATCGGCAGCGCCAGCACCGTGACCACGGTCAGGGTGAACAGCGTGCGGTTGCTCTGTTCGTTGAGGTTGGCGGCGATCTCCTCCTGCAACAGCTTGATCCGCTCGCCGAGGGCGGTCAGGTCGTTGATGATCAGCGCGAACTCCTCGGTGGACTTGCGCAACTCCTTCACGTCTTCCTTCTGCAACCACGGCGGTGGTCGGTTGAGCAGGCGCAGCAGCGAACCCGGTTCCAGCGCCAGCAGCCGTTGCAGGCGCACCAGCACCCGCCGGTTGGCGCCGAGTTCGGCGCGGTTGGTCGACAGTCGTGAGGAGAGCAATTCGTCCTCGACCTGATCGACGCTCATGCTGGTCTTGCGCACGATCTGGGTCAGTACTTCGCCCTGATCGCGCAGCAGGTGCACCAGCAGTTCCAGCGGCGAACGAAAGCACTCGCCGGACTTCACCGAAGAACGCAGCTTGTCCACCGAGTGCAGCGGTTGCAGGCGCGCACTGACGATCAGTTTGCTGCGCACGCAGACCCACAGCGTCGACACGTCCGATGACACCATGCTGCTGAGGTTGAACACCACATCGTTGACCACCGCCAGCAACGCCGAATCCACATGCTCGATGCGGGTCGAGCGCGAACCTTCGTGCAGCGCTTCGAAAAACTCTTCGGGCAATTGCAGATGGCTTTTCATCCAGCGCTCGCACGCGGCGTGCGCCAGGTTCAGGTGCAGCCAGAGAAATTCATCGCCCTCGCTGTCGTCTTGCAGACAGCGCAGGGCGGTCGCCGAATCCACCTCGCGCCCGCGTTCGCCGGGGCGAAAGCGAAAGCCGTAAAGCAGGCCGAACAGGTCAGGATCACGATGACTGATATCGAGGCTGTGGTTCATGAAGGCTCGCTGCGAGGAGGCGTCTGTCGCGGGATTTGCAGATTCACCTGAGCCGCATCATCGCAATGTCACATGACGTTTGTGTGACAGCAAAATGACGTCAAATCAACGCGTTACCGAGGGTCGGATTTTTCTCAAGAAGGGCGCTGGAACGCCGATCACGCATGAGTTAGGTTGCGCGCCTTCGGCCATGAGCCAAGGTCCGCCGACACGGATGTCCGGCAACAATTCACGTCTTACCGGGCGTGCCTCATCCCTGTCCTGAGTACCTGTGATGCTGCAAAAATCCCTGAGAGCGCAAATTCTCGCCCTGCTGAGCGGCAGCCTGCTGGCGATGCTGTTGATCGCGCTGGCCTGCTTTCATTTCCTGTCCAACGGCGTGCAGAACTACAGCCAATTGATCGCAGGTCCGTTGCACACCTCGCAACTGATCGATGAAGCCAACCTGCAATTCAAGGTGCAGGTTCAGGAGTGGAAAAACGTTCTGCTGCGCGGAAAGCAACCGGCGGATCTGGCCAAGTACTGGGGCCAGTTCGAAGACCGTCAGCGCGATGTGCAGGGCATCCTCGGTGAGCTGGCCAACCAGAAAGGCCTCGAGCCTGCGCTGAAAACCCGCATTGATCGCCTGCGCGAAGAACACCGTCTGCTTGGTGCTGCGTACCAGAAGGGCCGTGATGCCTACGTCGCCGCCGGTGCCGATCCGACTGCGGGGGACGCCGCCGTCAAAGGCGTCGACCGTGCCGTCAGCGACCAGATGAGCGAGCTGGTCGCCGAGCTGCGCAAGCAGGGCACCGAGCAATCGGCGCAGATCAGCGCCAGTGCTGACCGCACTGTGTGGCTGGGGCTGTTGGTGATGCTCGCGTCAGGCTTGCTGATCGGTCTGCTCAGCCTGTGGCTGGTCAACCGCAACCTGGTCGAGCCGATCCGCAAACTCATCGACTACGTCACCCAGTTGAGCAAGGGGCGTCTGGTCGAGCGTGTGTCCAGCGACCGTCAGGACGAGCTGGGTAACCTGGCCGCAGCGGCCAACACGTTGCGCGATTTCCTCGCCGAAACCTTCAATCATCTGCAACGCAGCGCCAAGGATCTGGACAGCGCCAGCGGCGAGTTGAACGCCATCGCCACCGTGATGGCCGGCGGCACCAACGAGCAGTTCAGCCGCACCGATCAGGTGGCCACGGCGATGAACGAAATGTCCGCCACCGCCCAGGAAGTCGCCCGTCATGCGGCTGACGCTGCACGTGCGGCCGACGATGCCGACCAGTCCGCGCAGCAGGGCGAGAAGGTCATGCAGAGCACCATTCACAGCATCACCCAGATGCGCGGCGAAATCGCCAACACCGCCACCGTGATCCGTCGTCTGGAAGCTGACAGCGGTCGCATCGGCAAGGTGCTGGAAGTGATTCGCGGGATCGCCGAGCAGACCAACCTGCTGGCGCTCAACGCCGCCATCGAAGCGGCCCGTGCCGGTGAAGCGGGGCGTGGTTTTGCGGTGGTCGCCGATGAGGTGCGCAACCTCGCGCAGCGTACGGCGGAGTCGATCATTGAGATCAACCAGATCATCCACAGCGTGCAGACCGGTGCGGTGGACGCGGCCCAGGCCATCGACAGCGGCCAGACCCGCAGCGATGAAAGCGTCGAGCAAGTGACCCAGGCCGGCGCCATGCTCGAGCGCATCACCCACGCGGTGGAAGCGATTCGCGACATGAACCGCCAGATCGCCACCGCCGCCGAGGAACAGACCTCGGTCGCCGAAGACATCTCGCGCAACCTGACCGAGATCACCTCGATCGCCAGCACCAACCTCGACAACGTGCAGCGCACCGAAAGCGCCAGCCAGAACCTGCACGGCCTGTCCGGCCAACTGAACGACGTCACCGCTCGCCTGAGCGTCTGACCGGCCAGTGACTGTGTACCGGTTCGGTTACCGAGTCGGTACACAGTCGATCTCAATTGGTGCAGACCGCCGCCGATGCCCGGTTATCTATAACCGGCATTGGAGATTTCCCATGGTCAGCATCACGTCTGTTTCGATCAATCAGACCGCCACCACGCCCACCAGCAAAACCTCGATTGCCGATACGGCCGACGACACCTCCACCTCAGCGGCGGCCAGCACCGGCGTGAAAGCCGACACCAGCAAAGTGGCGGCGGGCGGTGGCGCGGCGCCGGCGGGGGACAGCAGTTCCAGCAGCGAAGAATCGGATACCGTGAAAGAACTGCGCAAGCAGATTGCCGAGTTGCAGAAGCAGTTGCAGGAAGAGCAAAAGGCGCTGCAAGCGGCTCAGGCGAAGCAGGAAAGCCAGGATGCCAAGGCGGCGGATGTTGCGGCGGCGCAGTCGCAGATTGCGACGACGTCGGCTTCATTGCAGACGGCGACGGCGGCGTTGTTGGCGGCGTTGCAGGATTCGGATAGCGGTACTTCCGGTTCGTTGGTCAGTACCTCCGCGTGAAGCCTTTCCCCTCACCCTAGCCCTCTCCCCGAGGGAGAGGGGACTGACGGAGTTGAATGTTCGAGTTACGCCGACCTGAAAACCTTGTGTCGAACTCAGGTTTAGAAACCCATGGAGATCGGCTCCCTTTCCCCCCTCGCCCCCTTGGGGGAGAGGGCTGGGGTGGGTAAAGACCGGGTACATCCTTTACGTTTGAGACCGGGGACATGGTTTACAGGTATCAATCATGGTCAGGAGGTGCTGACCATGCCCTGGAAT